>NZ_JBFUIY010000001.1:0-427212 GCF_056401655.1 Allobosea sp. P4_E12 | reverse complement strand
AGGCCGAGCAGATCATCGCCCGCGGCGGGAATTTCGAGTTGAGCCGGGTCCAATTGAACATCGGCGAGGTGCAGAAGCTGGTTGTTTTCGATCCGCCCTATCGCCTGGCGAATGGCGAGGACTACGCCTTCTTCCTGCCGGGCGACGGCAAGCCGCAGCTCTGGCTGGTCGAGCAATCCGCTGGCGACCCTTGGCACTGGCTCCGCGAGGCAAGGTGCGTCGGGTTCAATGACAACGAGGCGACGCGGCACTGACGATGCGGGGCGCGATGGCCATCACCGATACCCTGGAATGGTTGGCGGCTCGGCAGCGCGTGGCCGAGATCGAGGACGCGCGCCCTGGAAGCCCCGAAGCCAACGAATGGGCGGAGCTCGACTATGCGGCCTTCTGCTGGGAGGAGGACCACATGCCGCCGCTCATATTCGAACCTTGTCCGGTTCCAGAGCCGTTGAACCGCCTCCAAATCCCCTTCTGAAATCCGGCATGATCCCGTTCCGGCTCCCCCTCCGCATCAAGCGCAATCAGTCATGCTATCGGGTAATGGACGCTCGCGAGCGCGTGCTGGCCTTTGTTTCCTTCGAAGAAGATGCAGGGATGCGAATGGTAAGCCCCGCTCACAAGTGGACGAGCTCGGAAGCTCAGACGATCGCAAGGCAGATAGCCCGCAGTTTGATCGACGCCGCGCGCTGAGAGAGCTTTCGTGGCCATGCGTCGGTACACCAAAACAAGAGGCTAGCCAGCATGTCCGATCTGCCGCTGCCGCTGCGCCACGGACGTCGCCCGCGCGATCGAGCACGTCCAGGGCCTGACCGGATGCCTTGAGGATACGCCGGAAGAGGCCGAACTGACCAGGATCGTCGACGCCCTGGAGGAATGGCTCGCAGCCAATCCCTACGTGGATTAGCCGCGGCTATTCACCCACTACGCCGCCGGCAAGGCGCCGCGCAGCATTGCCAACGAGCTGAACCGGGATGGCATCGCACCGCCGCGGGGCTGGGCGTGGAACGCCTCGACGATCAACGGCAATGGCCGCCGCGGTTCGGGCATCCTGCTGAACGAGCTCTATGCCGGCCGCATCGTCTGGAGCAAGGTCCGGATGGTGAAGGACCCGGCCAATGGTCGGCGCGTCTCGCGCCCGAATGCCGAGAGCGAATGGCAGAGCGTCGATCGGCCGGATCTGACCCTGGTCGACCGCGAACTGTGGGACAAGGTGCAGGCACGCAAGGCCGATCGCTCGATCGAGCATGCGCAAGGCAAACCGGCGCCGCGCTATTTGTTTTCTGGGCTGTTGCGCTGCGGCTCATGCGGATCCGGACTGGCGCGTTGCGGGGTCGACAAATCGGGCCACACCCGGATCCGCTGCTCGGCCGCGACAGAGAGCGGCATCTGTCCGGATCCGAAGACGTTCTATCTCGACGTGGTCGAGCGCGCGGCGCTCGCCGGCCTGCAGGGCGAGATGCGCGCGCCGGTGGTCATGGCCGAATATGTCCGCACCTATCACCAGGAGCGACAGCGCCTCGCAAGCGACGCGATCCTTCGTCGCGCCACGATCGAGCGGCAAATCGCCGAGAAGGAAAAGATCGTCCGGCGCACCATGGACATGCTGATCAACGAATGGGGCGATTAGCAGAAGGCGAGCGACGACCAGAAGCGGGCAGCCAATGAGCAGCGTGCGTTGCAGGCCGAACTCGAAACAATCGCCGAGCCGCCGAAGACGGTGGCGCTGCATCCGCAGGTTCTTGAGCGCTATGAGCAGCAGCTCGGACAGATGCAGTCTGCACTCTCGGCCGGGTTAAGGCCGGCGACGGGGAGGGTATCGAGATCATCCGCAGCCTTGTGGAAAGCGTCACGGTCTACCGCGACAAGACGATAAGCGACGGCATCTCGATCACTATCACCGGCCGGCTCAACGATCTGATCGGCAAAGCCGCCTATCCGAATGGAGTATGCTTTGGGATGGTAGCGGGAGAGGGACTCGAACCCCCGACACGCGGATTATGATTCCGCTGCTCTAACCAGCTGAGCTACCCCGCCCCAAGACCAGCGACAATGGCGCCAGCGGCTTGCGATGGCGCGGATATAGGGGGCGCAGCAGGGAGCCGTCAAGCCTGCTGGTGCATGCTTCACATCCTTTACACAGATGCGGGCGGCTTCCCCGGAGGCAGACATGGCAATTGTTCGGGGTCTGCCATGCACTTCTGCAATGACGGGGCGCTTGATCCCGGCCAGGCCATGCCTAGCTCACATGAAAGGGGTACAAATGTTGGTCATCGCTGGCTGGGCTGCATGTTGCTGCCGTTGCCGCAGTGCGCTGTCGCTCGCGAGGCCATGATCCAGGAGTCCTCGCATATGAGCTCGCTCGTACAAGAACAGTTCAGCTTCTCGATGGGTTTGAAGCTGCTCGCCCGAAGGAGCCTGCTCGCTGCCGCAGCTGTGCTATCGCTGGTGACCGCGCCCTTTGTGATGATCACTCCCGCCGCGGTGCAGGCTGCCGAACCCTGGCAGCAATCCTGCGCCTACAAGACCCAGTTCGGCGTGCTCGGCTCGGGCATGGGGATTGCCGCCGATTACTGCACGCGTCTGAGCTTCTGCCAGAGGATGGCTGAGCAGAACGATCCGAATATGGTGCAGAAGGGCTGCTTCGGCTTTGCGCCGCAAGCGGCGAACGCGCCGGCCTCCTCCAGCAAGTATCGCTGAGCGCAGCTTTCGCTGAGTGACTGCGCTTGGCCGGGCTTCAGGCCTTTGCCGGGCGCTTTCTCAGTCTGACGACCTTGAAGTAGCCCTTGCCGACATGGACGGTGTCGTAGCGGCCTGTCCGCGCGGCCCAATCCGTCAGCCGACGGACCTTGAAATCCGTGCTCCAGCCGATCGCCTTGGCGATCGGCGCGAGCGCGGCCCAGAGCGGCGCTGTCAGCGCACTGTCGTCGACCAATCGGCTTGAGATGATGATCTCGCCACCGGGCTTCAGGACGCGGTCCATTTCATCGAGTGCCTGTTCGGGGTTTGGCACCAGCGTGATGACGAACTGCGCCGTCACAGCATCGAAGCGCTCGTCGCCGAAGCCGAGGCGGCAGGCGTCCATCACCATCAGCCCCTTCACATGCTTCAGTCCCTGACTGGCGACCTTGCGGTTGGCCACTTTCAGCATGTCGAGCGAGAGATCGGCGCCAAGCACACGGCGGTCCGGCGTGAAATAGGCAAGCGTCAGGCCGGTGCCGACGCCGATTTCGAGAATATCGGGGCCACAGGCACACGCGGCCGCAACGGCTTCGCGCTGGGCGCGGGCGAGCAGCCGCAAATAGACCTTGTCGTAGAACTTTGCCCAGGTGGCATAGACCCGCTTCTGGCCTTCGAGGTCATAGGTCACAGGCATAGGGCAGCTCGACTGGATCGGAGTGGCGTGGGTGGGGGAGGTGGAGCCGCAGTCACGAGGCTGCGAGGGCAAGCTCGAGCCGGGCAGCCGCAGCCTGGGCTGCAGGCGAGATGATGGTGCCGCCACCCAGGACACGCGCACCGGATCCGGCATGGTCGTAGATCACGCAGGCCTGGCCGGGAGAGACGCCTTCCTCCTCGCCCGCGAGCACGATGATGAGGCCGGAATCGTCACGCAGCAGCCGGGCTTCGCGCGGGGCGCGGGTCGAGCGGACACGCACCGCCACATCGAGGCCTTCAGGCGGCAGGGCGTCCAGTGCGACATCGCCGATCCAGTTGAGATCGCGCAGCCGGACTTCACGCACGCCGAGAGCCTCGCGCGGTCCGACGACCACGCGCGCCTGTTCGGCATCGAGCCTCAGCACATAGAGCGGTTCCGTCGTGCTGATCCCCAGCCCCTTGCGCTGTCCGACAGTGTAGCGAAGGACACCTTCATGGCGGCCCAACACGCGTCCATCGAGATGGACGATGTCGCCGGGGCGCGCAGCACCGGGCTTTAGCCGTTCGATGACGTCGGCATAGCGGCCATTCGGCACGAAGCAGATGTCCTGGCTGTCTGGCTTGTCGGCGATGGCCAGGCCGAGCTCGGCGGCAAGGGCGCGGGTCTGAGCCTTGTCGATTTCGCCCAGCGGGAAACGCAGCAGGTCGAGCTGATCCTGCGTCGTCGCATAAAGGAAATAGCTCTGGTCGCGGGCTTCGTCCGCGGCGCGAAAGAGGCCGCGATGGCCGTTGCCAAGGGCCCGGCTGACGACATAGTGTCCCGTCGCCAGCGCATCGGCGCCGAGTTCGCGGGCGAGCCCGAGCAGGTCGCGGAACTTGACGGTGCGATTGCACTCGACGCAGGGAATGGGCGTCTCGCCGGCGAGATAGCTCTCGGCAAAGCGCTCGATCACGGCGTCGCGGAAGCGGCTCTCATAATCGAGAACATAATGCGGGATGCCGATCGTCTCGGCGACGCGGCGGGCGTCATGAATGTCCTGTCCCGCGCAGCAGGCCCCGGCCCGATGGACAGCGGCTCCGTGATCGTAGAGCTGCAGGGTCACGCCGACGACATCATAGCCTTCGCGCTTGAGCAGGGCGGCCACCACGGACGAGTCCACGCCTCCGGACATCGCCGCGACGACGCGCGTCGCCGCGGGCGGCTTGGCGATGTCGAGGGAGTTGAGGGGGGAGGTCATGGCGAGCGGGATCATCCTGGCGAAGGCGACTATGTGGCGGTTCTATACCGGCTTTGACAGTGGCGGGCCAGTGAGCGATCGGCAAATCCTGCCGCCTCACCGGAGAGGGCAAGGCGAATCTTGCCGCGAACGGCCTGGGCATGGCTGCTACCGCCTTGAAAACAAAGGAACGGCGTCCTGGCGCGAGACTTGCTGCTCGCGGCCTGGGCATGTTCCTGCCCGCGGTCCGGATTTACCTGATGTCTGCCGTCTCCTCCTCAGTCGCCTCGCCCAATGCCGAGCAGGCTGCGTCGCGCCGCCGTGCGCCAGAGCGCGGCTCCGATGGTGCGGCCGCGCCATTCAGCCTGCCTGAGGGCGGCGGCGACCAGGAGGTGCCGGCCGCGGCGAAGGACGACGCTGCGGCGATGAAGCCGGAGGCAAGCGGCAAGGCCAGTGCGACACAGGAGCAGAAGGCAGCCGCCTCCGCGCTGGGGGCGATGCAGCCCGCGGTGCTGCTCAAGGGGACCACCGCGGTGGTGCCGGCGGCGGAGGCCAATGAGGCAGCCCAGACCGCGACCCAGCCCAAGCCGGATATCGGCGCGCTCGTCGCCATTGTCGTTGCCGAACAGGCCGCCGCCGGCAAGGCCGCCGTCGCGGGCAAACCTAGTGCCGAAGAAAATTCGACGGAATCCGAGCCAAAGGAAGCCGCCTCCGCTGACAAGCCTGTCGAGGCCGCTGTCGTGATGCCAATTCCCACGGCGGCGGCCATCCCGGTTGTCGTTGCTCTGCCGTTGGTCGGCGGCGACATCTCTGCGGCAGGCATCGGCAATGAAGCCGTTCCAGGTGGGACGAAGGCGGCTCAGGGGATTCCCGCCGGGATGGCGCAGGCAGCTATGCCGACCCAGATCATTGTGACAGCCGCCCCGGCTGCCGAGGCGCCTGTCATGGCTGCTGTTTCCGCAATCGATGCTGCCGCGTCGACCTCCGAAGGCGACGAGACCGGCAAGCCGGCGGAGAAACCGCATGCGGGACCGACGGTCGCCGCATCAAAGGAAACTGCGACCGGCCCGGCCAATACCACAGTCGCCGCGGGACAGACGCTCGCCGACCTGTTCAAGCCGGTTGAGGCCGTGCAGCAGGCTCCGGTGCCGATCGAGCTGTCCGCGGTTGTGGCGCCGCCTTCCGGCAAACCGGAGGGCATTGCCGGTCTGCCTGATATCGACCCGGCCAAGGCGGCGCAGCAGCCTTCGGCCGGCATGCATCGCGGCATGGCTGACGGCCAGCCGACACCGCTCCATGTCGTCCCGATCGAGATCGGTCTGCGTGCCCTTGCCGGCAGCAAGCGCTTCGATATTCGGCTTGACCCGCCTGAACTTGGCCGCGTCGACGTCAATCTCGAGATCTCCGAGAAGGGCGAGGTCAGTGCAAAACTGGTCGTCGACCGTGTGGAGACCCTGCACCTGCTTCAGCGCGATGCGCGGACGCTTGAGCGTGCCTTCGAGCAGGCCGGTCTCAAACCCTCGGATAGCGGCGTCGACATCACATTGCGCGATCCGAACGATCAGCCCGGTTTCCGCCAGCAGCGGCAGGATGACGAGGCGCCGCGCCGTGCCCGCATCCAGCCTGACGCCGCCGAGCTCGGCGATGCCTCAGCCATTCCGGCGCAGCCCGCGCCCATCCGCCGCCTCGTCAGGCTCGGCGGCGTCGACCTCAGCATCTGAAGGGGCGGATCATGACCGTTTCCAACACCTCATCGAGCACCGGCACTGGCTCCGCTACCAATGTCAGCGGCGGCGGGAGCTCGATCGCCAATAATTTCGATCAGTTCCTGACGCTGCTGACGACCCAGCTCAAGAACCAAAGTCCGCTCGACCCGCTCGACACCAACCAGTTCACGGCGCAGCTTGTGCAGTTCGCCGGCGTCGAGCAGCAACTCAAGACCAACGAGACGTTGGGCTCGCTGCTCGGCCTCAGCGCCGCCAGTACGGCGACCAATGCGGTGGGCTTCATCGGCGCGACCATTACGGCCGAGG
This sequence comes from Allobosea sp. P4_E12, assembly GCF_056401655.1. NCBI lineage: Bacteria > Pseudomonadati > Pseudomonadota > Alphaproteobacteria > Hyphomicrobiales > Alloboseaceae > Allobosea > Allobosea sp. P4_E12. The sequence continues at coordinate 420,590 of NZ_JBFUIY010000001.1, read as the reverse complement.
GCACGACGGCGCGGCTGAAGGACGGCGCCGCCTCATGGAAGATCAACGCCCCGAGGGGCGGTTCCGCGACCATCACCATCAAGAATTCCACCGGTAGCGTCGTCCAGACCTTGACCAGAAACCTCGATGCGGGCGACCAGACCTACAAGTGGGACGGCAAGACCTCGACCGGCGTGAATGCGCCTGAGGGCGATTACACCATCAGCATCGATGCCAAGGACACCACCGGGCAGGCGATGACCGCCAAGACCCAGATCAGCGGTGTGGTCGACGGCGTCGACTTCACCAGCTCGATCCCGATGCTCAAGATCGGCACCATCAGCGTTCCGATCGACAAGGTGAAGACCGTGGTGCGGGGGCAGTGAGCATTCGTGCCGATACCGAAATCCGGCGCTATCGCTTTAGGCAATTCTTAAAGCCGCGGTCTTAAGGTCAACACAACTAGGTCTGTTGAGTTGTGTGAGTGTATCATGACCGAGCCGTTGCGACCGCGGGTGAAGTATGTGATCGGCCCGGACGGAAGTCCGCTGACGATTGCCGATCTTCCGCCAATGAATACGCGCCGCTGGGTCATCCGGCGTAAGGCTGAGGTGGTTGCTGCCGTGCGCGGTGGCCTGCTCAGCCTTGAAGAGGCCTGCCAGCGCTATACCCTGACTGTCGACGAGTTCCTGAGCTGGCAGATGTCGATCGACCAGCACGGGCTCGCCGGGCTGCGCACCACGCGCATCCAGCATTATCGTCAGTAAACCGGTGGAGCGGAGCGCTCGCGCTTTGCCAGATCGGTCCTGTCCGGGCACAAAGGGCGCGCTGCGAGGCGCGCCTTTTGCGTTTCAGTCGAGCTCGAAGGCTTCCTTGTAATCGAGCTTGAGGCCGGGATCCTGCACCTCCTTGCGGAGGATGCAGTTGCCGGCGACGAGGACCTCGATCTCCGACCCCATGAAGCAGCGGAAGGCGTCGGTGGCGTTGCAGATGATGGGCTCGCCGCGCACGTTGAAGCTCGTGTTGACCAGAACCGGGCAGCCGGTCAGATCCTTGAAGCGGCTGAGCAGCGCATGATAGCGCGGGTTGGTATCCTCATGCACCGTCTGGATGCGTGCGGAATAATCGACATGGGTCACGGCCGGAATGTCGGAGCGCGGCACGTTGAGCTTGTCGATGCCGAAGAGGGCCTTCTCGGCTTCGGTCATGTCGCGGCGGCGCTCTTTGCGCACATCGGCGACGAGCAGCATATAGGGCGAGTCCGTATCGAGCTCGAACCAGGTCCCGACATCCTCGCGCAGCACCGATGGCGCGAAGGGGCGGAAGCTCTCGCGGTACTTGACCTTGAGATTCAGCGTCTTCTGCATCGCCGGCGAACGTGGATCACCGAGGATCGAGCGGCCGCCGAGGGCGCGCGGACCGAATTCCATGCGGCCTTGCATCCAGCCGACCGCCTTGCCCTCGGCCAGCGCCTGCGCGGTGGCCTCGATCAGGGCGTCGTCACCAAGAACCTCGAAGCGCGCGCCGGCAGTCGTCAATTCGGCCTCGATCTCGGCTTGCGCGAAGCTGGGGCCGAGATAGCTGCCCAGCATTGAATCCCCGCCGCCTGGATTGAGCCTTCGCGGGTGGCCACCGAAAAGGTGATAGCCGGCAAGCGCTGCGCCAAGCGCCCCGCCAGCATCGCCGGCCGCCGGTTGGATCCAGAGGCCGTCGAAGACACCCTCACGCAGGAGCTTGCCATTGGCGACGCAGTTCAGCGCGACGCCACCCGCCAGGCACAGGTTCTTCTGGCCGGTTTCGGCCCGCACCGAACGGGCGAGGCGGAGCACGATCTCCTCGGTCACCGCCTGGATCGAGGCAGCCATGTCCATGTGAAACTGGGTCAACAACTGTTCGGGCGCACGCACCGGCTGACCAAACAACGCGGCGAAGCGCTCGTTCGTCATGGTCAGGCCGGTGGCGTAGTTGAAATAGCTCTGATCGAGCTGGAAACTGCCGTCCGGCTTCAGATCCACCAGTTTTTCGAGCATCAGGGCAGCGTAGCGCGGCTCGCCATAGGGCGCGAGGCCCATGACCTTGTACTCGCCGGAATTGACCTTGAAGCCGATGTAATAGGTGATGGCCGAATAGAGCAGCCCGAGCGAATGCGGGAAGTGCAGCTCCTTATGGATCTTGAGATCGCTGCCCTTGCCGATGGCGAGCGTCATCGTCGCCCATTCGCCGACGCCATCCATGGTCAGGACGGCCGCGTCCTCGAAAGGTGAGGGGTAGAAGGCCGAGGCCGCGTGCGAGAGATGGTGCTCGGTGAAGAGCAGTTTCTCGGCATCGAAGCCGAGCGCGATCTTGCGCAGTTCCTTGCCGATGATGTGCTTCTGGAACAGCTTTTCACGCAGCCAGAGCGGCATCGCCATGCGGAACGAGCTGAAGCCGCGCGGGGCGAAAGCGAGATAGGTCTCTAGAAGTCGCTCGAACTTGATGAAGGGCTTGTCGTAGAAGACGACCGCGTCGAGTTCGTCCAATCCGCAGCCGGCAACCGAGAGGCAGTACTCGACCGCGCGATGCGGAAAATCGGCATCGTGCTTCTTGCGGGTGAAGCGCTCCTCCTGAGCGGCGGCCGCGATGGTGCCATCGACGACGAGCGCGGCGGCGCTGTCGTGATACAGACCCGAGATCCCCAGAACGCGCATGCGGGCCCGATCAGAACAGGGTGTAGACGAAGGGCGCCACAGCGCTGCCATGCGTCAGCACGAGCAGGCCGCCGAACAACAGGCTGATCAGCAGGATCGGGATCAGCCAGAACTTCTTCCGGGCCTTCATGAAGCGGAAGAACTCTCTCAGAAACGACATCAGTGCTGTCCCATTAGAATTGATCTTTCATCGAGAGCGGCTCTGGTCCCGGCGGATCGCGGTGGACCCAGTAGCTCGCGACTTCAGGCTTGCGCCGAAGTCTCAGGAAATCCTTGCCGAGAAGCCGGGCCAGCAGGCCGATCGGCGTGAAGACGACGAAGAACAGAAGTCCGAGGACGATCGGGTTGACGACGCTGGCGAGCAGCAGTCCGAAGCGGGTCCACAGCTTGTTCAAAGGTGCGAGCAGCGAAGCGCGCACCAGCGTGATCCCGAGAAAGACCGCGGCGATTCCGGCGAGCCATGGCCACGCTCGGCCGTGGTGCCAGCCATTATAGAGGGCCAGCAGCGCAAACACGCCGGTGAAGACGAACCCGAACGAGCGATCGCTCGATCCCTCGACAGCCCCGTGTCCGGAGCGGAATTCGTGATGCTCGCCTTGGCCTGCCACTCGGTTCTCCTCCGACGTTGCGTGCTGTCTAGACGATAATCGGGGTCGGAGGAAACGGGATTTGCCCGGTCTGGGCTCCTGAACGCCGGCCCGCGAGGCGGGCGACGGCTGCCGAGACACAGGCCCATCAACAGCATTCTTTACAGCCCGCTCCCGGAAATTAACGGGTTGCTAACCATGCACTGGGAAAAACTTGCCTAGTGAGCGGCGTTGCGCGCGTTGCTCTGACGGGGTTGTGAAACGGATGACGGCGTGAACGGGATCGTCGAGCAGTTTACGAAATTCGGAGCGGCCCGGCTGGCGGCGATGCTGGCCGTCACGCTCGCACTCGTCGGCTTCTTCGGCTTCGTCATGCTGAAGATGTCTCAGCCCGCCATGAGCGTGCTGTTTTCGGATCTGTCGACCCAGGATGTGAACGCCATCCTGAAGGATCTCGATACCCGGGGCATCAAATACGAACTGCGCAGCGACGGTCAGACGGTGCTGGTCGCCAAGACGGATGTGCCGCGCCTGCGACTGGACCTTGCCGGCAAGGGCATCCCCTCCGGCGGCGGCGTCGGCTACGAGATCTTCGACAAGGGCGATGCCTTCTCGTCGACCAGCTTCGTCCAGAACATCAACCATCTGCGGGCGCTCGAAGGCGAGCTGTCGCGGACCATCCGCTCGATCGGCCGGGTGCAGGCGGCGCGCGTCCACCTCGTCATCCCGGAGAAGCGCCTGTTCGAGCGTGATCGCGAACCCCCGCGCGCCTCGATCGCGCTGAAGCTCGCAGGCGAACTCGATCCGGCCCAGGTTCGTGCGGTTCGTCACCTCGTGGCCTCCGCCGTCGACGGCCTGAAGCCGGAGCGCGTCTCGATCGTCGACGAGCGCGGCCGGCTGCTGGCCGATGGCGCCCAGGGTGAGCAGGGGCTGGCCGGGCTCGGGCTCGACGAGCGGCAGACCGCGATCGAGAAGCGGATCAAGACACAGATCGAGGACATCGTCGCGAGCATCGTCGGCCAGGGGCGGGCGCGCGTGCAGGTTTCGGCCACGCTTGACAGCAATCGCATCGAGAGCCGGTCCGAGACCTTCGATCCCGAGAGCAAGGTCATCCGGTCCAGCCAGAATCGTACCGAGAATTCCGCCACCAACGAGGCGCAGAACGGCGCCGTCACCGTCGGCAACGAGTTGCCCGGCGCGCAGCAGCAGGGGCAGAACGCCCAGAACCAGCGCGATGTCTCCGCCAAAAACGAAGAGGTGGTGAACTACGAGATCTCGCGCACGACTCGGACCGAGGTCCTCGAGGGTGGGAGGGTCAAGAAGCTCTCCGTCGCGGTGCTGGTCGATGGCAGCTATACCCGTGGCCAGGGCAGCGAACTCGGCTATCAGCAGCGCAGCCCGGAAGAGCTTGAGCGCATCAACCAGCTGGTTCGCACCGCTGTTGGCTTCGACCAGGCCCGCGGCGACAAGGTCGAGGTCGTCAATCTGCGCTTTGCCGAGGCTCCTCCGGCCGTTGCCGACCTCACCGAGCAGACGATGATGCAACAGCTGATGTCCTTCACCCGGGAGGACGTCATTCGGCTCTTCGAGATGGGCGTCATCTCGCTGCTGACCCTGATCGTGCTGATGGTGGTGGTGCGTCCGCTGCTGAAGCAGGTGCTGGCAAGCGACAAGTCGGTGCGCCCGATCCCGACTTTCATGCGCAACGGCGTGGCAATGATCCAGGAGGATGGGACAGGCGACCCTGCGAGCCCGCGGGTCATTGGCCCCAATGGAGAAGTGACGGCCGTCGAGGTCGAGGCGCCGTCCGAGCGGATGCTGGCGATCGCGCAGATCAAGGGCCAGCTCAAGGCGCAGTCGGTCGAGAAGATCGGGGCAATGGTCACGCAGAATCCCGCCGATACGGTCGCGGTGCTGCGCGGCTGGATTCACGAAAAAGCGCCGGCGTGACGGGGCTCTGAGACATGGCAGCAACCCGATCCATCGCGACACGCAATTCCGGAAGCGACGGAGGCGATGCCTCCGACTACGATCCCGCGCCGGTGCCGATGAATTATGCGGGTATGAGCGGGCCGCAGCGGGCTGCCGTCATTCTGCTGGTGCTCGGCGAGGATCACGGCCGACCCATCTGGCAGGAGTTCGACGACGAAGAGATCCGCATCATCACCCGCGCGATGGCCGAGCTCGGAACGGTCGATTCCGACATGGTCGAGCGGCTGATGCTGGATTTCGTCAGCAAGCTCTCAAGCGCGGGCGCGATCACCGGCTCCTTCGACCGCACCATTTCGCTGCTCGAGAAGATCCTGCCCTCCGATCAGGTTGCGCTGATCATGGAGGAGATCCGCGGTCCGGCCGGGCGAAACATGTGGCAGAAGCTCGGCAATATCGACGCTGTCGTGCTCGCCAATTTCCTGAAGAACGAGTACCCGCAAACCATCGCCGTGATCCTGTCGCGTATCCGGCCCGAGCATTCCGCCAATGTCCTGCGCAACCTTCCGAACGAACTTTCGATCGAAGTGGTCGCCCGCATGCTGCGGATGGAGTCGGTCCAGAAGGAAGCGCTCGACCACATCGAGAACACACTGCGCTCGGAATTCGTCGCGACCCTGACGCAGACGCGCAGGCGTGATCCGCACGAGATGATGGCCGAGATCTTCAACGGCTTCGACCGCCAGACCGAGATCCGTTTCATGTCGGCGCTTGACGAGTCCAACCAGGAATCGGCAACGCGTATCCGCGCCCTGATGTTCACCTTCGAGGATCTCGCCAAGCTTGACCAGGCCGGGCTGCAGACCCTGATGCGGCAGGTCGACAAGGATGTGCTGGCCCGGGCCCTGAAGGGCGCCAGCGAGGACATGCGCGCCTTCTTCTTTGGCGCCATGTCGCAGCGCGCCGCCAAGAACATGCAAGACGACATGCAAAGCCTCGGGCCGCTCCGGCTGAAGGAGGTCGATGAGGCCCAAACCAAGATGGTGACCCTGACGAAGGACCTTGCCGACAAGGGCGAGATCGTTCTGTCCAAGGGCAATTCCGAAGACGAGTTGGTCTACTGACGATGAGCACCGCCAAGAAATTCATGTTCGGAACCGATTTTCGCGAGGGCAACCGGCGTGCCGTCAGCGAAGCGGATCTGGCGGCGGCGCGCTCGGAAGGGTTTGCCGCCGGGCAGGAGCAGGGCCGGCGCGAGGCCGACGCGCAGCTGAACGGGCTGCTTGCCCATCTCGTGCGATCGGTCGAGCGCCTGCTCGTCGAGGAGGACAAGCGTGCCTTCGCCATCGAGGAACAGGCCGCCCAGGTCGCCATCGTGACGGCGCAGACCCTCGCCGGCGCGGCCTTGGCCGAGCGGCCGCTCGCGAGGATCGAAGCTGTGGTGCGCGAATGCCTGAGCCACGCCCGTCTCGCCCCGCATCTGGTGGTGCGTGTCCACGAGAGCGCGGTCGAGACGATGGAGAGCATGCTCGCGGGGCTCGCCCGCGAAACCGGCTTTGCCGGCCGCCTCGTCGTCCTGGGACAATCCGATATCGGGCCGGGCGATGGCCGCATCGAATGGGCCGATGGCGGCATGGCCATCGACAGCGCCTTGATCGGGCAGAAGGTCGAAGAGGCCGTGCGCAGCATCTTCGGCCATATGCCCCAGTCCAACGCCACCCAGGGAGGATCGCTATGAGCCAGGAGAACGATCTGAACCTGCCGCCGCTGAGCCCGGCCGATCTCTCATTCGACCACAACGCGGCCTCTGTCGCTCGCTCCGGGCCCGTGCCGATCAAGACCGCCGAGGATCTCGAACAGGTCTTCGACGTTCCCGTCACGGTCTCTGCCGTGCTCGGCTCCTCGCGCATCGCGGTCGGCGATCTGCTTCAGATCGGCCCGGGGGCGGTGCTTGAGCTCGACCGGCGCGTCGGCGAGGCGATCGACATCTTCGTCAATGAGCGCCTGGTTGCGCGCGGCGAGGTCGTCGTCGTCGAGGATCGCCTGGGCGTCACGATGACCGAAATCATTAAGGCCGACCGGTGATGTTCGCCCGGCCTGTTACGCACTCATCCGGAAAGGCCTGAGCCATGCGCCTCATCATTGTCGGCGGTCTCAAGGGACAGATCATCGCTGCGGCCAAGATCGCCATCTCGCATGGCGCCGCCGTGACCCATACTGACGGCCTCGATCAGACCCTGGCGGTGTTGCGCGCCAAGGGCGCCGACCTGCTGATGATCGATGTCGCCCAGCCGATCGCGCAGTTTGTCGCGGCTTTGGAGAGCGAGCGCATCCGCACGCCGATCGTTGCCTGCGGTACCTCGACCGATGCCCGTGCGGCAGTTGCCGCGATCCAGGCCGGCGCGCGCGAATATGTGCCGCTGCCGCCTGATCCGGAGCTGATCGCGGCGGTGCTGGAAGCCGTCGCTGCCGACCAGTCCAGCCTGATCTGGCGTGATCCGGCCATGGAGCGCGTGGTGCAGCTCGCCGGCCAGATTGCGCGCTCGGAGGCGCCTGTTCTGGTGACCGGAGAGAGCGGCACCGGCAAGGAGGTCATTGCACGCCACCTGCATCAGAAGTCGCTGCGCAAGGACAAGCCCTTCGTTGCCGTGAATTGCGCGGCAATTCCCGACAATCTGCTKGAATCGGAACTGTTCGGCCATGAGAAGGGCGCCTTTACCGGTGCGATCGCACGGCGCATCGGAAAGTTCGAGGAGGCTCATGGCGGCACACTCCTGCTCGACGAGATTTCCGAGATGGATGTCCGCCTGCAGGCGAAACTGCTGCGCGCGCTTCAGGAACGGATGATCGACCGCGTCGGCGGCTCGCAGCCTGTGAAGGTCGATCTCCGGATCATCGCGACCTCGAACCGGAATCTCGGCGAAGCGGTTCGCGAAGGCTCCTTTCGCGAAGACCTGTTCTATCGCCTGAACGTCGTGCATCTGCGGCTTCCCGCCTTGCGCGAGCGGCCGGGCGATATCCTTGTGCTGGCGGATCATTTCGCCAAGAAATATGCCGAGATCAACGGTATGCCCCTGCGTCCGATCGCGGCCGATGCCCGCAAGGCACTGTTGGCCAATGGCTGGCGAGGCAATGTGCGGGAGCTCGAGAACACGGTTCACCGCGCGGTCCTGCTGGCCCAGGGCACGGAGATCGGACCCGATGCGATGGTGACCCCGGAAGGCGAGTCGCTTGGTCCGTCGTCAGGTCACGACGTCGCAAGCCGTGTCGTTCAGACCGCTGAGGCCGTGACACGCGGCCTGGTGGGCCGGACTGTTGCCGATGTCGAGCGCGACCTCATCCTGGATACGCTGGACCACTGTCTCGGAAACCGCACGCATGCGGCCAAGATCCTCGGAATCTCGATCCGCACGCTCCGCAACAAGCTCGGCGAATATACCTCGGCCGGTATTGCGGTTGCCGAGCCGGGACAGGCGCGCGTCAGCGTCGCCTGACCCAGGGCGAAATCCCGAAGAGAGGGTCAGTAATAGTACCGACGGCGGTAATAGGGTCGATAATACCGCGGGCGGTAATAATATCGAGGGCGATAATACCGCGGTCGGTAATAGTACCTCGGGCGGTAATAGGGGCGGCGATACCCATAATAGCGCCGCCTGTAATAATAACTGTACTCGGCGTCCGCCTTGTCCAGCGTTTCGCTGGCTTCGGCGGCAAGCTTGCCTTCACCCTCGGCCGGTTCAGGGGTGGGAATGAGCTTGGGCTCGGCCGCTGCGGCGCCAGCCATCCCGCCAAGGCTGGCCATAGCCATGCCGCCGAACAGGGTCATCATGAACGAACGTCTATCCACGGCGTCCTCCAGACAGGGTTTCGGCCACCCTTTCGGCATCCCCGAAATGGTGCCAGATGCTAACGCTTGTCGCAGCGCATTGTTCCAACCGATCGCGCTCCCTCCCGCATCGGCCAGGTCGTCCGGCGGGCTCAATCCGCGGCATTCAAGGGCCGGGCGACGCTTTCCAGCGGCCGGCGTTCAGCCCTGACTGCGTAGAGCGCTGCAATGACGGCAGCAGCCAGCATGAGGGCCGCGCCAAACAGGTAGCCGCCGAAGACGCTTGCCCGCGATCCGGTGTCGATCAGGGCACCGAACAGCCAGGGGCCGGCAATGCCACCCGCGCCGGTGCCGATGGCGTAGAAGACCGCGATGGCAAGCGCGCGCATCTCGACGGGGAACGTCTCGCTGACCGTCAGATAGGCCGAACTTGCGGCGGCGGATGCGAAGAAGAACACGACGCTCCAGCACAGCGTGAGCTGGGAGGCCGTCACCAGATTACGCGCGAACAGATAGCCGGTGCCGGCCAGCAGAAGCGCCGACAGAGCATAGGTCGCCGCGATCATGGTGCGCCGGCCCAGCGTATCGAAGAGCCGCCCGATCAGGAGCGGACCCAGGAAATTGCCGGCGGCGAAGGGCAGGATGAACCAACCGATCAGATGCGAAGGCACCTGGTAGAAATCGGTCAGGATCAACGCGTAGGTGAAGAAGATCGCATTGTAGAAGAAGGCCTGCGCGACCATCAGCGCCAGCCCGACGAGCGCTCGCTGGCGATGTGTCACGAAGAGGGAATGAAAGACCTCGCCAAGTGGCGTCGCCGGTCGTGGTCGCAGGCGGATCTGCGCCAGGCCTTCACTGGCGCTGTAGCTGACGCCGGCTTGCGTCTCGATGCGGATCACGATCGCAGCCGCTTCCTCTGCGCGGCCATGGCTGATCAGCCAGCGCGGGCTTTCAGGGATCCAGCGCCGCAGGATGAGAATGATCAGGCCAAGCGCCGCGCCGATGAAGAACGCGAGCCGCCAGCCGAGTTCGGGATTGATGGTGGCCGGGTCGAGCAGGACGATCGCTCCGATTGCGCCCAAGGCTGCTCCGACCCAGAACGAGCCGTTGATGACGAGATCGACCCACCCGCGCACGCGCGCCGGCACCAGTTCCTGAATGGTCGAGTTGATCGCCGTGTATTCACCGCCGATTCCCATACCGGTGAAGAAGCGGAAGATCAGGAAGCTCGTGACGCTCCAAGAGAACGCCGTCGCGGCCGTGGCTGCGAGGTAGACAAGAACGGTGATGCTGAAGAGGCGCTTGCGGCCGAGCCTGTCGGTCAGCCAGCCGAAGAACAGGGCGCCGAAGACGGCGCCGGCGATATAGGCGGCGCCGGCAAGGCCGATTTCCGTATTGGTGAAGCGGAGCGCCGGACTTTCCTTCAGTGCCCCCGAGACCGATCCGGCAAGGGTCACTTCCAGCCCATCCAGGATCCAGGTGATCCCGAGAGCCACCACGACCAGCGTGTGAAAGCGCGACCATGGCAGGCGATCGAGCCGGGCCGGGATATCCGTCGCGATGACCGCGGGCAGAGCCGCTTCGTGCGGCGACATGGCGATCCTCCCTCATCGTCTGGCGTGCCTCACGGCTTCGCCTCATACGAAGAAGGAGGCGCCCTTCGGCACCGCCTTCCGCAAATCCTACGTCTCAGCGCACGATCACATTCCGGCGCACCACCACGGGGCGGCGATAGCGCGGGGCGGGGCGGCGCACGACCACACGCTCGCGTACCACGACCGGACGCCGGTAGGCTGGACGAGGCCGCCGAACGACGGTGCGTTCGCGGACCACCACCTGACTGAAATCGGCATCGGCACGGTCAAGCGCGGCCTTGGTTGCGGCATTCAATTCGTTGGCAGGCAATATCTCCGGCGTCGGGGTGGTCTTGCCCGTCGCTGCCTGGGCAATGGCGGTCCCGCCAAGGCCGGCCGCTGCGAGGCCACCGAAAAGGCTCAAAACAAAGGAACGTCTATCCACGAAGATCTCCAATCAAGTCGGCCGGAAAGCCAGTATGTCGACCCCGCTCGCGAGTTGTTCGGTCGAATGGGGCCAGAACGCGGCAGTTCAATAACGATCCATTCAGGAAGGGGTTCCACGGCCCGATTTTCTGGTCGGCTTAACCATTCATTCACCATGAACCCGGCAAGAATTGCCGGGTATCGTCGCGGAAGCTGGAGGGGCATGGTTGCCTGACGGCCGCGTCGCGACGGGGAGTGGACTGGTCGATGACGGATGTAGCGGCGGGCGCCGGTGGCGGTTTCAAGATGCCCAGCGGCGGCGCCATGGGGAATTTCCTCAACCGGCCCGACCTGTTCCTCGCCATCGGCGTCATGGGCATCCTCGTGGTGCTCATCTTCCCGCTGCCGGCACTGCTGCTCGACCTGCTCCTGGCCTTGTCGATCATCCTGTCCGTACTGGTGCTGATGACGGCGCTCTTCATCGAGGAGCCGCTGGAATTCTCGGCTTTTCCGACAGTGCTGCTGATCGTCACGATGCTGCGGCTGGCGCTCAATCTCGCCTCGACGCGCCTGATCCTCGCTCACGGCCACGAAGGCAGTGCCGCCGCTGGCCACGTCATCGAAGCCTTCGGCAATTTCGTGATGAGCGGCAATTTCGTGATCGGGGTGATCGTCTTCACCATCCTGATCATCGTCAATTTCGTGGTCATCACCAAAGGTTCGGGCCGCATCGCCGAAGTTGCGGCGCGCTTCGCCCTGGATGCCATGCCCGGCAAGCAGATGGCGATCGACGCCGATCTCTCGGCCGGTCTCATCGATCAGGACGTCGCCAAGGAGCGCCGCAAGGCGCTGGAGGACGAGGCCAACTTCTTCGGTTCGATGGACGGTGCCTCGAAATTCGTGCGCGGCGACGCCATCGCCGGCTTGCTGATCACCTTCATCAACGTCCTCGGCGGCATCATCATCGGCGTCGCGCAGCAGGGCATGGGCTTCGGGGATGCGGCGCGCGCCTATACGCAGCTGACCGTCGGCGATGGCCTCGTCAGCCAGATTCCGGCCCTGATCGTCTCGACGGCGGCCGGCCTTCTGGTCTCCAAGTCAGGCGTGCGCGGCGCCGCCGACAAGGCGCTCGGCAGGCAGCTCTCAGGGTACCCGAAGGCGCTCGGCATGTCGGCGGCGGTAATGCTGCTGATCGCAATCCTGCCCGGTATCCCGATGCTGCCCTTCCTGCTGCTCGCCGGTGGTTCGGCCTGGCTCGCGCGCCATTTCGGTCAGATCGCCAAGGCACGGGAAGTTCAGGTGGCGGAGGCTGCGCAGGCTGCATCGCCGCTTGCCGCCGATGGCACGCCGAAGGAGGAGACGCTCAACGATCTGCTCAAGCTCGACGAGCTCAAGATCGAGATCGGCTACGGGCTGCTGCCGCTGGTCAACGCGGCGGGCGGGCAGGATCGGCTGACCGATCAGGTCCGGGCACTGCGCCGCCAGCTCGCTGCCGAGCTCGGTTTCGTGATGCCGGCGGTGCGCATCGTTGACAACGTCCAGCTCGAAGCGAACCACTACTACATCAAGATCAAGGAGATCGATGCGGGGCACGGCATCGTCTATGCCGGCCAGTTCATGGCCATGGACCCGATGGGCGGCAGCGTGAATCTGCCCGGCCACAACGTGCTGGAGCCGACCTTCGGCCTGCCTGCCACCTGGATCGACGCGTCACTGCAGGATGAGGCGCAGCTGCGCGGCTTCACCGTGGTCGATGCCGCCACGGTGATCTCGACGCATCTGACCGAAGTGCTGAAGTCGCATATGCCGGAGCTGCTCTCGCATGGCGAAGTGCAGAAACTGCTGCGCGAATTGCCCAAGGACCATGCCGACCTCGTCAAGGAGATCGTGCCGAGCCAGATCTCGACCACGGGAATCCAGCGCGTGCTGCAGCTGCTGCTCGCGGAGCGCATCTCGATCCGCGATCTCGCCACCGTCGTCGAAGGCATCGCCGAAGTCGCCGGCGGCATCAAGAACCCGCGCGACATCGCCGAACATGTCCGGGTGCGGCTGGCCCGGCAGATCTGTGCCCAGTTCTCGAACCAGCAGGGGCATTTGCCGATCATCACGCTCTCGCCGGCCTGGGAGAGCATCTTTGCCGAGTCGATCGTCGGCCAGGGCGAGGACCGGCATCTGGCCATGCAGCCCTCGCGCCTGCAGGAATTCGTGCATCAGGTCCGCGACAAGTTCGAGGACGCGGCGCGTATCGGCGAGATGCCGGCGCTGGTCACCTCCGGCATGGCACGACCGTTCGTGCGCCAGATCATCGAGCGCTTCCGCCGCGAGACACCCGTACTGTCGCAGGGGGAAATCCATCCCCGCGTCCGGCTGAAGACGGTTGGAAGCGTCTGAGCCGGCTTCAGCGGCGCACGACGACAACGAGATAGCGCACCGGTTCCGGTCCGGGATTGCAGAAGCTGCAATCGCTGGGCGCCCCCAGCTCAAGGCAGTCGCCAGCCTGGAGACGCTTCATCGTCTCGCCTTCGCGAAAGTCGAGCGTGCCGGACTGGACCCAGATCTGCTGCCTGATGAACGCGTAGGAGCTTGCGGGATACGAGATGCGTGCACTGGGCGGCAACTCGGCATCGACCAGCTCAATGCCCGCTTCGCCAGCCGGCGAAATGGCGCGCCGAGTGAAGCCGGTTTCGGGATCGCGCCAGAATGGTTGATCCGCGCAGCGTCGGAGAAACTCGCTCGGCGTCTCGGCTCGCGCCAGAAGGTTCGACAAGGTCAACCCGAAGGCGCCGGAAAGCCGGCCGAGGAGGACAGCGGTCGGGCTCGCTTCTCCCCGCTCGATCTTGCTGATCATCGCGCGGGACACCCCGGATTTGTCGGCGAGATCGCTCAGGCTCCAGCCGCGGCTTTCCCGCTCGATGCGCATGCGTTCGGCAAGCCTTGACGTCAAATCGTCCATTATCATAGCGTTGATTCTTCTATAGTAGATCGTTCAGAGTGCAACCCATGACAGACGGCGCGGAAGCGCAGGACGCCCGCTTGCGTCGCGCCCCTGCAGCCGTCGCCAATCCGGCATTGGCCCTGCCGTTTCCGCATCGCTAAGGACCGGGGCATGTCGCGCAACGCCTTTTACTTCGCCCTGATGTGTCTGGTCTGGGGGCTGACCTTCCTGCCGGTCAAGATCGGCTCGGCCCATGTTCCGCCGATCTTCCTTGCAGCGGCACGGTTCTCGATCGCTGGTGTCCTGATGCTGCTCTGGGCCGGGCGCGATCTTCTCGCCGTTCCACCCGCAGCGCGGCGGCGCCTGCTGATCACCGCACTCCTGGTGAATACCGGCAACTACACCTTCCTGTTCTGGGGGACCGCGCATGCACCGTCGGGGCTCGCCGCCATCGTCAATCTCGCGACGATCCCGATCTATACGCTGATCGCGAGCCGCTTGATCGAGGGGCAGCGGATCACCGGCCAGCGCATCGCGGCCATCGTGCTTGGGCTCATCGGGCTTTGTTTTCTGTTCGCGACGCGCGCCTCCAGCGGCTGGAGCGCGGCGCATGGCGATCCGATGGAGATCTGGGGGCTGGCGGCCGTGGCCTTTGGCACGTTGCTCTACTGCTTCGGCGCCGTGTTGACGCGGCGGATCGCCGGCACCATGCCGACGCTGACATTGGCCGGCTGGCAGACGGTCATTGGTGCGCTCGGCCTTGCGGCCGTCTCGTTCGCTGTCGAGCCCGTCACGCTTGCTGATATGCGCGCGCTCGGAGAGTGGCCGGTCTGGCCCGCCGTTGCCGTCCTGGTGATTGGCGGCTCGCTGATCGGCTTCACCATCTACATGCGGCTGCTGCGCGACTGGGGCGCCTTCCATGCCGGGCTCTATGCCTTCGTCAGCCCGGCCATCGCTGTCACAGCCGGAGTTGTCGTGCTGCACGAGCCATTCGGCCTGTCCGAGGCAATCGGCGCGGTGTTGATGTTCGGCGCAGCTGCGATCGCGCTCAGACGCTGAGGCCATGGTCTAGCGCCTGATGCTACCCGAAAGCCGGTTCCCGCGTTCGGCATCATGCTTGTCAGGGAGGGGGTGCGATGCGGGTGTTCTTCCTGAGCTGGCTGCGCTCGAAGGCCAGCACGATCGGCAGCGAAATCACCAGCGGCAGGATCAGGTAGAACAGCCGCCAGATCAGCAGGGCCGCAAAGACAGCCGGTGCCGGCACGCCCGGCATGACCGCGAGGAAGACCGCTTCCATCACGCCGACCCCGCCCGGTACCTGGCTGAGTAGCCCGGCCGAGAAGGAAAGGAGGAAGGCGCCGAGCACGATGAAGAAGCCGGGGTTTCCCTGATCGGGCAGCGCGAAATAGATGATGCCGGCGGCACCCATCAGTTCCAGAGGCGCAGCGAGATATTGCCGCGCAACTACCGGCAGCCGGGGATAGATCAACTCGAACTTGCCGATCTTGAGCGGCCTGAACTTCAGCCAGGAGCCGACCGTGTAGAGCCCGACGAAGGCGAGCAGCCCGAAGCCGATCAGCCGGGCAGTCGCATCGCCGAGGGTGAACCAGTGGGAAAGCCGGCCGAGCGGGCGCAGGATCTGAGGCTCCCCGATCAGGACGAGCCCAAGCAGCAGAATGGTTCCGAAGGCGAAGGTGAAGGAGCAGAGCGCCACCAGAACCGCGACATCGGCCGTTGTTAGGCCCTTCGCGGTATAGGCGCGGAACCGGACCATGCCGCCCGAGAAGACCGAGGCGCCGATATTGTGCGAGAGCGCATAGGTCACGAAGGAACAAAGCGCGATATAGGGCCAGGAGATGCCCTTCTCCTTGCCGAGATGGATCAAGGCAATGCGGTCATACCAGGCCAGCGCAGCGTAAGCGACGAGCGTTGCGAGGGCTGCGTGCAGGAAGGCGTCCGGGGAGATCAAGGCGATCTTCTGGCCGATGCCGGCCGCAATGATCTTGATGTTTTGCCAGAGGGTTCCTTGCTCCAGCAATGCCTGGACGGCGGCATCCGTGCCGGCCTCGGCCTTGAGCTTGTCCCAGAGCAACTCGACCGACCAGACGACCGCGACGAGACCGATGAGCGGCCAGAGATAGTCGAGATAGCGTTTCATGAAACCGGCAGGCTGCGAGGAGGCGTCGAAGGCGGTGTCGCGGCGCGCAGGGGAAGGCCTGGATAGCCGGCCGGAGCGAACCTTCGCCTGTGTGCCAGCGAGGGAGGGCGAGGGCAAGCGGCGTTGCCCGCGCCAGGCCGCACGGACGGCCTATTTTCCGTTTTTCTTCAGCCAGTCCCGCATGAAGGCGATCTCCTTCTCCTGGGCGGAGATGACCTCAGTGGCCAGCTTCTTGATTTCCGGGTCCTTGCCATGAGCAAGCACGACCTTGGCCATGTCGATGGCGCCCTGATGATGCGGAATCATGCCACGCACGAAATCGGCATCGGCGTCGCCGGTGAAGGAGGTCGCCATGTCCTTGTGCATCTTGTCATTGACCGCCTTGTAGGCGGCTGTCGCCGGCGTGTCCGCGACGCCGGTCGCCGAGCCCTGCATGGCGCCGTGACCCTGGTGCTGCTGCGCAACGGCGACACCGCCCAGTGCCGCGATGCCGAAGAGAGCGGCGGCGAGCTTCAGCTTTACACGTCTGGTCATCGAAAAGAATCCTCATTCGTTTGAAGCGGCGCGCCACAGCTTCTCCAGGTGGGAATGGGCCATGCACCGTACGAACTGATCTTTCACCCGGGATCATGTCATGATCGCGGCGATATCCGGCAGCCTCGACGGCGCAGGCTTCGAGCGTCTGCCTCACGGCCAACGTACCGCAGACAGGATCATGAGCGACAGCATTCCCATCAGCCTGACCGGCATCACCGACCTTCCGCCCGGCAAGATCGCGGCGATCGTCACATCTCTCGAGATGTTTGCGCCGCCGGCCAAGCGGGCCGATCCGCCCGGCCTTTCGGGCTTCTCCCTCGAGCCGATCGGGAGAGACGATGTCACGCGCTATCTCGCGATCTACCGTGTGCTCGGTGAGCGCTGGATGTGGTTCAGCCGGCTGGTCAAGCCCGTGGCGGAGATCGAGGCGATCCTGGCGGATCCAGCCGTCGAGTTCTTCGCCGTTCGGGCCGATGGCCGCGACGTTGGATTGCTGGAGCTTGATTTCCGCGTGGCGGAAGAGGGAGAGCTCAGCTTTTTCGGGCTGGACGAAACCGTGCTGGGCCGCGGAGCCGGCCGCTGGTTGATGAATCGGGCGCTGGAACGGGCCTGGGCCCAGCCGATTTCGCGCTTCTGGGTACACACCTGCACGCTCGATCATCAGAGCGCCCCTGAATTCTATCAGCGCTCGGGGTTCACGGTCTTCAAGCGCAGCGTCGAGGTCGACGATGATCCGCGGCTGGCAGGGCATATGCCGCGCGACTCCGTGCGGCATCATCCGGTGATCGAATGAAAAAGGGGGGCGGGAGGCTAACGGCCTCCCGCCCCTTTTTCGTGCAAGATCCCTGAAGCCAGACGGTCAGGCGCGTGAGCGCAGCCCGATCGAATCCATCATCGACTGGTCGCGCGCTGCTTCGGCGGCCCGCTCGGAAGCACGCTCGCGATCGTCGAGAATCTCGACCTTCTTCATGTCCTCGAAGGCTTCCTGAAGCTCAGCCTTGGCCTCGTCGAGCTGGCCCTTCAGATTATCCGCCGACTGCCGCAGGTTGTCGCGGCGCCCGAGCGCTGCCTTGGCATAGGTCGGGTAGGCGAAATGAGCAGGGTCGGAGATACCGGCCCGTGTCTCCTCGCTCTGGATCTCACGATCCAGATCGGTCGCCATGCGATGGAAATCCGCAATCATCATCTCAATCTGGCTTACCCGGCGACGCTTTTCGTCCACCTGGAAGCGTTTGAGACGCAAGAGGGTCTCTCGCGACTTCATGTCGTGTCCAACTCCTGGTTACGCATGGCGGCTCCCCGACCCCTCGGTTCGCCGCCGGAACTTGATCCGCGAGACGAAAAGGACAATGGCGCAAGGAGGTTGACCGTTTCTTACCGAGGCCGCCCGCTTTCGACGCATATTGAGCCCGCGTCGCTGCTGCTGCCGTACGCTGTGTGTCCCCTATAGAGT
Source organism: Allobosea sp. P4_E12 (assembly GCF_056401655.1). Classification (NCBI taxonomy): domain Bacteria; kingdom Pseudomonadati; phylum Pseudomonadota; class Alphaproteobacteria; order Hyphomicrobiales; family Alloboseaceae; genus Allobosea; species Allobosea sp. P4_E12. The sequence continues at coordinate 402,499 of NZ_JBFUIY010000001.1, read as the reverse complement.
CTGCGCAGTTATCAGGGCGTTCGCCCGTCTTTCCCTCCCGGATCGCCTTCCCTTGCTCGCCTCATCACGCCTTCCGGAGCACTGGCCGCTGCTCTGCGGCCTCGCTCTCACCCGCATTATCGGCTGGGGATCGACCTATTACGCGCCGTCGGTCCTTGCCGCCTATCTCGATCGAGATCTCGGGATGAGCGGGGAGATCGTCTTCGGAGGCATCACCATCCTGCTCGTGACCGGTGCGGTGGTCGCGCCAATGGTCGGGCGACATCTCGATCGTCGCGGAACGCGGCGTGCCATGTGTGCCGGGGCTATCATCTGCGCACTGGGCTTGGCCTTGCTCGCGGCGGCACAGGGGCCGATCAGCTATCTCGCGACCTGGTTCGTCATCGGTATCGGTCACTCGCTGACGCTCGCCAATGTCGGCAATGTCACGGTCGCGCAACTGATGGGCGCGCGAACACGACGCGTCATCGGCGTGATGATGCTTGCCACGGGCCTTGCCTCAAGCGTGTTCTGGCCGCTTTCGGCAGCCCTTTGCGCTGCCTATGGCTGGCGCGCGGCCCTGCTGATCTTCGCCGCGATCCAGATCGTGATCGTGCTGCCGATCCATCTCGCCATCCCGGTGACAACGCCTCACGCACCCGCTTCCGGCCCGACAGCGGCGGCTCCGCCTGCCGATGAGGGCAGGGTGCCTGCGCACGAGCGTCGCCCGATCTTCTGGTTGCTGGCGTTCGCCTTCTCCGCAAGCGGCTTGGTCTCCTGGGGGCTGCCGCTCCACCTCATCGGCCTGCTGGAGAATTCCGGACTGACCAGCACCACGGCGGTCACGATCGCTTCGCTAGGCGGGCTTGCAACGCTTGTGGCCCGTCTGGTCGACGTCCTGGCCGGGGAACGCTTCGCTGTCGAGCGTGTGGCCTTGGTCGGCCTTGTGCTCGGGCCGCTCTCCTGCCTCTACATGGCGCTGGCGTCAGGAGCCGCGCTTTCGGCCATCGTCTTCGTCGCTGCCTTCAACGCTGCCATGGGCGTCATTGCCGTGGCTCGCGCCACCTTGCCGCTCTCGCTGTTCGGCCGGCGCGGCTTTGCGACCATGCTCGGGCGTCTGACGGTTCCGCAGAACCTGACTTTCGCAGCCGCGCCGCTGCTCTTTGCGGTGATGATCGAGCGCTTTGGCAGCAGCGCGACGCTGATGATCTCGGCGGTGATCCAGACCGGCGCGCTGGCGGCGATGCTGATCCTCGTGCGCCGCGTCAGCTCGCCATGATGGCTGCGAGCCTGGCGTAGCCTTCCCCCAGTGACGTCGCCTCGTCCTTGGCCTGTTTCAGGAAGGCTTCGAGCTGAGGGTTGAGGCGGATGGCCTCGTCGACCTCTGCCGATGCGCCCTGGCGATAGGCGCCAAGCCGGATCAGCTCCTCCATGTCGGAATAGGTCGCGAGTGTCGCGCGGGCCTTCTGGACGACGGGATAGTAGGAGGGGTCGCAGGAGCGCGGCATGGTGCGCGACACGGATTTCAGCACGTTGATCGCCGGGTAGCGCCCACGCTCGGCAATGGAGCGTTCCATGACGATATGGCCGTCGAGAATGCCGCGCACCGCGTCGGCGACAGGTTCGTCATGGTCTCCACCATCGACCAGCACGGTGAACAGACCGGTGATGGCACCTTCGCCGATGCCAGGACCGGCGCGTTCGAGCAGGCGCGGCAACTCGGCGAAGACGGTCGGCGTATAGCCCTTGGTGGTTGGCGGCTCGCCGGCGGCAAGGCCGATCTCGCGCATCGCCATGGCAAAGCGCGTGACCGAGTCCATCAGGCACATCACCTGCGCGCCCTGGTCGCGGAAGTACTCGGCCAAGGTGAGGGTGGTGAGAGCGGCCTGCTTGCGCATCAGCGCGGGCTCGTCGGAGGTGGCGACCACGACCACGGAGCGCGCCAGGCCTTCCGGGCCGAGGTCGTCCTGCAGAAACTCCTGGACCTCGCGGCCGCGCTCGCCGACGAGCCCGATGATGTTGACATCGGCGCGTGCGTAGCGGGCCAGCATGGAAAGAAGAACCGATTTGCCGACGCCCGAGCCGGCGAAGATACCCATGCGCTGGCCAAGGCAGCAGGTCAGGAAGGCGTTGAGGGCGCGGACGCCGAGATCGAGCGGGGAGCCGACGCGGCGGCGTGCATGCGCGGGGGGCGGGTCGGCGCGGAAGGCGCAAAGATGTTCTCCCTGAGGCAGGGGCGGGCCGCCATCCACAGGTCTTCCGAGCGCATCGACAACCCGGCCGAGCCAGGCATTGGTCGGCCGGATGCCCGGGGCTGCCTTGTCCACATAGGCGGGGCAGCCGCGGCGGACACCGTCGAGGCCGCCATAGGGCATCACCAGCGCCTTTTCGCCGGAAAAGCCGATCACTTCGCAGGGGACACGCGTTCCCGGCGCGATCTCGATCTCGATGCGTCCGCCAAGGCTCATGGCGCCGATCGGTCCGGAGACCTCGACCATCAGGCCACGCACGCCCGTCACCCGGCCGAATGTCGTTACCGCATCGAGGTTACCGATTGTGGCGGCGAGGTCGGATAACCTGTCTATACCGTGCTTTGCGCCACTCATTCCCCGTCCCGTCAATCTTTCATTTACCTCTGTGATTAACACTGTGCATCGAGGCTGTGTCGTGTTGCAGGGGCTTTTTGTCCCTGTTCCTCGGAACAGTCCTCCGCGAAAGGCGATTTCGCGGGCGAAGGTCTCCCGATCCGTGTCAATTTCGACTCACCTCGACAAGGATCGTTCACTTTCTCCCTGGAAGCGCTTGCGCTCGGGAATCACGGTTTGTTAACCATTTTCCCAGTAGCGTGTCGCGTGGCGTTTCATCGGGCAAGCGCCTGGTCGTCCAGAGCCATGAGGGTTCGGATGAGAATGTGGTCGAGCTTGCCTCGGGGCGAAATTGGGGACGTGACATGCGGGTTCTGCTGATCGAGGACGATAGCGCAACCGCCCAGAGCATTGAGTTGATGCTCAAATCAGAGAGCTTCAACGTCTATACGACCGATCTGGGCGAAGAGGGTGTCGATCTCGGCAAGCTCTACGATTACGACATCATCCTCCTCGACCTGAACCTGCCGGACATGTCGGGCTATGAGGTGCTGCGCTCCCTTCGCGTCGCGAAGGTGAAGACGCCGATCCTGATCCTCTCCGGTCTTGCCGGCATCGAGGACAAGGTGAAGGGCCTCGGCTTCGGCGCCGACGACTATCTCACCAAGCCCTTCCACAAGGACGAGCTTGTCGCGCGCATCCACGCCATCGTGCGCCGCTCGAAGGGCCATGCGCAGTCGGTCATCACCACCGGCGATCTCGTCGTCAATCTCGACACCAAGACCGTCGAGGTCGATGCCGCCCGCGTGCACCTGACGGGCAAGGAATACCAGATGCTGGAGCTGCTTTCGCTCCGCAAGGGCACGACGCTGACCAAGGAGATGTTCCTGAACCATCTCTATGGCGGCATGGACGAGCCGGAACTCAAGATCATCGACGTTTTCATCTGCAAGCTCCGCAAGAAGCTCGCCAATGCGTCGGACGGAAAGAACTACATCGAAACCGTTTGGGGCCGCGGCTACGTGCTGCGCGAGCCGAACGATGTCGAGGAACGCATTCCGGCGTGATCGGTGTCATCCGGTCGTCACGATCGGATGCGACAAGAGATACAGCCTGATCGTCGGATGTACACGACAGGTTGACGGGACCCCGCCGAGAGGCGGGGTTTTTGTTTATGGCGGCAGCGGCCTAAAGCATCGGCCCGAAAGTCGATTGCGGTTTTCGGGCAAGCCGATGCAAGCACAGAAGGTTCGATCATCGACCGGATACGGTATCCAGTCCGATGATCAGAGGCGGGAGCCGGCCGTGGGCAGCGGACGCGGCCGGTCGAAGGGGTAGCCGAGACCGGGCGACTGAGCCTTGCCGGAGCGGCCGTCGCGGTAGAGGCCGCGATGCTGCTTGTCCGGAACGATGCTGGTGGTGATCCCGATCACCGTCTCTGCGGCGCCAAGCAGGAAGGCTCCATCCGGGGCGAGCCGCTGGGCCAGTGCGGCCATCACCCGCGCCTTGGTCGGAACGTCAAAATAGATCAGCACGTTGCGGCAGAGGATCACGTCGAAGAGGCCGAAATGGCCGCTCGAATCGAGCAGGTTATGCTGCCGCAGCTCGACCATCGCGCGAATCTGCTCCGAGATGCGCCACTTGTCGCCTTCCTGCCGGAAGTGCTTCAGCAGGAGTTGGATCGGCAGGCCGCGCTGGATCTCGAACTGGGTGTAGAGCCCGCCACGGGCGCGCTCCAGGACTTCGGCGGAAATGTCGGTTCCGACGATCTCGATCCTCCAGCCCGCCAGCTGCGCCGCCATCTCATCCAGGATCATGGCAAGGGAATAGGCTTCCTGTCCGGTCGAAACTGCGGCGCACCAGATCCGCAGGGAGCGGTGGGCCGCATTCGCAGCGAGTTTCTCGGGGAGGATCACATTGCGGAACAGATCGAATGGGGTCCGGTCGCGGAAGAACAGGGTCTCGTTGGTGGTCATCGCCTCGACGACGGCATTCTCCAGGCCGCGGTCGCCTTCGAGCCTGAGGCGCTGCACAAGCGGACCGAGCCCCGCGATATTTCGCTTTCGGCAGAGGATGCCGAGCCTGCTCTCGACGAGGTAGCGCTTCTCGGTGCTGAGGGAGAGACCCGAGCGTAGGTGCAGCAGCGTGCGCAGGAAGTCGAAATCGGCCTCCGTCATGCCGAGGATCCTCCACGCACCAGCGCACGAATGGCGAGGCCGATGCCGTCGAGCGCGACAACGGTGCTGGCATGGCGGGCGCGCACGACGGAGCCTGGCATGCCCCAGATCGTGCTCGACGTTTCATCCTGTGCGATTACGGCGGCGCCGGCGCGGCGCAATGCGCCCGCGCCATCCGTGCCGTCACTGCCCATCCCGGTCATCACCAGGCCGAGCGCGGCCGGACCGAGGTGATTGGCAGCTTCGCTGAAGAGCACATCGACGGCGGGTCTGCAGAAGCGTACCGGCGGCCCGTCGCCGATGCTCGCGACGATATGGCCGAGCCTGCGATCGATGCCGAGATGGCGTCCTCCCGGCGCGATATAGACCGTGCCCCTGCTCAGTCTTTCGCCATCGAAAGGCTCGCGTGCCCTGACACCGATCTGTCCGGAGAGCTGTTCCGCGAAGGACGCCGTAAAAAGCGGAGGCATATGCTGGACGACGAGCGTCGTCAGGTCCTGGAGGCCATCGCCAATATCGGTGAGGACCTTGGCCACGGCGCGGGGGCCGCCTGTCGAGGCGCCGATGACGAGGTAGCGCGGCATCATCGAGATCAGCGGCCTGAGATCCATGATGCCGCTCGGCAGACCCGGCTCAGGCGGGACTTCGCTGAAAGGCAGCAACGCCTCGTGCGAGGATTGTGCGATGCTGCTGAGCTTGAGCAGGAATTCGCTCCGGAAATCCAGCGACAGCGTCATGCCGGCGCGACTTTCGGGCTTGGGTAGCACGTCCATGGCGCCCATGGTCATGCCCTGCAGGGCGAGCCGGGCATTGCGTTCCGTCAGCGTCGTGGCCAGCAGGACGGCAGTCTTCGGGCTCTCCCTGACGATCTGGGGCAGTGCTGCAAGACCGTCGAGGCCGGGCATGTCGAGGTCGAGGACCATGATATCCGGGTGGTAACGCGTGGCATGCTCCACGGCCGTCTCACCGTCGCCTGCCACCGCGACGACGTGAAACTGGCCGCTCTCGCCGAGCCAGCGTGCGAACAGCCCGCGCACGACGACGGAGTCGTCGGCGATGACGACGGTCTTCGGACGTATGGCTGTTCTGCCATGGCTGGATGAGCGGGGGCTCATCATTCGGCACGACCCCTGTGCGTCGAGTGCAGGGCTGGCTGGGTGGGCCACCAATGGCCCGCCGAGAAATGGGCCGCGACGGCACGGGCCGCGGCGCGACGTGTCACAGCAGGCCGACCTGATGGAACTTGGAGGCGACGATCTCCTTGTCGAACGGCTTCATAATGTATTCGTCGGCGCCGGCGTGCATGGCGCGCGCGATATGGGCAATGTCGTTCTCGGTCGTGCAGAAGACGACCTTGGGCCGTTTGCCGCCTGGCATCTGCCGTAGGGTGCGCAGGAAATCATAGCCGTCCATGATCGGCATGTTCCAATCCAGCAGCACAGCGTCCGGCATCTCGCCCTTGCAGGCATCGATCGCCCGGGCGCCGTCCTCGGCTTCTGCGATTCGGAACTGGAGACCCTCGAGAATGCGGCGTGCGACCTTGCGGATCACCGCTGAGTCATCGACGACGAGGCAATATTTCATGGTCATTCTCCAGAATGGGCGGGCCGCGGCTCAGGCAGCCAAAGGCAGGTCGATCTTCAGCACTGCGTCGATGTCGAGCACGACGAGAAGGCGGTCTTCGAGGCGGTGAACGCCGGCTGCCAGGGAGGCCCAGGCGCGGTCGAGATGGACCGGCACGGGCTCCAGCGTGGAGTGATCGAGACGGATCACCTCGCCGACCGCGTCGACGATCAGCGCGTAGGCCTCTCCACCATGATCGATCCCCACCGCAACCAACTCCGTGGCTGCGCCCAAAAGGGGCTCCCGGCCGAGCCGCTTGCGCAGGCAGAGTGCGGTCACCACGCGCCCGCGCAGGTTGAGCAGGCCGATGATTTCGGGCGGGGCCAGCGGCACCGGCGTGATGCGGCTGGTATTGAAGACGTCCTGCACGCGGCCGATCGGGAGCCCGAGCAACTGCTCGCCAATGGTCACGGTGACGTAGTCGAGGGATTCCGTGAAGCCCGTCGCGTCAGGGGCGGGACGTGCGTTGCTCTGCTTTGAGTTCATGCCGCCTGCCTCAGTCTGGAGCGGTTGTCCGCCAGCTCGGCGAGCAAGGCACGGCGATCGAATTTCGCAACGATGGCGTCCATGCGCGCCTGCGTTGCGAGTGCATAGAGCTCCGGGGTGGCGAAGGTCGTCATGCCGAGGATCCGGAATGCATCGCCGTCTTCGCCGTCACGCAGTTCGGCCGCAAAGCCGAGCGCTGCTTCGGCGTAGCGGTCGAGGTCGATCAACACGCCGTTGAGCCCGCCGGCGACGACATGCTGGCGGGCGCTGGCGATATCGGCGGCCAGTGTGACGCGAAGTCCTGCGGCCTTCAGGACGGGGGCCAGCATTTCGCGCAGGAATTCGGAAGGCTCGACCATCAGGACATGCGCGCTGCTGGACACGCCTTCGCGGCGGCTGGCCCGCAACCAGTTCGGATCGCCCTTGGGCAGGTAGTGCGCCAGATCGAGGATCTCGGTGGCGCGCCCCCTGATGATCGCCGACCCGACGGCACCCTGGTCGAGCATGGCCTGCAACTCGACATCGAGAACCTCGTCAACGATGTCGACGATCGCGTCGACGGCGAGGCCCATGGTCAGCTCGCCTTCCGCGATGATGACGAGTGCCTGCAGGCCCTTGCTCTTCACCTGTGTCTCGCCGACGGGGATGATCGGCATCAGACGGCCGCGATAGTTCAACAGCACGCGCCCGCCGCTGATCTCGAACCGCTCTGCCTCGACCTCTTCCAGGCGTGTGACGAGCGAGAGCGGCACGGCTTTCAGGCTGTCGGCACCGGCGCGAAACACCAGCATGGTCGTTCGCTCACCGACAGGGGAGTGGCCGTTGGCCGCGTTCTGCTCGGGGGCATCGGCAGAGGTCGTCGCTCCGACGAGGCTGGCGACGCCATTGGGGTCGACGATCAACACGACCGCGCCATCGCCTAGGATGGTGTTGCCGGAGAAGATCGGGATGTGACGCAGCTTCGTCGACATCGGTTTGACGACGATTTCCTCGGTGTGGAACACGGTGTCGACCAGAATGCCGAACTGACGTTCGCCGATCTGTGTCACCACGATGAACCCGTCATCTGCTGCCGCGGGACCGGCGTTCAGCAATCCGGCAAGTGCGATGATCGGCAGCAATCGGCCACGCAGCCGCAGGACAGGTGTGCCGTTGATCTGCTCGATGCGGTGATCGGCCCCGGCCTTCACGCGGACGAGCTCGCGCACGACGATCTGGGGGATGGCGAAGCGCTGTTCGCCGCAGGCCACGATGAGGGCTGCGACGATAGCGAGGGTGAGCGGGATCTTGATGGTCAATGTGGTGCCGGCACCCACCGTGCTGGCGATGTCGATCAACCCACCAATGGCGTCGATATTAGACTTGACCACGTCCATGCCAACGCCGCGCCCGGAGATCGCGGTGACATTTTCCGCGGTCGAGAAACCGGGATGAAATATCAGGCGGCTGAGCTGCGCTTCGCTCATGCGCTCGATCTCGCCCTCATGGGCAAGACCTTGCTGCAGTGCCTTGCGGCGAATGCGCTCGAAGTCGAGGCCGCGCCCATCGTCCGAGATGGAGATGGTGACCGAGCCGCCCTCGTGATAGGCGGCGAGGCGAATGGTGCCGTGGGCCGGTTTGCCAGCGGCGACACGGTCGGCAGGTGGCTCGATCGCGTGATCGGCGCAGTTGCGCACCATATGGATCAAGGGGTCCTTGATCAGGTCGAGGATCTGCCGGTCGAGCTCGGTATCGGCGCCTTCGGTGACGAGCTCGATGCGCTTTCCGAGTTCGCCGCTGAGGTCGCGCACGATGCGCGGCAGCTTCGACCAGGCATTGCCGATCGGCTGCATGCGGGTCTTCATCACCCCGTCCTGCAGTTCGGCGGTGATCAGGGACAGACGCTGGAGCGGCGCCTTGAGCGCGGCGTCATCCTGGCGACGCGAGATTTCGAGCAACTGGTTGCGGGTCAGCACGAGCTCCGAGACCATCGTCATCAGATGCTCGATCGTGTCGACATTGACGCGCAGGCTCGCCGGGCCCGCCGAGCGGCTCTCGCGGGGGGAGGCGTCTTCGGCGGCAGCGTCGTGGCGGGCCGCGCTTTCGATGCGCCCGTCCGGTCCGCGCTGCGGTCCGGGTGCGCTCTGGAAGACGAGGTCGAGGCCGTCATCGGTCGCGGACAGAGCGTGCCGGGCCAGGTAGGCGGCGACCGGATCCGATGGGTTGACCGAAGGGGACTGTGCCAGCTCCTTCTTGGCCTGGTCGGCCAGCGCCTGCAATTCGCGGATCAGGATCTCGTCGCTGCCGGTTGGCTCCTGGCCCTTGTCGGCCAGCTCCGCCATGATCTCCTTGATGCGGTCGATGGTTTCCAGAATCGCGGTCACCGCGATTGCGTTCACGGTTGCGCCGTCGCGGAACTGGCCCATCACGGATTCTGCCGCATGCGTCAGGGCTTCGAGGCGCGGCAGGCCAATGAACCCGCACGTGCCCTTCACGGTATGAACCAACCGGAAGATGTTGCGCAGGATGTCGCGATTATTGGGCTCCTGCTCGAAGCGCACGAGCTCCCTGTCGACGGTGTCGAGATGCTCGCCAGTCTCGCCAAGGAACTCTTGGAGCAATTCGTCCATGCCGAAGACCATTACCCACGCAACAATGCAGCGCCCATCTATGCAGCGGAAGGGTTTATGATCGGTTGAGACAGGACTGAAAGCGCGATGTTCCTGCGCTCTCGGCCGAAATGGCTCAGTCCGCCTTGTCGGCCGTGATCGTTACGGTGTCGCCGTCGATGGCGAAAGCGACCTTCATATTGGCCGCGCGGGCGACCATGCCGGCGTAAAGCGGCTGCACGGCGTGGGCGTCGATCGTGCCCGTCTCGGAGCGGCCGGCGAGCAGTTCCTCGACATGGGCCGGAATGCGGGCATGAGAACCGGTGGCGGTGATATGGAAGCTGCCCTGCTCGCCCTCCAAGGTGGTGCGGGCGACGAGACGTCCGCCGCGCGGCACCGCCTGCGTCGCGAGGATCAGCAGGTTGAGCACGAGCTTGACCTGATTCTTCGGCAGCAACGCGCGCGGGGCCTCCCAGTCGAGCGAGAGCTTGTCATCGTTCAGGAAGCCATTCGCGACCGTGCCGGCATCGCCGAGGTCGATCATCGCGCCTGCCGATCCCGCCGCGCCGAAGGCAAGCCGGGCGAATTGCAGGCGGGCGGACGCGCTGCGCGCGCTCTTCTTGATCAGCTCGAGTGCGAAATCGCGCATCGAGGGATCGTCTTCCTCCAGAACCTCGAGCGCGTTGACGATGGCGCCGACCGGGCTGATCACGTCATGGCAGACCCGGCTGCAAAGAAGCGCAGCCAGATCGAGCGGCTCGAGCGAGATGTCGGTCATGGCAGATGTCCTGGGAACAGCGTTTCGGGGCGCGCTCATGGCAAATGAAGCGCCGATAGGATAAGGTATGAGGCGATCTTGGTTTGCATGTGGTTAACTGTGTTTTGGCCAGCAGAACAGCGAATGGGCGCCCAATCCGCATGATAGCGCCCGATGATCCGCGCCTTTCCGACCGCAATGCGCTGGCTGAGAAGCTGGCCGAGGCGGCGCGCCTCAGCGGCGCCGTGCTTTTGGCCATGCGCGCTGCAAGGGATGTGCGGAGCAAGGCGGACGGTTCGCCCGTCTGTTCTGCTGACCTCGCCGCCGATCACGCCGCGAAGGCGGCCCTCGCGCGGCTGCTGCCGGATTTCCCCGTGATCAGCGAAGAGAGCGTCGAAACCGCTCAGCCTGCCCCCGTTTTCATCCTGCTCGACCCGCTGGATGGCACGCGCGAATTCCTGGCGGCTGGTGGCAGCTACTGTGTCGCTATCGCCATCATCAGCGGCACGCGGCCGATCGCGGGGGCGATCGCCGCGCCGGAGATCGGGCGGCTCTGGTTTGCGGGGGAAGATGCTTTTGCGCAGGCCATCGCGCCGGATGGCTCAACGCTCGGTGCGGCGCAACGCATCGTCGCCCGCCCCACTCCGGCGACCGGTCCAGTCGTGCTAGTCAGCCGCTTTCACGGAGACGCGCTCAGCAGCAGCGTTCTCAGCGCGATGTGCAAGAGTGAACAGATGCCGATGTCCTCGGCGGTGAAATTCGGCCTGATCGCCAGTGGCGAGGCCGATCTTCATGTCCGCGGAGGAACAACGATGGAATGGGATATTGCCGCCGGCGACGCGATTTTGACCGCAGCCGGCGGTGTCGTCCGGCAGCTCGACGGCAATGTGCTGCGCTATGGCGGCGCCGAGCGGCACTATCGCAACCCGTCCTTCGTGGCGGCCAGCAATGAGGGATTGGCCGGGCGCGCGATCGCACTTGCGAAGGAACTGACGCTTGTCGGCCAGACGGGTACCGTAGGTTAGATCACAGGACCGGATAATCGTATCCGGTCTCCTAACCTTCCATGGTCGCATCGGCTTGTCCGAAAACCGCAATTCGTTTTTCGGGCCGACGCTTCAGCGAGCGATCTGCTGGCTGACGCGCTGCCAGTTGGATTCCGCAAGTTGGCGCAGGGAGGTTTCCTGGGTGAAGCGGCGCCTATTCTCTTCGCTTCGAAAGAGGAAGAGCCGCGAACCAATGATCGCGAAGCGACGCGGGTCGGTCTCAACGACACGTCCATCGGCTACCGCGAGCGGGTCGAAGCCTGCAAAGGCTGGCTCGTAGACGCCGGGCGAATCACGAAAGGCTTCGCGGTTGCTGGCCGTGCTGAAGCGCCAGACTGCGCCATCATAGATCAGCTCATAGTCCGGGCGACCGGAAACCGCGCGACCTTCTGCCTGATAGGCAACGGGGTCGTATCCGCCCAATGCCAGCCCGGAACGGCTGTCGCGCTGCATTTCCTCGCCAATTGCAGGCAATTCCGGAAGGCCATGGGGCAGCGCCGCCGGCTGGGCCAGCACCGGCTGGACCGCGATGGCAAGGGCGAGAACGCCGACTGCGATCGAAATCCAGCGCTGCCATTTTACGGCCTTCATCACAGATTCCTTTGCTGGGTGACGACGGGGAAGCACCTCCGCGCAATCTTCACGGGTTGGATACTCTTGGGGCGTATCAAACTGGTTACTGAATTGTCGCGCATTCGCGTGATGCCGTGCCCCGCCGCGCATCCGGCCACCCGGCCGGGATGCGACGCCTAGCCCGGAGTTTCCTCAATGGATCTCACTCGCCGTTCTCTTCTGGCCGGTGCGGTTGTCTCGGCCACTCTTGGACTGAGCAGCCTGCCGGTCCTGGCGCAGAGCCAGAATCCGCAGTCCTTTTCCCAGACCGAGCTCGTCAGCTCCGGTCATCAGTTCTTTGGCAATGTCTCGCGCGGACTTGCGCTGACGATCGAGGAGGCGGTCCGGCGCTGGGGCGAACCCAATGGCTATGTTCTCGGCCAGGAGGCGTCCGGTGCCTTCGTCGGTGGCCTCCGCTTCGGCGAAGGCACGCTGTTCACGCGTAATGCCGGCGATCGGAAAGTGTTCTGGCAGGGCCCGTCCGTCGGCTTCGACTTCGGCGGAGAAGGCGCTCGCACCATGATGCTGGTCTACAACCTGCCGGTCGTCGATGCGCTCTACCAGCGTTTCGTCGGCATTGACGGCTCGGTCTACTTTGTCGGCGGCTTCGGCTTCACTGCAATGGCAGCCGAGGGCGTGACGCTGGTGCCGATCCGGACCGGCGTCGGCTGGCGGCTCGGCGTCAATCTCGGCTATCTCAAGTTCACGCCGCAGGCGACCTGGAACCCGTTCTGACCGGGAGGGCTCGTTTTGCTGGCCATGGCGCTGTTGTCATGGCAGGGTTTCGTTCTTGGAATCGTTCCTGATCGGAGCCCGGTGAATTGATCGAAGCCGTCATGCTCGTCACGCTCGGCTTCCTGACAGCCATTCTGCTGGCGCTGGCGGCATTGCCGGCGCTTGCCCGACGGGCCGACCGCCTGGCTCGCAAGCGGGCAGAGGCGGCGTTCCCGCTCTCGCTGGCGGAGATCGCAGCCGATCGAGACCATCTGCGGGCGGAACTGGCGATGCAGGCGCGGGCTCTCGAGCAACGGGCGGAAAGCGGGTTCGCTGCAAGGGCTGGGGCGATGGAAGAGCTCGGCCGCCGCGACATGGCGATCGGGTGGCTCGAACGGGAGCTCGGTGCCCGCGAAGAACGCATCAGCGGGCTCGAGGGCGATCTGGCGGCCACGCGCACCGATCTCTCCGAAACCCGCGACGCGCTGGCCAGGGAAATCGCAGCGGCGGCGCTGGCCAGTGGTACGATCGAACAGCGGATCCATGATCTAGGTGCATTGGAGCACAGCCTGAACGAGGCCAGGCTTGCGTTACGTGGCACTGGCTCCGATCTCGATGCACGCACCGGAGAGCTGGCAGAATTGCGCGCGACGCTCGAGCAGACCCAGGCACTGCTTGCGGAGCGTGAGGCCGAGCTCGCGCAATCCCGCCAGGAAGGCGATGCTCATCGCGTTGCGCAGGTCGAAGGCCGCACGCGCATCATGGTGATCGAGGGAGAGCGCGGCGAGCTGGCAGCCCAATTCGCGGCGAGCCGGCGCGCCGTCGATCAGGCGACGGCCGCGCTCAAGGCGATGACGACCGATCGGGATAGCGAAAGACTGCGCGCTGACGCCCTGGTCGCACGCGCGGTACAAGCCGAGGCAGGCCTTGCGGCGGCTGATTCTGGCGCAGTCGAGGTCGCTGCGGAGGCTGGTCGTCTCGCGGCGCTCGCCCGCAAGGTCGAGGAGGAGCGCGACCAGCAGGTGCGGATGAAGCAGGAACTCGAAGTGGAGTTGGCGCAGGAGAAATCCATGAACGCGTCCAGAAAACAGCGCGCCGCCGAAGAGGTCGCGCAGGCCCAGAACGAGTTGCGGGCTCGGGATGCCCGGTTTGAAACCGAGCATGCGGAAGCGCAGACCCTGCACGGGGCACTGGCTCAGGTGCGAGCCGAGCTTGCGCGCACCCAGCAGGAACTGTCCCAGTTGCGACGCGAGGCGAAGCCCGTCGATGATCCGGCTGCGCGGAGCGACAATGCCGCTCTGCGGCGGGAGATCGTGCGGATCGCCGATCAGCTCCTGGCGCCGCCGCCGAGCCGGGAAGCGGCGGAATAGCGCGCAATCCCGCGGAAAACCGTTTCCACCTTGGGCGCTTGATGCTTTAGGAAGGCGCGCAGGCTTTTCGCCGCGTCCAACAGCTCTGGCCTGAGACGGTGCCGTGACGGATAAGACACTCGATATTCTCTGCATCGGCGAGCCGCTGGGCGAGTTCAATGCGACCCGCGGCGAGGCCGGTTCGTTCCGCTTCGGACATGGCGGGGACACCTCGAATTGCGCGATCGCCGCGGCGCGGCAGGGTGCCAGCGTCGCCTATGCCGGCGCTTTGGGGGATGACAGCGCAGGCCGCTCCTTCCGTGAGCTCTGGGCCAGGGAAAACGTCGATGACAGCCATGTCACGACCCATCCGACCGCGCCGACCGGGCTCTATTTCGTCGATCACGGACCGAACGGGCACGTGTTCTCGTATCTGCGTGCGGGGTCGGCCGCGAGCCTCTGCGGACCGCGCGACCTGCCGCTCGACTTGGTTCGGTCGGCCAAGGTGGTGCAGGCATCGGGGATCAGCCAGGCGATTTCGGCAAGTGCCTGCGATGCGGTATTCGAGGCCTTTGCCGCGGCTCGTGCGAGCGGCGTCACCACGGCCTACGATACCAACCTGAGGCTGAAGCTCTGGCCGCTGACCCGGGCGCGAGCGATCATCCATGCGGCCTGCGCCATGGCCGATATCGTGCTGCCAGGCTTTGACGACGCGACCCAGTTGACCGGCCTGAGCGAGCCGGATGCGATCGCGGATTTCTATCTCGGCCTTGGCGCAAGGATTGTCGCGCTCACGCTGGGCCACGAGGGCTCGCTGGTTGCGACGCCGGAGCGGCGTCAGCGCTTCGTGCCGATCAAGGTCGACGCCATCGATGCGACCGGAGCCGGCGACTGCTATGACGGGGCCTTCCTCGCAGAATATGTGCGCACGGGCGATCCCTTTGTCGCTGCCGCCTACGCCAATGTCGCGGCGGCACTTTCCACGCTGGGTTATGGCGCAGTCGCGCCGCTGCCAAGGCGCGCCGATGTCGAGGCGCGGATGGCCGTTGAGGCAAGGGCTTGATTGAGATGAACGTTCCGATCCTGAGCCAGGCCGGCGATCTGCTCGCCGGCTATGACGTGCTCATCAGCGATGTCTGGGGCGTCGTGCATGACGGTGTCTGGGCCCTCGAACCCGCTTGCGATGCGTTGATCAAGTTCCGGCAGCGTGGCGGGGCAGTCGTGCTGCTCTCGAATGCGCCCGGTCCCTCGGAGCAGATTGCCGGCGTTCTCGACGACAAGCGCGTTCCGCGCGAGGCCTGGGATCGGCTGGTGACCTCCGGCGATGTGACCAAGGCGCTCATCGCAGCGAGCCCGACGCGGCAAATCTATCATATCGGCTGGCAGGCGGACCGGGCCGTGTTTGCGGGCCTCGATGTCAGTCTCGTCGACGAAGCGCAGGCGGAGCTCGTCGTTGCGACGGAGCTGAACGACTATCGGCGCGAGACACCAGAGGATTACCGTCCGCTGCTGACGCGCTTGGCGGCGCGCAAGCTTCCCTTCATTTGCGGCAATCCCGATCTCGTCGTGCATGTCGGCGAGGATCTGCTGCCCTGCGCCGGAGCGCTTGCGACGATTTACGAGGAACTTGGCGGTTCGGTCGCCTGGGCCGGCAAGCCGCATCGTCCGGCCTATGACCTGGCGCTTGCTGCGGCCCGGGAGGCTCGGGGCGGCCGAGCGATCGAAACCGACAAGGTTCTGGTGATCGGCGATGCGGTGCGGACCGATCTCGCTGGGGCTCGCATGATGGGCTTCGACAGCCTCTTCGTCGCCGGCGGCATCCATCGCGAAGAGACGATCCTGGATGGACAGGTCGACCCGGCCGGTGTCACCCGCGTCCTGGCCGGGCAACCGGCCATGCCTGTCGCGGCCATGGCCGCGCTCGCCTGAGCGCGCTTCAGACCGGAGGCGCCCGCTGCGCCTTCAGCCAGGCTCCGATATCGGCGTAGAGCCCCTCGAAGGGGCGGAAGACGAAGCGGATCTTCGATCGGCCTGGCGGCACAGCGACCGCCCGGAACAGGACATTGGCGCGAAGCAACTGAGCTGGCTTGCCATCGACTTCGACCTGCCACCAGTGATGCCAGACATCATTGAGCACGACATAGCCGCCGCGCGGTGAATCCGCCTCGAGAGCGACTTCGGTGGTGCCGTAATCGACGATGCGGACCGAGCCGGGCTGAACCGGCCCGGCGGGCACGGGCGGCGGGGCCCTCTCCAGCAGGACCGTGGTTCTCGGGTCGAAACCTGCCGGCCATTGGCCGCTTGCCAGGATCGCGCCGAAATCGGCCCGCTCGGCCTTCTCGACGAGCAGCACGCGCGGCAAGGCGCGCGGGTTCTCGTAGACATAGGCATCACGCGTCCTGGCGATCTGAACGAGGTCGCCAGGCTTCAGGGTCTTGTCGATCTGTTCGACGGGGACGCCGGTCGCGATGAAACGCAGGCCGAGCATGTCGGCGAGCGGTGAGCGGTAACCCGGCATCAGCGGTGAGAACGTGCGTTGGTCCGGCAAGGCGACATGGTCGCCCGCGCCCGTGGCCTTGCTGTAGAGACCGAGCCTGAGGGGATTGTAGCCGAGCGTATTGTCGAGTTGATGGACGAGACTGGCGTTGGGCCAGTGGAAATCGATGCCAGCGAGTTCGATGCGGTCGCGGCGGTCCGGCGCGGCGGTGCGGGCCGTCTCACGCTTGAGCAGAGCAATCGTCTCGTTCGTGCTGTCGGCGCGCAGGACGTCATAATTCTGCGAGGGCAGGGCGGTGGATTCGCTCGGACCGTTATTGACGGAGAGATCCACGGTCAGCGTCGCCGCCAGCAAGGCAGCGGCCGCCAGCGTTGCCCCTCTCAGCGCGAGTCCGCGTGCCGCAACCAGTGCGCCCGCGCTCAAGAGGGCACAGAGCAGCGCCGTGACGAGCGGGATCGTCGCGACACCGACACGTCCGACGGTCCAGGCGAGCCAGACGGCAAGCCCAAGGGCGCCGGCCAGGAGCGCGGCCTCGACGAGCACCTGCCAGAGCCGCGTCGGTGGCGCCGTGTCGGTCATGACGAGATGGGTCAGGTAGCCGCCGAGGATCGCAAGCAGCGCCCCCAGGATGAAGAGCGCGTCGGCCGGCCGCCGGTAGAAACTCACGCCGGGCAGCGCCTCGAAGATCAGCCGGAAACCGGGTGTGTAGCGACCGAGTGCGTAGACCAGCACCAGCAGCGCTGCGATGGCGATCGCGATGATCTCACGCCGCAGCAGCGCGCCACGCACCAGTCCGACGGTCAGGATCAGCAACATCGGCAGGAAGCCGAGATAGAGCTCACCCATGTTGCGGGCGAGATAGAGATCGAGCGGTCCGAACCGCTGTTCCCAGGCAGGACTCGGCGGCCCCCAGAAGTTCTCGAGTGGCCCTGCCGCGCCATAGAGATTGGCAATCAGCCCGGTGAGCAGGGATGCAGGGTGCAACGAACCCTTTCCGGCACCGATGAGATCGATGGCGGGGCGGTTCGATTCCTGGGCCAGGAAGGCGGTGAGCAGGATCGGAACGGTCGCGACGAGGATGGCGCCGAGCGACCCGGCGAGGAGCGGGAGGATGCTTGCGCGCAAGGCCCGCAGCGGTCTGTCGGCCATGGCAATGGCGGCGATCACCAGCCCGGCCAGGACATAGACGCCGAGCAATGCGACCTGATCGCGGCCAAGCACCATGAAGCCGGCCACGATGCCCGCTGCCAAGCCGTAGATCAGCGAGCTGCGTTCAAGCGCACGCGACAGCAGCAATAGCGTTATGGCGAAGTAGCCGAGACTGAGCACCTGCCCGATATGTTGGATGCGCCAGGCTGCCGAGGCGCCGAAGGCGAAGGCGAGAGCTGCAACGACGGCACCGGCCGGATGCCAGTTGCGATCTCGAAACAGCAGCACAACCGCGAGGGCGCCCGCCAGCAAGGTGCCGAGCACTGCGCCGTCGCTCCAGCGAAAGCTCGGCGCCGGATTGAAGATCGCGATCAGCGCGAAGGGGGGTGAAAAGATCAGGGATTGCGGGTCGGCGACCTGCGGCGATCCGGCAAAGACATAGGGCGTCCAAAACGGAGAAAGGCCGCGGTTCAGCGCCGTCGCCAGGAATTGCAGCTGTGGGTGAAAATGCGCTTTTGCATCCCAGGGAATGGTGACGATTCCCGAAAGCCAGGGCCAGGACAGAGCCAGCCAGGCGCAGAATACGATGCAGAACACGCTGACCAGCGGCCAGCGTGTCGAGGGAACCGGAGGGGGGGCGGTGCCGGGCTCGGACATCAGTGAGCTCTGCCCGAAGCTGCAGCCTCGATCAATCCGTCGGGGCGGCGCGAGCCATCAACGCGTCCATGTCGATGAAGTGACCGGCACGGTCCCGCTTGGAGGCGAGATAGCGGACGTTGTGGACGTTCGGCCGGCCGAGCACGCGCTGGGTTGCGGCGACCTCGAGGCCTGCAGCCTTGATCGCGCCGATCTTGAGCGGGTTGTTGGTCAAGGCGGTGACGCTCGTCACGCCAAGCTGCTTCAGCATCGTGGCGGCAAAATCGAAATGGCGCTGGTCGAGGTCGAAGCCGAGCACTTCGTCTGCGTCATAGGTATCCCAGCCCTGACTCTGCAGGCGGTAGGCGCGCATCTTGTTGGAGATGCCGTTGCCGCGGCCTTCCTGGTCCAGATAGAGCAGAATGCCACCCTCGTTCTCTGCCATCCACTGCACGGTCTCGCGCAGCTGGTCGCCGCAGTCGCATTTCAGCGATCCGAAGAGATCACCCGTCAAGCAAGCTGAATGCAGGCGCACGGGCACGGCCGTGTCGAGATTCGGCTTGCCGACGATGATCGCAACCTGATCGCGCAGGCCCTCGCCGCCGCGGAAGACGACGAACTCGGTCTCCGGCGCACCTTCCAGCGGCACCGGCGCCCGCCCGACGATCGCCAGCGATGCGACCTGTTCGCCCCGGTAGGCGTTGATCGCTTGAATGGTGACCTCGACCAGCGGCTCTCCGGCGATCTCGTCAGCTGCGACCGGAACAAGGATCGTCGCTGGCAAAACCAGCGAAAGCCTGGCGAGCTCGATCGCGGCTTCGTCGAGCGAGCCGGCTGGCGCAACGGGCGCATCGACCTTGGCGTCGATCTTCAAGGCAAGGGTTTCGATCCGGGCAAGGTCGAGCGCCGGCATCGCCAGGATGCCGGTCTCGCTCCGGCCCTTGGCTCCGAGCCTGCGCAAACGCGCTGCGCTGAGAATGAGGTGCGCTCGGCCGCGGGCAAGTTCGTCTAGACGCTGAGCCAGATCAGCGTCCGCGAGCTCCGCGGACAGGGCCAGAGCCAGATTGACGCCATCGCGCAAGAGCACCGGTCGGGCGGCGCGGAATTCGGCGATCGCACGATCGACCGTCACGAGGCTGGTTTCTTGCGAGCGGCCGAAGAGCGTACGCGACCTAGACATCGGCGACTTGGGCATCGAACTGTCCGTCAGATTGCACCGGCGAGCGGCGGAGGAATGTTTATTCTACGATCAGGAAATCGCTAGGTATGCGCGACTGACCCCGGTTTCGAAACGTTCCCGGGGGCAGACGGTTCCCGTTGCCAAAACCCTCACGTCGGCTGCACTTAGCAGCCATCCAATCTGTTGCCGCCAGCTGTATAGGAAGGTGAGATTGAACGCGAGATGAATGGGCGAAGGTAGCAGCATACCCAATCACAGGAAGCCATGGGAGAGCAGGGTGATCAGTCACGACGCCAAGGCCGCCAAATCGGGCATGGGAGAGATCTACAGCCCGGTCGCGCGGGGTTTCCACTGGCTGATCGTTGCGCTCGTCCTCGTGATGATTCCGCTTGGCCTGGCGATGACCTATCGCGGCAAGACCCTCGATATCTGGGATGCACTGACCAACTCTCTCTACAGCGCGCATAAGCTGATCGGCTTCACGCTGCTCTGGCTGATGGCCGGGCGACTGGCTTATCGCCTGCTGCATGGCGCCCCGTCCGACGAGCCGACCCTGCTGTGGTGGCACAAGGCCGGTTCGCATCTGGTGCATTGGCTGCTCTACGGCCTGCTGCTCATCGTGCCGATTCTGGGCTGGATCGGTGTGTCGCTCTTTCCAGCGCTGACGATCTTCGATCTGTTCGATCTACCGGCACTCGCTGCGCCGAACGAGGATATGGCGAAGAGGGTGCTCAATATCCACGGGTGGCTGGCGCTCGGCATGGCTCTGCTGATCGCAGCGCATATCGCAGCCGTGATCTATCACCGTTTCATCCGTAAAGACGGCGTATTGCGGCGGATGTGGCCCGGATCGCGCTAGCCGACCCGCTTCAGACGGGCCGGGCCCAGAGGTCCTGATGGCCGACGAGCCCGGACACGGTCGCGCGCTTGGCCTCCAGCCAGTCTGCGACCGTGGCGGGGTCGACATGGCCGGTTTCGGTGACCGCCTCGGCGATGCCCTTGGTCAGGGCCTCCGCCAATTCGCGCTGGCTCTCGTCGATCAACCACGGACTTTCGCCGGTGGAAACCGCGAAGCCGGATTTGCGGAAAGCCTCGGCCATCGCCTCCGTAGCATCCGGTCCAGCGGCTGGACCAAAGCCTTTGTCGCTGTGCTGATGATGGTGGAAGGCCGCCAGGACCCTGGCGTCGGCGTCATGTTTGGGCTGCCACTGCTCGCGACCGTCATAGGTCAGCACCGTGTAAAGCGGGACGTTCTGGCTCACGAGTGCGGCGACGAAGCGTTCGAGCCATCGCTTCGAGGTGAGGTCGAACAGGGCTGCGGCGGTCACCAGATCGGGCTGCCAGCCCAGGACCCATTCGAGATCCTTGTTCAGGTCCGCCTTGCGGGTATCGACGGTGATCGTCTTGCTGCCCTTGCTCAGAACGAGCTCCTCGCCCTGCTCGCGGACGTCATCGGCCCAGGCCGCGAGGCGCTCGCGAGCGACGCCAAGCAGGCGCTCATCGAAATCTACGAGCGTCCAGTGCTGCCGGGCGGGGAGCGCGGAATAGGTGCCGCGTAGGTTGGAGCCTGCGCCACAGCCGAGATCGACGATGGTGAGCGATGGGCGGCTGGAGAAATGGGCGCCAACGGCTGCAAGCAATTGCGGGTTGCGTGCCGCGTGATCGGCCGGCTCGCGCAGGGCCAGCCAGTCTGGAGAAAAGCCGCTCATGCAAACACCTTTCGGCAGGTCTCGGCGACGATCGTCGCGGTGTCTTGCCAGCGAGGCAATGTCTCGGCCGCGGCCCAAGAGGCATCGGCGAGGCGCTTTCTGCCAGTCGGTTGAGCCAGAAGCTCGCTCAACGCCCGGGTCAATGCGCCGGCATCGCCGGGAGCAACCTTGATGGCGGCGGCGTCCGGCACTGTTTCAGCTGCTGCGCCGCCGGTGGTGCACAGGATCGGCAGGCCTCGCGCCATCGCTTCGGTCAGCACCATGCCATATCCCTCGAAGAGGGAGGGCATCACGAAAGTGTCGGCCTTGTCATAAGCCTGCGCCAGCTCGGCCTCGCCGACGACCCCCGCCAGCGTGATCCGGTCTTGAAGCCCGGAAGACGCGATCTGTGCCTTGAGCGCGAGCGTTGTCGCGGGTGCACGGTCGGCTGCGCCGATGATCGTGAGCCGCCAGGCAAGGCCCTGCAGCGGGCGCAAGGCCTCAACCAGGATGTCGTAGCCTTTGCGCGGGACGAGGGATCCGACCGCGAGCAGTTGCAGCGGCTCGTCCGGGCGCCCGCCGGCAGCACGCGGTGCCCGATCGACGCCGGGTTCCGCCACTGCGATGCGCCCGGCGGGGACTCCGAAATCGGAGACCAGAAGGCGCTTGGTCGCCGGACTCGTGACGATGATGGCGCTCGCATGACGCAGGGCGGCGGTTTCGCGCGCAATCAGCGCTCGGGCCTGCTCCGTTTCAAGTCCGGTTTCGAAGCCGAGGGGGTGGTGCACCAGCGCGACCACGCGACCGGCCAGGCCGGCTGCGATGTTTTCCGGAAAGGCTCCATAGGCCAATCCGTCGATCAGCAGGACGTGATCTGAAGGCTGTGACAGAAACAGCCGCCGGGTCTCGTCGAGATCCTGCGGCGTCGGGTTTGGGAAGGAACCGGGCAGGGGGAGATGCCGCGCCGCGACGCCGTTCGCGCGCCATTCCCGCAGGAGGCGACGATCATAGCCGTAGCCGCCCGTAGGCAGGTCGATCTCGCCGGGGATCGCGAAGACGATCTCGCTCACGCGAGGGCGCCCTCATAGCTGGCGCGGGCGAGGTCGGTCTCATGCAAGGTGACGCGGATGCGGGACAGCCCGGCGCCGTCCTCGCCGAGGGCCCCCGACTTCGCGGCTCCAGCGATCGCGTCGAAGATGTATTTGCAGAGGAATTCGGTGGTGGTGAGCACGCCGGAAAACTGCGGCAGCGTATCGAGGTTCTGATAGTTCAACGGCTTCAGCGTCTTGTTCAGCACGTCGAGCGCGGCGCCGATATCGACCACGACATTCTGGCGCGTAAGCCGCTCGCGGAAGAAGGCGACATCGACCACGAAAGTTGCGCCGTGCATGTTCTGCGCCGGGCCGAAGAACGGATCGGGCAGCGAGTGGCCGATCATGATGCGGTCGCGGACTTCGACGGAAAACATGTGCAACTCCCTTGAGCCGGCGCGTCGGCAGGCTCCTGTCTTGGCCAACGCGCCTGTGTCAGGTCAATAGCGCAGCACTGCGGTAAGCCCGCGCCAATCAGCTGACAGCACGCCGGGAAGCTGCGCCGGAGCGTCGGCGAAGAGGATTTCCTGCGTGATCAGCCCGTCCAGACGTTCGTCGGCGAGGAGGGCCATCGCGGCCTGGGCGCGCCTGGCGTAGTCCCATCGGGAACGGCGCGAAGGTGAGACCTGCCCAACCTGCGAGGAGACGATCTGCAATCGCTTGGAATGGAAGGTGCCGCCGAGCGGGGCGGGCACAACGCCCTCGCCATACCAGCTCAGCTCGACGATGCGGGCCTCGAAACCGGCCGCTGCTATCGCCGTGGCAAGCCCTGGCGCCGAGGCGCTGGCATGGAAGACGAGATCGGCGTTCTCGGGGGCGGCGCCGGGCCGGGCGAAACCGAAGCCGAGCTGTTCCGCCAGCGTCGCGCGGCCGGGGTCGATATCGACCAGGGTCACATCGGCACCGGGCATCCGCGCCGCAATCCAGGCAACCAGCAGGCCGAGCACGCCGCCGCCGACGACGACGATGCGGTCGCCGGGACCTGATGCGGCATCCCAATGCGCGTTCAGCGCTGTTTCCATATTGGCGGCGAGCACCGCGCGGCGAGCAGGAACGGCATCGGGCACAACCGTTAGGCGTTCGCGCGGCGCCACGAAATGGCTCTGATGCGGATGGAGGCAGAACACCGTCTTGCCAATGATATCGGCCGGCCCGTCTTCAACCAGCCCGACGGCACAATAGCCATATCTGACCGGGAACGGGAACGCTCCTTCCTGGAAGGGCGCGCGCATGCGCTCGTGCTCGGACGGCGGCACGCGCCCCTCGAATACCAGGCGCTCGGTGCCACGGCTGATGCCGCTCCAGAGCGTGCGAACAAGGCAATCACCCGGTCCCACCGGGGGCACCGTAACGGTGTTCAGGGCGCATTCACGCGGCGCCACATACCAGAGGCCCATCGCCGTCGAACTTGCGCCGGCTGCGAATGCCGGCTTTAGCTCCTGCGCCATGTTGAGCAGACCCTCGCCTTGCACCATCGCATGACGGAAACCGCCATGAACCAGCGCCCCGCTCCGACCACGTTCCAGCCGGCGGCGCAAGAGGCAGGCGATGCGCTGCCGGGGCTAACCCCCGCCGGGCTGCAGACGATCGGCGTGCTGCGGGCCCGCCGACTGCTGGTTCTCGTGCTCAATCTCGTCACGCTCGCCGGCCTTCTCTTCGGGGTGTCGCGGGTGCTGGGAGCGGGCGGCTGGACGCTTGCCGATATGGTGATCTTCGTCGCCTTCCTGTTCGGCGCTCCCTGGACCGTGCTCGGCTTCTGGAATGCTGCAATCGGGCTCTGGCTGCTGCATGGCGTCGAGGACGGGCGCGAGCAGGTTGCGCCGTTCGCCGCTGACGGCGATGTCGCGACACCGTTGGCGGTTCGCACTGCAGTCTTGATGACCCTTCGCAACGAGGACCCCGCGCGGGCCTTCCGTCGCCTGCGCGTGGTCAAGCAAAGCCTTGACGCGACAGGGCAGGGCGGCTGGTACGACTATTTCGTGCTCTCCGACAGCAATGATCCTCGTGTCGCCGCTGCGGAGGAGGCGCTCGCCGAGGGGTGGGCGAGCGAGCTCGGCGAGAGCGGCCGGGTGACCTATCGCCGCCGGACCGACAATGCCGGCTTCAAGGCCGGCAATGTCCGTGAATTCTGCGAGCGCTGGGGCGATCGCTACGAGCTGATGCTGCCGCTCGACGCCGACAGCGTGATGTCGGGCGAGGCGATCGTCAGGCTGACCCGCATGATGCAGGCCCATCCGCGGCTCGGCATCCTGCAGAGCCTTGTTGTCGGCATGCCGAGCAGGTCGGCCTTCGCTCGGATCTTCCAATTCGGCATGCGTCACGGCATGCGCCCTTACACGATGGGCTCGGCCTGGTGGATCGGCGAGTGCGGGCCCTTCTGGGGGCACAACGCCATGGTGCGGATCGCGCCCTTCCGCGATGAATGCCATCTGCCCGTGCTGCCTGGCGGCCCGCCGCTGGGCGGGGCGGTGATGAGCCATGACCAGGTCGAGGCGACCCTGATGCGCCGCGCCGGCTATGAGGTGCGCGTGTTGCCGGAGGAGATGGGAAGCTGGGAGGAGAACCCCCCGACCATGCTCGAATTCGCCAAGCGCGATCTGCGCTGGTGCCTGGGCAACCTGCAATATCTCAAGCTGCTCGATCTGCCGGGCCTGAAGCCGATGAGTCGCTTCCAGCTCGTCTGGGCGATCCTGATGTTCCTCGGCCTGCCTGCCTGGACGCTGATGATCGCGTTGCTGCCCTGGAAGGTGCTCGAGGATGGCAATATCGCCGGATACCCGGCGGGGCTCGCGGCTTTCCTCTACGTGATGTTCTTCACGATGTATCTCTCGCCCAAGCTGGCGGGCTTTGCCGATATCCTGCTGACCAGAGGAGGCACGAAGCGTTACGGCGGCACGGGCCGTTTCATCGCCTCGTCGCTGATCGAGATCATCTTTGCCTTCCTGCAGGGAGCGGTCTCGACCTTCCGCACGACGCTGTTCATGATCGGCCTAGCCTTCGGGCGAGCGAAGATCGGCTGGAACGGCCAATCGCGCGACGCACACGCGTTGTCCTTTGCGACGGCATTCGCAGGTTTGTGGCCGCATCTGCTTTTCGGGCTCTATATCTTCGTTACGCTCGCCATCTTGTCGCCAGCGGTGCTGCTCTGGTCGCTGCCGCTGACTGCCGGCTATGTGCTGGCGATTCCCTTTGCCATGCTGACCGCCGCACCGGCGCTAGGCGAATGGTTCGTCGCCCGCGGTCTCTGCGGTATCCCTGAGGATTTCGATGCTCCGGCCGAACTCGTCGCCATCCAGGCGGAGACGCACGCGTGACGGGGGTGGCCTATCCCAAGGGTACGGCCAAGGCGATTGCGCGCTCGCTCAGGGTCTATCATCGTGATCGTGAACGCCACGCGGCAATGGATGCGCTCTATGCAAGTTTCCTGAAGCCCGGCGATCTCGCTTTCGATATCGGAGCCCATGTCGGCGACCGGATTTCCTCCTTCCGTCGGCTCGGTGCGCGGGTTGTTGCGCTGGAGCCGCAACCCGGCCCGGCGCGCGCCATTCGCCTCATTCACGGTCGGGATCCGAATGTCACTCTGGTACAGGCCGCCTGTGGCGACCGGGCCGGCACTGTGACGCTCAGGATCAACAGTGCAAATCCGACCGTCTCGACCGTCTCCGAGCAGTTTGTCGGTGCCGCCCACGGCGCCGAGGGCTGGGCAGACCAGGTCTGGGATCGCGAGATCACGGTGCCCTGCACGACGCTCGATGCTCTGATCTCGCGCTATGGCGAGCCCGCCTTCATCAAGATCGATGTCGAGGGTTTCGAGGCCAATGTCCTTGCCGGGCTCTCGCGGCGGGTGCCGGTGATCTCGTTCGAGTTCACCACGATCCAGCGCGATGTCGCTGAGGGCTGCCTCGCGCTGCTCGAGACTATGGGGCCGTACCGCTTCAACGTTGCACTCGGTGAAAGCCAGTTCCTTGAACTCTCCGAGGAGGCCAGCGCCGAAGCAATGGGCGGCTACCTGCGTGATTTGCCGCATTCGGCGAACTCTGGCGATGTCTACGCTATCCTGCAGGGCTGAGCAGCGGGCATCGTCGCATTGCTCAAACTGCCGGCCCCCCGCCGGACCAGCACCGCTGCCGCAAGGAGACGAGCCGGCCCGGATGCCTGCCCTTCGTCGCCGCCAGGACGCCGAGGACGGAGTGGACCAGCCCGATGAGGAGCATCAGGGCTCCGGCCAGCAGAAGTTGTATTTGCACGCGTTCCCCGATGGCGCGAGTCAGCCGTGAACCACTGCCTGTCATCGGTTGAAACGACCGCCTGCTGAGCCTCCGTCTCTGCAGGCGCATGCTTTCATCGACTGCCCGCACGCCCTAAGAGGGAACCAGCCAGCTTGCATTCATCAGGCCTTCGCCATGCTGGCGTCGAAAGCCGTTTTCGAAGGATGGTCATGTTCAGCCTCGCCCGCCCAATCGCTCTCTCGCTCTCTCTCCTGCTTCTCGCCGCGCCGGTGCACGCCGCGGGCGATGTCGCTGTCGAGGTGAAGAACGAGTCGGAGCCGGTGCTTTGCGCCGAGAAGGACAACGTCACGATCAAGGCGATCTCGCCTGAAGTGCGGCGGTTCCAGATCGAGGCGGCACATCCGGCCTATATCGCCGGGCTGGTCCGCGATAACTGGGACGCTGACTGGACCGCCTGCGATATGACCGGCGACCCCGTCTTCACCGCGCCGACACCGCCGCGCCGGGTCACCTTCTACGAGAGCATCGATTATTGGCTCGTCGGTTACACCTTCCCGACCTTCTGGCGGCCGTCGGACACCACTTTCAAGGTTGGAGACCGGGTCGAGAAGGGCCTGCATCTCGTGCAGCTCTGGAAGCTCGGCAAGGACAAATCCTATGAAGTCCTCGTAGTCTATCCGCAGGACGGCTACTGGCGCGCCCGGCCGATGCCGCCGCAACATCTCGGCTTCTCCTCCTACGGCTCATCCTTCCTGTTCGGACCGATCGAACAGGATGGCGCACGGCCGGTGGTGAACATCAAGGAGATCGAGTTCGACCCGAAGACGACCTCCTTCAAGATGAACTTCAAGGATGGCTCGGCTGCGACGCTCAAGCTCGACAGCGTCGACGAGAACCGCATGGTGCTGGATGCCGTGCTCGACAAGCCGGTTACCGGCGGCAAGGCCTTTGTGGCGCTGCGCTCGATGTACGTCACCGAGTTCAACAACGACGTCGCCCGCATCGCCATACGCGAGCCCGGAGCCAAGGGCTGGCGCGAGGAACTGCTGATGCCCTTCAGCGGCGGCAAGGCGAGCGATATCTGGATGGGCCGCACGACCCACTCGCGTCACAATACCTCTTCGCCGGACATGGTCTTCCGCAATTTCTCCACGGATCCGAACCCGCCGGTGGCGCCTGCCAAGAAATAGCAGTGCTCCCGCGCTCCCTCGCGATGTCGCCGGGGCTTGCTGGTCATCCGGGCTGACTTCGCGACGAGGAGGCTGATCTCCCATCGGAACGCAAAGCGCCTCTGTTGCGTTCTCACATGACGCAGCGCGTGCGGCCCGATAGGTTGGCGCGCGTATCGTTTGCCTGAGGATGCCATGCCGCGTTTTGCCGCCAATCTGTCGATGATGTTCAACGAGTGGGAGTTCCTCGACCGCTTCAAGGCGGCCGCGGAAGCTGGCTTCGAGGGCGTGGAGTTCCTGTTCCCCTATGAACACCCGGTCGAGCAGGTGAGCCTTGCGCTCGCGGGGGCTGAACTCGAGCAGGCGCTGTTCAATCTGCCGCCGGGCGACTGGGCCAAGGGCGAGCGCGGCATGGCCGCCATTCCGGGCCGGGAGGCGGAATTCCGCGCCTCCGTCGAAACCGCGTTGACCTATGCGCATGCCACCGGAGTCAAGCGCCTGCATATGATGGCGGGACATGCCGATCCCGGGGATCCCGCAGCCCAGGCGGCGTATCGTGTCTCGCTCGCCTATGCCGCTGACAAGCTCGCCGAGCATGGCATCGATCTGCTGCTCGAGCCGATCAACGGCAAGGATATGCCGGGCTATTTTCTCAATGATTTCGATGCGGCCGCGGCTTATGTCCGCGAGTCCGGGCGGCCCAATGTCAGGCTGCAGTTCGATATGTATCACTGTGAGCTGATCCACGGCGACGTCTCGGGCAAGCTCAAGGCGCTCTATCCGCTGGTCGGCCATGTCCAGATCGCCAGCGCCAATGGCCGCCATGAACCGGACGCGCTCGGCCCGGATTATCCGCGTTTGTTCGCTGAACTCGACTGTCTCGGCTATACTGGCTTTGTCGGCTGCGAGTACCGGCCAAGGGCCGGGACGCTCGAGGGGCTAGGCTGGTTCTCCGACTGGAAAAAGCAGGCCTGAGCGATGCGCGCCGAGCCCTTTGCCTACCCGGTCCTCGTTGCTGATATTGGCGGGACCAATTCCCGCCTTTCGCTCGTGCAGCACGCCGGCGCACGGCCTGAGCCGCTGGCGCGTATCCAGACCGGCAGTTATCCGACACCAGATGCAGCGCTGGCCTCGGTTCTGGCATCTCTCGATCCACGCCCTCGCTCGGCGGTTCTTGCGGTTGCAGGGCCGCTCGATGGACGTACTGCCCAGCTGACCAATGCCAATTGGCATTTCGACGGGCCTGGCATGGCCGCCGAGCTTGGGCTGGTGCAGGGGCTGCTGGTGAATGATTTCGAGGCGCTCGCCGCCTCGCTCGCTGTCTTGAAGCCGCAGGACATGGTCACCTTGGTGCCGGGGCAGCCCGAGGCGGAGGGAGTGCGCCTCGTGCTCGGACCCGGGACCGGCTTTGGTGCGGCAGCTCTGGTCAGCCGGAATGGCAGGGGCGCATTGATCCCGACCGAGGCCGGGCATATCGGCGTCGGGCCCGAGGATCAGGCGGAGGAGAAGATCTGGCCGGCGCTGGCGGCCGGTCTGCCGCGCGTCACGGTCGAGGCGCTCTTGAGCGGTGATGGCCTGGTGCGCCTGCATCGCGCCATCGCCAGCGAAACAGGCATGGAGGAGGCGCGGGTCAGCGCCGCTGATGTGACGACACTGGCGCTCGACGGCAACCCTGCCGCGCTGATGGCGGTCATCCGCTTCTGGCGCTTGCTGGCGCGTGTTGCCGGCGATCTCGCCCTTATCTTCAAGGCGACCGGTGGCGTCTATATCGCCGGCGGAATCGTGCCGCGCCTCCTGCCGCTCGCGGGGAATGCCGCGCTTCATGCCATGTTCAATGGCAAGCCGCCGATGGAGGAACTTGCGGCGCGCTTCGCCCTGCACGTCATCACGGCACCGGACGCTGCCGAGCAGGGGCTTGCAGCCATTGCGGAATCTCCGGCCCGCTTTGGTCTCGACGACAAAGCCCGATTGTGGTTTCCGTGAACGGCGGGTAGCAGCTACGCTTCGCGATCAGCGCAGAGCGCCGCATTCTCTCGTCAGGGCTTTTCCGCTCCTTGTCCCAGCTCTATGGCATCCAGGTTCTGCGCGCCTTCGCGGCATTCATGGTCGCCGTGCATCACGTCCAGCCGGACGCGCTTGCTTTGGCCCAGCGCTCGGGTGCGAGTTTCACGCCCTCCCATCTCGTGCCCTGGATGGCTGGCGTCGATATCTTCTTCGTCGTCTCCGGCTTCATCATGGTGCATGCGTCCGGCGAACTCTTTGGTCGCAAGGATGCGCCTCGCCTGTTCCTGACGCGCCGGCTTGCCCGCATCGTGCCGCTCTACTGGGCGGCGACGACGCTGTTCCTGCTGGCGGGATTGCTGCTCCCCGGTGCGCTCAATTCGGCTGCGCCCGATCTCGGGCAAATTCTGGCATCCTATCTGTTCTGGCCGGCCGTCTCATCTGCCGGTCTCGTCCAGCCCGTCTACTCGCTCGGCTGGACACTGAACTACGAGATGCTGTTCTACGTGCTGTTTGGCGCAGCGCTCCTCCTGCCGCGGGCCGCAGTGGTCCTGGTGGTGACGCTGGCGCTCGCGGTGCTGGTTGCGACCGAGGCTCTGTCTGGCCCCCTGCCATTGCCATTCGGCTTCTGGGGGCAGCCGATCGTGCTGGAATTCGCCGCCGGGATGGGGTTGGCCCTGTTGAGGCGGCAGGGCTTTCGGCTCTCGGGTGGGCCGCGCTGGCTCGTTGCTGTCCTGGGCGTCGCAATCCTGCTGCTGGCAGCCTGGCTTCCCGGGGCAGACACGCCCTGGATGTCCTTCCTGCTGCGGGGATCGGCTGCCATGCTCCTGGTCGCGGCGGCGTCATCCGGCAGCGGCAATTCGGCACCATCGGCCCTGGTTCGCGGCCTTGCCGGTCTCGGCGATGCATCCTACGCGCTCTATCTCGTTCACCCATTTGCGATCCGGGCGCTTCGCGAGATCTTTGCACGTGTGGCTCCCGGCTGGCCCGGCCTCTATGTCCTGACGGCACTCAGCGCCTCGGTGATCGCTTCGGTGCTGATCTATCGCTGGTTCGAGCGACCGGCGACGCGCTGGCTCAGGAAGCGGCTTGAGGCCTAATCGCGCTGCCGTTTCAGGCGCATTCCCTTCAAAGACTGGCCGACGATGCCGCCGGCCTTACGCCTCTCCTCGCGCTTGGCGACAATCGCCGTGACATCCTCCGGCTGCGGAAAATAGCCCCGCTCCATGACTTCGAGCGTGTATTCCTCATAGGTCAGGCCGAGCTCCTCGGCCCGCTCCTGACGTCGCAAAGCGATAGCGGGCGGCTTCTTCCAGGCCTTGCGCGACGCAAAGCGCCAGTCGAAATAGCGTCCGATCTCGCCCTTGCCCCATTCCGGCTGGCGTTGGGCCGTGTCTTCGAGCGGCGGGCCGCCATTGTCGCCGATCCTGGCATTGCGGGCTCTGCGGGAAGGAGGGCGGGTCACGGCGCTCTGTCCATTAAGGGATACGTTTTGTATCCTATAATGGATATTGCATTGCGCAAGGGGCCGTGACGCCGTGGCGGAGTGACAGGCCGGGCGTGCCAGTCTATCCCGACCGCTCGACAATCAACGGGTATCGAATGGCTCCTCTGCTCCACCTGCGCGACGTCGCCCTGACCTTTGGCGGCCAGCCCCTGCTCGAAAGCGCGGAGATCGCAGTATCGCCGGGCGAGCGGGTCTGCCTGGTCGGCCGAAACGGCTCGGGCAAGTCGACGCTGCTCAAGATCGCGGCCGGGCTGGTCGAGCCCGACAGCGCCGAGCGCTTCCTGCAGCCGGGGGCGACTGTCCGCTACCTGCCGCAGGAGCCGGATTTCACCGGCTACAGGACGTCGCTTGCTTATGTCGAGGCTGGCCTCGGCCCTGGCGACGATGCCTACCGCGCCCGTTATCTCGTGGAGGAGCTGGGCCTGACCGGCGATGAGGACCCGGCCACCATGTCGGGCGGCGAGTCTCGTCGTGCGGCGCTGGCGCGTGTGTTGGCGCCGGAGCCCGACATCCTGTTGCTCGACGAACCGACCAACCATCTCGACCTGCCGGTGATCGAGTGGCTTGAACAGGAGTTGAAGTCGCTGCGCTCCGCCATGGTCCTGATCAGCCACGACCGGCGCTTTCTGACCTCGCTTTCGCGCGCGACGATCTGGCTCGATCGCGGCCAGACGCGGCGCATGGATCGTGGTTTTGGCGAATTCGAGGCCTGGCGTGACGAGGTGCTGGCGCAGGAGGAACTCGACCGGCACAAGCTCGACCGCAAGATCGCGCGCGAGGAGGACTGGCTGCGCTACGGCGTCAGCGCACGTCGCACACGCAACCAACGCCGCCTCGGCGATCTCCATGCGCTGCGCGACCAGCGCCGCACGGCGCGCGGGGCGGTCGGTTCAATCCGGCTCGAGGCCAGCGAGGCCCAGATGTCGGGCAAGCTGGTGATCGAGGCGATCGACGTCGCCAAGGCCTATGACGACAATGTTGTGGTCAAGAATCTCTCGCTGCGCGTGGCGCGCGGCGACCGGATCGGCATCGTCGGACCGAATGGCGCTGGCAAGACCACGCTGATCAACCTGTTGACCGGAGGGCTGCAGCCGGATTCCGGCAAGATCAAGCTCGGCGTCTCACTCGAAATGGTGACGCTCGACCAACGCCGTGAAAGCCTCGACCCGGCGACGCCACTCGGCGATGCTCTGACTGGCGGCGGCTCCGACCAGGTCATGGTCGGCGGGCAGCCGCGCCATGTCATCAGCTACATGAAGGACTTCCTGTTCCAGCCGATCCAGCGCGGCACGCCGGTTGGAGCGCTCTCGGGGGGCGAGCGCGGGCGGCTGATGCTGGCACGGGCCCTGGCAAAGCCATCGAACCTGCTGGTCCTGGACGAGCCGACCAACGATCTCGATCTCGAAACGCTGGACCTGCTCCAGGAGTTGCTGGCGGACTACCAGGGGACGGTGCTGCTGGTCAGCCATGACCGCGACTTCATCGACCGTGTGGTTTCCGCGACGCTGATCTCGGATGGGGACGGAATCTGGACCGAGTTTGCCGGTGGCTATTCCGACATGCTTGCGCAGCGTGGCCGCGGCGTCGGCGCGAAGGCGCGTGCTGTGGCGGAGAAGGCCGTTGCTCCAGCCGCCAAGCCGGCTGCTGCCGCGACGGTGGCATCCAGCAAGCGGAAGCTCTCCTTCAACGAGAAGCACGCACTGGAGACGCTGCCGAAGCGCATCGAGGCCCTTCAGGGGGAGGCCGCCAAGCTCAACACGGCTGTCTCCGGCGATCTTTACACGCGCGATCCCAAGCTCTTTGCCAAGGCAACGGCCCGGTTGGACGAGGTCACTCGCGAGATCCACCAGGCCGAAGAGCGCTGGCTGGAGCTCGAGATGCTGCGTGAGGAGATCGGCTAGACCCAGGGTCCTCCGGCCTGTCTGTCGTGCGATCGGGCCGGCCATAGGATTTCGGTATCCGGGCAATCGCAAAAACGCATTTTTGGCCGGCCGCAAATCGTCCCAATGTCATCACCTCAAAGAAGATCACGAGGAAACAGCATGAGACTGAAGGGCAAGACCGCGCTGGTTACCGGCGCTGCGCAAGGGTTCGGCTTCGGCATCGCCGAAACCTTCGTGCGGGAGGGCGCGCGGGTGGCTGTACTCGATATCAATCGCGAGAAGGCGCAGGAGGCGGCAAAGGCGATCGGCCGCAAGGCCTTTGCCGTCGCGTGCGATGTCGGCAAGGGAAAGAGCGTCGATGCGGCGGTCGCGAAGGTGATCACCCGGCTCGGCAGGCTGGATATCGTCGTCAACAATGCCGGCATCAGCCACCGTAACCAGCCAATGCTTGACGTCTCGGAAGCGGAGTTCGACCGCGTCTTCGACGTCAACGTGAAGTCGATCTACCTGATGGCCAAGGCGGTCGTGCCCCATTTCCGCGAGCATGGCGGCGGGGTGATCCTCAATATCGGATCGACTGCGGGCTTGCGTCCGCGCCCCGGGCTGACCTGGTACAACGGCTCCAAGGGGGCCGCGAACCTGCTCTCGAAGTCGATGGCCGTCGAACTCGCGCCTGACCGCATCCGTGTCAATGCGATCGCGCCTGTTGCCGGCGAGACGCCCCTGCTTGCGACCTTTATGGGGGAGGACACTCCCGAGAAGCGCAAGGCTTTCACCAGCACGATTCCCTGGGGCCGTTTTTCGACGCCGCAGGACATTGCCAACGCGGCGCTCTTCCTATGCTCCGACGAGTCGGAAATGGTGACGGGCAGCGTGCTTGCGGTGGATGGTGGCCGCTGCGTTTGAGCGGTTCCTCTGCCAGACCTCTGAAGGGCGCCGCCATGCGGCGCCCTTTGTCATTGCGCCGCGGCTCTCTCCATGGAGAGCGGGGCGTCAAACCGGCTTGGCGTGAAGCGCAATTTCCTGACGCATCCTGACGGTGCCGTCGGGCTCGAAGCCACGTTGCTCGACGCTGATCGAAGGAGCCTTGGCATCGCCCTCGATCTTGATGAGATGCCAGCTCGCCATTTCGCCATGACCGAGCGGCCCGATCGAGGCCGAGGGCACGCCGACGATGGGGATATCGTGATCCGGCCCCGGCCGCCAGGCGAGTGAGAAGCGGTGGTTATGGCCGTGCAGGACGAGGTCGGCCCCCTTGCGTCTCAGCATCGACTCGAAAGCATCAGCATCGAGCAATTCGCGGGTGCGCCGCGCGCCGCCGAGATAGGGCGGATGATGGATGAGCACGACGCGGATCAACCCGGCCGCCTTGGCCCGGTCGAGGAGAATCTCCGCCTTGGCGATCTGCTCGCGCCCGACGCGGCCCGTCGCCATCAGAGGCAATGTCGGAATGCCGGTGTTCAACCCGATGAGCGCGACCGGCCCGCGCTCGCGATACCAGGGATACCCGATCGTGCCATCATCGCTGCTGGACCATGGGCCCAGCAGGGTCGCGAGTGGCTTTAGCGAGGAACGGGCATAGGCATCGTGATTGCCCGGCACGAAGCTGACATCGGTGCGCGCACCCAGCGTGTCGAGAAAGGTGACCGCGGTCTTGAATTCGTTGGGAAGGCCGATATGGGCGACATCGCCGGTGCAGGCGACATGATCCGGCGCCTGCGCGCGGATATCCGCGACGATCAGCGCCAGGATTTCCATGTCATGGGCGTGCCGGCGCTTGCGGCGCCAGTTGACATAGCCGGTCGCGCGCTTGCCGAGCAGCTGATGCAGTGAAAACTCGGCAAGCGGGCCGAGATGCGGGTCGGACAGGTGCGCGATCTTGAACACGCCCTGCGCTTGCCCTCAGAGCATGCAGCCGTCAAGCGCATCCGCGCGTCGGCTCGCCTCAATCCGTTCCCGAACCCGATCAGGTTCGAGCCCAAGGACTCAGTTGAACGAGACGGTGAGTTCCGAAACGATGCGCGGGTCGGTGAGGGTGAGGGCGGGCTTCCAGACGAAAGCGCGCTTGGCCCGGAGGCGAGCGGTGATGAAAGCGAGAAGCATTGTGGTAACCCCAGCGGTGATGGCGGTGGTTTCTACCTGCTTTGCGGCGCGTTTGTGACGTAACGGCAGTACAAACGGTGGTCTGTTATGCGTTATTTGCATAGGCAAATACGCGGTAGATGAGAGGAGCGCGAGGCGTGTCGCATGGGCCCGACCCCAAAACTGGCGGCGGAACAGGGCATGCCCGCGAGCCGCGCCCCATCTCGAGGCCCGTTCGCCGGCTGCTGCATCTGTATTTCTGGCTGACACGCGGCATGACGCTGGGCGTGCGCGCGGCAGTGCTCAGGGATGAGCGCGAGGTCCTGCTGGTGCGCCATACCTACACGCCGGGGTGGCATCTGCCGGGCGGCGGGGTGGAGACCGGCGAGACTTTGCGAGACGCGCTCGACAAGGAACTGCGTGAAGAGACGCTCGTCAGGCTGACCGGCCCGCCGCAACTTCATGGCGTCTTCTTCAACCGAACGGTGTCGCGCCGCGATCATGTCGCGATCTTCGTGGTACGCGAGTTTGTTGTGGACGGTATCAGGCAACCGGATCGCGAAATTGCCGAGGCCCGTTTCTTTCCGCTCGACGCGTTGCCGGACACCACCACAGCGGGAACCCGCCGCAGGCTCGACGAGATATTCGGCAGGCGTCAGCTTACTGCCGATTGGTGAGATCGGTTCCTGCGGGAGAGTGTGCGTGCTTAGGCTCGCCTCTCGCCAACCATGATCTCGACGCAAACAGTCCACGGCGTCGCCGATCCTCTCATCCGCCAGCCCTTCGCCCTGCCATCAGCGCTCGCGAAGCGAGACACGAAACAGCTCGTCATTTCCAACATGGACGCCCGCCCGTGCCTCTGCTACAGGCGATTCATGGCTGACCGGCAAGACCTCTCCATCCTGCGACGACCGGCGCGCTGAGCGCGCCCTTCCGCTCGGCTGCTTCACGGCGCCTGAGCCTCTTGCCCCGCTGCCCGTTCGCAGGTTTGCCGACGCCATGACTTCGCTTCCCCTGACCATTCGCCACGAACTCCCCGCCGATCATGCCGCCATCGAGCGCCTGCACGAGCGCGCCTTCGGTCCCGGCCGCTTTGCCCGCACGGCATTTCGCCTGCGCGAGGGCGTGCCGCAGGACCCGGCGCTATCCTTCGCCTCGCATGTCGGAACCTTCCTGGTCGGCTCGGTGCGGGTGACCCGCGTCTCGGCGGGTGGGCAGCCGGCGCTGATGCTGGGGCCGCTTACCGTGGATCCTGCCTTCGAGGGACGCGGTATCGGCGCTGCCCTGATGAACGCTTCGATCGAAGCCTCGCGGGCGGCCGGACACGACCTCATCATGCTGGTGGGGGATGCGCCCTATTATGCCCGCTTCGGTTTCAAGCCGATCCCGCCGAGCCAGCTGACCTTACCGGGACCGGCCAATCCCGCCCGCTTCCTCGCGCTCGAACTGGTCGAGGGCGTGCTGGCCAGGCGCAGCGGGGCGGTCATGGCGTTGCGTCCGGGCTCCGCCTGAAGCGCCGGCCGGTCTCGCCGAGCCAGCCGGCCACCAGAGCGCCAAATAGCAGCGCGAGGCCGATCAGCCCGATGAACACAGGCGAAATCGAAACGCCGCGCACGATGCCGGAATCGCTGATGCGCAGGCCGATCCAGTCCGCACCAGCGAACTGACTGCCCGAACGGACCGGAACGATGCGCGGCACGGACACGCTCGAGCCGCTGTCCTGGCCGATCCGGCGGGAGGAGCCGCCCGTCGCCTCGGCAAGCTGCTGAAGCTTCGCCGGGTCGCTGACGACCTCCATGAGTTCGCGCGGGTTCTCCGGGCCGACACTGGCAAAGGCCGTCAGATTATCCCCTGAGATGCGATGCAGGCCGAATTCGGTGGTCGGGACGCGGGCGCTGAAGATGCCGGGCCGTCCGGCTTCCAGCTGAACCGTGCGCGACGTGCCATTGGGGTCGGTGACGACAATCGGGGAGGGGGCGTCGCCGAGCGTCTGGCGCTCGATCTCGATGGTGCGGCCGCGGGCGGTTGCGCGGAGCGCCTCTTCCTCGAGTTCGGGTTCCTTCATCAGCCAGTGGCCGAGGCGGCGCAGCAGGTCGAGATGCGGGCCGCCATCGCGGAAGCCTCGAGCCCAGAGCCAGGCATGATCGGAGAGGAAAAGCGCAACGCGCCCCTTCTGCTCACGGCTGAGCATGAGCAACGGTCTGTCACCCGGCCCGGTCATGATGGTCGAGCCCGTGCGGGCGCGGGCGCCGACCATGCGCAGCCACTCGCCCCAGCGCGGCGGCTCGACCTCCGAACCGGGGAGGTCGCGGGTGACCGGGTGGCGGCGGCCGGGTTCGCTGACGCGGGCGCGATAGGCCTCGTCGATGACGCTGCCATCGGGCAGGGCGGGCAGGATCTGTCCGAGCGGGGTTCGTGCAAGCGATTGCGAGCCGGAATACTCCGGACCGGCGGCGACCAGCAGGGCGCCACCCTCGCGCACATAGCGGACGATGTTGTCGAAGTAGAGCAGCGGCAGGATCGACTGGTTGGCGTAGCGGTCGAAGATGATCAGGTCGAATTCCTTGATCTTGACCTGGAACAGCTCGCGCGTTGGAAAGGCGATCAGCGAAAGCTCGTTGATCGGCGTGCCGTCCTGCTTCTCCGGCGGGCGCAGGATCGTGAAATGGACGAGGTCGACATTGGCGTCGGCCTTGAGCAGGTTGCGCCAGGTCCGTTCGCCGGGATGCGGCTCTCCGGAGACCAGCAGCACGCGCAGCTTGTCGCGCACGCCCTCGATCGTGATGACGGCGCGATTATTGGCAAGCGTGAGCTCGTTATCGAGCGGTGCCGCCTCAATCTCGACGACATTGGGCCCGCCGCGGTCGATCCGAACCGGCACCTGCACGATCTGACCCGAGGTGACCTCTCGGCGAGCGACGATCTCGCCGTCGCGGCGGATCGTCAGCCCGGCGCGGCCGGGGCCGCCCTTGTCGACGACGCGCAGGCGAATGACCTGATCCTTGCCGACGATGCCGAAGCGCGGCGCATCGACAAGCACGATCCGGCGGTCGATCTCGGCGTTCCGGCCGGTCGTGAGAATGTGCAGCGGTGCCTTGAGACCCAGGGCCTCGGCATTGGGAGGAGCGTCATGAGCGAGGCCGTCGGTGATGACGATGGCGCCGGCGACGCGCTCCGATGGGACATCCGCGATGCTTGCGGCCAACGCCTCGAAGAGACGGGTCCCGTCGCCCGAGCCCTGCATGTCGGTGACGTCGACGATGCGTGGCTCGACGCCCGGAACGCCGCGCAATTGCCGTTCGACATCGGCCAGGGCGGCTTCGGTCTGCGCGGTCCGGTCGGCGAGGCGGTTCGAGCCGGAGCGATCGACCAGCACCGAGACGACGTCCTTGACCGGTTCTCTGTCCTCGAAGACGAGTGACGGGTCGGCCAGCGTGAGCGTCAGCACGATCAGCGCGAGCGCGCGCAGGATGGCGCTGCGGCCGGCGAGGACGAGCGCGGCGCCGGCAGCGAGAGCAGCCAGCAACACGAGCCCGATCAGCAGTGGCAGA
This sequence comes from Allobosea sp. P4_E12, assembly GCF_056401655.1. Lineage (NCBI taxonomy): Bacteria > Pseudomonadati > Pseudomonadota > Alphaproteobacteria > Hyphomicrobiales > Alloboseaceae > Allobosea > Allobosea sp. P4_E12. The sequence goes on along the minus strand of NZ_JBFUIY010000001.1, from coordinate 363,920 downwards.
GGCACGAGCGGGGCGAAGGAGAGGCTCCACATGGTCTATTGCCCCAGACGCTCGAGCAGGGCCGGCACATGGACCTGGTCGGCCTTGTAGTTGCCGGTGAGCGCGTACATCACGAGATTGACGCCGGCGCGGAGCGCCATTTCGCGCTGGCGGGGATCGGAGCCGGACACCGGTACCAGCCCTTCGCCGCGGCGATTCACGGCCCAGGCCGAGGCAAGATCGTTCGAGGTGATGACGATCGGCGAGACGCTGTCGCCGGCCCGCGCCGGCCGACGCCCGTCTTCGCCGGCGGGCGGCAGGATCTCGACCCAGGTCGTGCCGGTGTCATAGCGACCGACGAAACCGTCGAGGATGTAGAAGGTCTTGGTCAGCACGTGGTCGCGCGGGATCGGTTCGAGCTCGGGAATGTCCAGCGTCTGCAGCATCCGCTTGAGCTGATCGCCCTCGGGCGTGCTGCCCCCATCCGGGCGGGCGCTCATGGCATCGCGCGTATCGAAGATCACGAGCCCGCCGCCCTTCATATAGGCTTCGAGCTTGCGCAGGGTTTCGGGCGCCGGAATCGGGCGCCCGGCGACCACCGGCCAGTAGAGGATCGGGAAGAAGGCGAGCTCGTCGCGGGCTGGGTCGAGGCCGACCGCTTCGCCGGGTTCGAGTGCCGTGCGTGCGCCGAGCACGATATTGAGGCCTGCAAGCCCCGCCTTCGACATGTCATCGACCGCCTTGTCGCCGGTCAGGACATAGGCGAGGCGGGTGACCGCACCTGCGGCGAAAAGTTCGTGCGGGATCGGCGGGCGGGTGTCCTCCGGTGCCGCCGGGACAGGTTGGGCCAGGGCCGGCGCGGCCGAAAGGGCGGCGGCCAGCGCCAGCCCAAGCAGGAGCGCGGCGGCAGCAGCCTTGCCAGCGCGCGTCACGCGCAGTCGACCGCCGAGCCAGAGCGTCGCCAGCGTGTCGAGGATCAGCAGCAGCAGCGCGATGACCAGGAGCTGGGGCCGGATGTCCTGCGCGACCGGCTTGTCGATCGGCAGGATCGGCGCGCCGAGCGAGGCCAGATCGAGCGCGTGCAGCGTGTCGGCGGGAGCCAAGGCATTGACCGCGAGCGAACCGTCGGCCGGGCCGTAGATGCCGGGGGGGTGGGCCAGGGTGGCACGTCCGGTGAAGGTCCGCGGTACCGGTTGAGCCGTAGCCGGTGGTGCGCGGAAGGAGCCCTTGCCGTCCAGCACGCGGGTCGGCGAGAGCGTCTCGACCTTGGCATCCTCGGCCTGGGCCTCGGCCGGGCCTGTTCCGGCCAGCGCCACCACCTTGCGCAGCATCTCGACGAAGAGGCCCGACAGCGGCAGGTTCGACCAGGTGGTGTCGGCGGTGACATGCATCATGGCGATCACGCCATCGCCGCGGCGTTCGCCGGTGACCACAGGCGTGCCGTCTTCGAGCGCAGCCCAGGTCTTGCGTGCAAGATCCGCATCGGGCTCGGCCAGAATCTGGCGATTGACGCGGACGTCGTCGCTGATCTGCGTGCCGAAGAACGGACTCTCCCGGGTGAAGGGGGCGAGCTTGCGCGGAGTGTCCCATGAGAGGCCGCCGCCGAGCGTGCGCCCTCCGCGGCGCAGCCGCACGGGTGTCAGCTCGTCGGAGGCGGTGGCGAGGCGCACGCCGGCAAAGCGCAAGAGAACACCGCCTCGCTCGACGAAACTGCTGATCTTCGTCGCCGTCTCCGGGTCGAGGGCGCCGATATCCGCGAGAACGAGGACCGAGAGGTTTTGCGCGAGCAACTCGCCGACGGGGTCGTTCGAGCCCGGGCGCGGTTCGCGGATCTCTGCGAAGGGCGAGAGGGCGCGCGAGACGTAATAGGTTGGAGACAGCAAGGGCTGCGCCGTATCGGTGGTCGTTCCGGACACGATACCGACGCGGCGCCGTTTGGCGCGGTCGTCGAGCAGCGCCACTGCACCCGCGCTTGGTTCGCCCACGACCTCAAGCCGCGAAACGGCATTGCGCACCTCGATCGGAAGGGTGAGCCGGGCCACCGTCTGCGTTTCCGTTGGGCCAAAGCCGAATGGAGCATCCCCCAGTGGCAGGCCCTTCAGATCGAGTGCGCGAACCTGGCCGCTCGCGGGGGCGCTGGTGGCTGGCCGAAGCACCTTGACCGTCAGCGCGCCGGAGAGGTTCTCTGCTGCCGTCAGCGCCAGCTGGTCGGCGGGGATGGCGTGGATGGAAAGCCGACGTGCATCGGCTTCCTGCTTCAGGCGCGCCAGGAAGGCGCCTTCGTCGGTCAGGCCGAGCCCGTCGGAGACCCAGACGATTTCGGCGTCAGGCGTGGCGCGGAGAAAGGCCTCGATCCGGGGCAATTGGGTGGTGCGGTCGGGCGCGTGCGGCTGCAAGGCCAACGCACGCAGCTTGTCGAGCGCCGCGCGCGGCTCCGACAGCGTGACCTCGCCCGGCGTTTCCGCGAGCCCGACGATCGCCACCGCACGTCCCTCGCGGCCTGCAGCATTGACCCGCGACTCCGCCAGCGCCACACGCTCGGGCCAGTCGGTCGCCGCGCCGAAGCCGTTGTCGATCAGGAGCAGCACGGGCCCGCGCGTGGGCGCCGTTGCGACCGGTGGGTTCCAGACCGGGCCGGCAACGGCGATGATGGCGAGTGCCGCAATGGCCATCCGCAATGCCAACAACCACCAAGGTGTATGCGCCGGCATTTCACGCTTGGCGATCAGGTCGGCCATGATCTTGAGCGGTGGGAAATCGATGCGGCGCGGGCGTGGCGGCGTTACCCGCAGGATCAGCCAAAGCGCTGGCAGCAGCGCAAGCGCGGTCAGCGCGAGCGGGGCGGAGAAGGCGATGGGCAGCTGCGTCAGCATCGTTGGCGCCCTCCTAGCGGCCCTGGCCGCCGCGCGACGCGGCGATCAGGCTCGCAATCCGGAGTACGCCTTCGCTGGCGGGCCGGTCGGTCCGATGCAGGGTCAGCGTCCAGCCCGCCTTGCGGCAAGCCTCCCGAATGATCTCGCGATGGGCTTCGAGGCGCCGGCGATATTCCTCTCCCCAGGCCCCGGCATCGCCGACGCGCAGAGTGAGGCCGTCTTCGAGGTCGAAGAGCTCGGCCTGGCCGCTGAAGGGGAACGTCTCTTCGATCGGATCGGCGATCAGCAGGATATGGCCGCGCGCGCCGCTGCTCGCCATGGTCGCGATGCGCTTGGCCAGGGACTGCGCCGGCGAAAGTCCGTCGGTGATGATGATGGCGTCGGCCAGGCGTGGAAGCGGCGCGTCCGGCGGCAAATCGGCGGTCTCGCCCTTGCGGTCGATCACGAGCGCTTGTGCCAAGGTCTCGACGATACGTCGCGAGGCGAGCGCCCGCGTCAGGCCGAGATGCCCGACCCGCTCGCCGCCTTCGACCAGGGTTTCGGCCAGGGCGAAGCCGGCCACAAGCGCGCGGTCGACCTTGGAGGCCATGGCGAGCGACGAGGAAAAGCCCATCGAGGCCGAGCGGTCGATCCAGAGCCAGATCGCATGCGAGGCCTCCCATTCGCGCTCGCGGACGAAGAGATGGCCGTCGCGCGCCGAGCGGCGCCAGTCGATGCGTGACGCGGCCTCACCGGTCACCAGAGGGCGGTACTGCCAGAATGTCTCGCCGGGGCCGGCGCGCCTGCGGCCGTGGATGCCATGCACGCTGGCCGAGACGCGCCGGGCCTCGAGGATCAGGCGCGGCAGGCGCGCCGCGAGATCGAGGGAAGCCTTCAGGACCGGCGGGGCCGGCTGGCGTTCGGATGGGCCGAGGACGCGCGTGCGCAGCATCACTGAAGTCCCTATCCCAATCGTTCCACGAGCCTCGCGATGACGCTCTCGACCGTCTCGCCATCGGCGCGTGCAGCGAAGGTGAGCGCAATACGGTGCTTGAGCACGGGGGTGGCGAGCGCAACGACGTCATCCACGGACGGTGCGAGCCGGCCTTCGACGAGCGCGCGGGCGCGGGCGGCAAGCGTCAGGGCCTGGCTGGCGCGCGGGCCGGGGCCCCAGGCAAGCTTGCTGGTCAGCGCCGGATCGCCATCGCCGGGGCGAGCCGAGCGCACCAGATCGAGAATCGCATCGACGACGTTCTCGCCAACCGGCAGGCGACGTACGAGGCGCTGTGTCGACATCAGCGTCTCTGCCGTCATTGCCTGGACCGGCTTGTGCTCGGTGGCACCGGTGGTCTCGAGCAAGATGCGCCGCTCGGCCTCGCGGTCGGGGTAGCCGACGTCGATCTCGAGCAGGAAGCGGTCTAGCTGGGCTTCCGGCAGCGGATAGGTGCCTTCCTGCTCGATCGGGTTCTGGGTTGCCAGCACGTGGAAGGGCGCAGGCAGGTCGTAGCGTTCACCGGCGACGGTGACGTGATGCTCCTGCATCGCCTGCAGCAGCGCCGACTGCGTACGCGGGCTGGCGCGGTTGATCTCGTCGGCCATCAGCAGCTGGGCAAAGACCGGCCCCTTGATGAAGCGGAAATGGCGCTTGCCGTCGACGCTCTCGTCGAGCACCTCGGAGCCGAGAATGTCGGAGGGCATCAGGTCCGGCGTGAATTGCACGCGTCTCGCGCTCAGGCCGAGGACCGTACCCATCGCCTCGACCAGCTTGGTCTTGGCAAGGCCGGGCACGCCGACGAGCAGACCGTGGCCACCGGCGAGCAAGGTGATCAGCGAAAGGTCGACCACCTCCTGCTGCCCGAAAATGACCTGGCCGATCTCGCGGCGGGCGGCGCCGATGGCGCCGAGCGCAGCTTCGGCCGCTTCGACGATCCCGGTATCGAGATTGACGGGCTGACCGGCCTCGCTCTTGCCATCCGTCGCACGGACTTGCGCCACCATGTCGATCTCCTTCACCCTCGTCGTCGCGCCTTGCGCTGCTTTACGCCCCGCAAGCTTCCCGAACCGATGACTGTGGACGGGCTATCCAACGGGCTCAAGGGGCTACAGGCTCTGGTGCACAGAACTCGGCTTCACGATTATGTAGAGTTCAAGGCGAAACGGGTCATGCAACCAATATGCCGCGGGCGGCGATTTCAGGTAGTTCGATGAACCATTCAACGCAGGCGATGGAGCGATTGCTGGTCGCGCTGAAGGACAGTCGCACGCGAGCCTTGCCGCCTGTCGAACGCTGGAATCCACCCTATTGCGGCGATATCGACATGCGGATTGCGGGGGATGGCACGTGGTTTTATCTCGGAACCCCCATCGGCAGGCCGGCGCTGGTCAAGCTCTTCTCCTCCGTCCTGCGTCGCGACGGCCGCGATTATTTCCTGGTGACACCGGTCGAAAAGGTCGGGATCAAGGTCGACGACGCGCCGTTCCAGGCGGTCGAGATGACGGTCGAGGGGACAGGCGACGAGCGCGCCATCGCGTTCCGGACACTGGTTGACGATATCGTGAGCGTGGGCCCGGAGCATGCGATCCGCTTCGTCCGGGACACGAATGACGGGCTCAAGCCCTATGTCCATATTCGCCGGGATCTCTGGGCGAGGGTTACGCGGGCCCTGACCTATGACCTTCTGGCCCTTGGCGAGATCAGGCCGGTCGATGGCGCCAGCATGTTCGGGCTGGCCGTCGCCGGTGCATTCTATCCGGCCGTGCCATCCAGCGAAATCGAAGGACTCTGATGCAGGCTCTGAAGCTGACGGCGGCAGAGATCGTCGCCCTTGCCGGGGCGCGGCTGCGCCACGAACCGCCGGACCTCGGCGACCTGATCAGCAGGCCGCGCGGCGACCATGATCTCCAGCCGGAAGCGATCGAGCCGCCGGACGAGGCGGCCGCGATCCAGGCCGCGGTGCTGATCCCGATCGTGCTCCGAGAGGACGGGCCGACCGTATTGCTGACACAGCGCGCAGCGGCGTTGCGCAGCCATTCCGCCCAGGTCGCCTTTCCCGGCGGACGCGTCGATGCCGTCGACGGCTCGCCGGTGGTCACGGCGCTGCGCGAGACGGAGGAGGAGATCGGTCTCGCCCGCGAACATGTGCGCGTCGTCGGCTTTCTCGACGCCTATCTCACCGGCACCGGCTACAGGGTCGTGCCTGTCGTGGGGCTGATCGCGCCGCCATTCGCGCTGACGATCAATCCGCACGAGGTCGACGAGGCCTTTGAGACGCCGCTCGCCTTCCTGATGGATCCCGCCAATCATCGCCGCGAAGGTCGGGAATGGAAGGGGCGCTATCGTACCTACTATGCGATGCCCTTCGGAGATCACTATATCTGGGGTGCAACCGCCGGCATGATCCGTAACCTTTACGAGCGACTCTCCGGCTAGTCTGATTGGATGGCGCGCCCATGCTGCGTTCGGTGACCGAAGAGGTTCTGCTCTTCGTCCTGCCCTTTTGTATCTTCGCAAGCTATCTGATCGTCAGGCGGCGGAACCCCTTCGACGTCGAACACTGGGACGGGCACGTGTTCTGGCTGTCGGTCGTGGGGCTCGTGATCTCGATCGGCTTCGTCGCCTATACCGGTTGGATCGCTCCGCGCAGCCAGGGCGCTTATGTGCCGCCTCATATGGAGAACGGGCAGCTCGTCCCTGGCCAGTTCAGATGAACGAAGCGGAGCGAGCTCGGGTCGAGCGCTTTCTTCAGCGGCCGGGGGTGACGGAGGTGCTGGCTGCGTTCAATGGCGGGGGCGAGGACACGCGCGTCATTGGCGGGGCTGTCCGCGACCTGCTGCTCGGAGAGCCGGTCGGCGATGTCGATCTGGCGACGACGGCATTACCGGAGGAGACGATCCGGCGCGCAGCGGCGGCGGGTTTCAAATCGGTTCCCACGGGAATCGAGCATGGCACGGTGACCATCGTCGCCCATGGCGTTCCCTTCGAGACCACGACGCTGCGTCGCGATGTCGAGACCGATGGTCGCCGCGCGAAAGTGGTCTTTGGGCGCGATTTCGCAGAGGACGCGATCAGGCGGGATTTTACGGTCAACGCGCTTGGGCTCGGGCGCGACGGCACCGTTCACGACTATTGCGACGGACTTGTCGACCTTGCGGCGCGTCGTATCCGCTTCATCGGCGATGCGAACCTGCGCATCCGCGAGGACTATCTGCGCATCCTGCGCTTCTTCCGGTTTCACGCGCGCTATGGCGAAGGAGAACTGGACGCGACGGGACTGGCGGCCTGCACGGCCGGTCGGGCCGGGCTCGACGGGCTTTCGCGTGAGCGGGTGCGCGCCGAGTTGCTGAAGCTGCTCGTTGCGCCGCGCGCGGCCGACGCATTGTCGGCGATGATGGGGGCGGGGCTTCTTGTGCCGGTGATCGGCGGCGTGCCCCGGCTTTCGCGCTTCGCGGCGGTCGCGGCGGACGAGCCCGCGGGAACAGTCTATCCGGCTTTCCGGCTCGCGGCGCTGGCGGTTGGCGTGCGCGAGGATGCGCTGCGCCTGCGGGACGGGTTGCGGCTGTCGAACGAACAATTCGACAGGATCGAGCGTATCGCGCTGGCCCTTGAAGGGCTCTCGGGGCGTGCGACGGATTGTTCGATCGCTATGCTGCGGCACCTGGCGCATCGCGTCGGCGCGGATGCGGTCGCCGGCGGCCTCGTTCTGCTCACGGCCAACGAGAGTTCTCCGGGGCGCTCCAAGGTGCAGGCTGCAATTGCCGAACTCGGGCAAACGCCGCCCTTCCTCCTCAGTGGTCGCGATGTGCTCAAACGCGGTGTCGCCGCCGGTCCGGATGTCGGGCGCGTGCTCGATCAGGCAAGGCGCGACTGGATCGAAGCGGGATGTCCCGGCGAGCGGACCCAGCAGTTTGCCTTTGTCGAAAGCGCAATCGCGCAACGCGAGCGCTGAGAGCGCTCAGGGCCAGCGTACGGTCGGCGGCAGCGAGGAGAGGATCGATGCGACATTGCCGCCGGTCTTGAGGCCGAAGATCGTGCCCCGGTCATGGAGCAGGTTGAACTCGACATAGCGACCGCGCCGGACCTGCTGTTCGTAACGCTCGGCCTCGGTCCAGGGCGTGCCGATATTGGCCCGCATGATCCGCGGATAGATGTCGAGGAAAGCTTTGCCGACCGCCTGGGTGAAGGCGAGATCGGCCTCAGGCTCTCCGGACCAGACATAGTCGTAGAAGATGCCGCCGATGCCGCGTGGCTCACCGCGGTGCTTCAGGAAGAAATACTCGTCGCACCATTGCTTGAAGCGGGGATAGTCGGCGACTGGGGCGAAGCTTTCGCAGGGCGCGCGCATCGCGGCGTGGAAGGCGACGGCGTCGGCGTCCTCCTGCGTGCGCCGATTGTCCAGTACGGGGGTCAGATCGGCTCCGCCACCGAACCACGGTTTCGTCGTCACCACGAAGCGGGTGTTCATATGCACTGTCGGTGCGTGCGGATTCCAGGGATGGGCGATCAGCGAGATGCCCGTGGCATGGAAGCGCGGATCCTCGGCCGCGCCCGGAATCTGCCCCGCGAATTCGGGCTGAAAGGTGCCGTAGACGGTCGAGACATGGACGCCGACCTTCTCGAAGACACGGCCCTGCATCATCGACATGACGCCACCACCACCTTCGGCGCCGTCGTGGTTGCGACGCTGCCAGGGAGTCCGCTCGAAGCGGCCGGGAAGGTGCGCTTCGGGTGGGAAGGGGCCTGTGGCTTCATCCTCGAGCGCCTCAAAGGAGGAGCAAATCTGATCGCGCAGGGCCTCGAACCAGGCTGTCGCGCGCGGCTTCATGGCCTCCGCGAGTGCGAGGGGAGAGGTCGTGGAGGCGGGGCCAGTCGTTCGGGTGGTCATCGATCCGTTTCCGTTCCGCTCGCCGCGAGGGTCTTCATCCGCGGTGGCGAGGGATTTCGCGCCTATCTCGGATAAGCGTCCAGTTGCCGCAAGGCCTCTCCCATAACCACGGCTGCGGCAATTGCGACATTGAGCGAACGCAAACCCGGGCGCATCGGCACATGGACGCTGCCGTCGACGGTTGAGTAGAGCTCGGCGGGGACGCCCGCCGATTCGCGTCCGACGAGCACGATGTCGCCGGGAGCGAAGCCAAAATCGGTATGGGCGGTGGCCCCATCCGTCTCCGCCAGGATCAGCCGGTGGCCGCCCGCAAGCCGCCATGCATCGAAGGCCTTGAACGAATCATGCCGGGTGATCGCGGCGCGCTCGAGATAGTCCATGCCGGAACGCCGGAAATGGCGGTCCGAGACGTCGAAGGCCGCGGGTTCGATGATGTCGACCGCGATGCCGAGGCAGACGGCCATGCGAATCATCGTGCCCGAATTCTGCGGGATATCCGGCTGGTAGAGGGCGAGGCGCAACATGTGCTGCTGTCATGCGGTGACGTCATGACATGCGTCAAGCCTCTGGCCGCGACCTGACTGCTGCCCCATATGTCGCCCAGATTTCGTCGTCATGCCGGTCCATGGAGGGCGGTACGCCATGTTCGCCTCCCTGTTCCGTTTTCTCGAAAGCCGCATCGACGTCTTCGCGCCCTTTGACGAGGGCCAGACGCCGCCCAAGGGCGTGTGGCCATTCATGTGGCACCACATCAAGGGCGTGAAGGGCTGGATGGCCCTGATCATGCTCACCGGCCTCGGCTTCAGCGGCATCGAAGCGGCGATGTACCTGATGGTCGGCTGGTTCGTGGATCTGTTGGCGACCCAGTCGCCCGAGACGATCTGGCGCGATCACGGCTCGGTGCTGCTCGGCGCGGCCTTCCTGCTCGTCGTGGTCCGCCCGCTGATCTATTTCGCCAATCATGCAATCGTGGACCAGGTCGTGGTGCCGCAGATCACCAATCAGATCCGCTGGCGCAACCATGTCTATACGCTTGGCCATGCGCTCTCCTATTTCCAGAACGATTTCGCGGGACGGCTTTCGGCGCGCGTCATCCAGGCGGGGCAATCGATCCGCGGCGCGACGATCGAGGTCATCGACGATCTCTGGTACGCGCTGATCTTCGCATCGGTGGCGATTGGCTTCTTCGGCTCGACCAGCCTCTGGCTGGCGCTGCCGGTCATCGTCTGGTTTGCGGCCTATGTCGTGCTGCTGATCTATTTCGTGCCGCGCGCGAAGAAGCGCTCCGAGGCGAACTCGCTGGGGCGTTCCTCGACGACCGGGCGCATCGTCGATTCCTATACCAATATCCTGACGGTCAAGCTCTTCGCCCGCGCCGATGCCGAGCGCTCGTCGGTCCGCGACTCGCTGTCGCGCTGGAACGCATCCTTCCTGCATTTGTCGCGGCTGATCACCGGTGTCAGCGTCATCCTGCAGACCATGAACAGCCTGCTGGTCGTGACGACGGCGTGGATTTCGCTGCATCTCTGGAGCCAGGGCATCATGTCGCCCGGAGCGGTCGCGGCCGCGATCGGCCTCGTGCTGCGGCTGGTGCAGATGTCGAGCTGGCTGATCCATCTGGTGCGCGGCGTGTTCGAGAATATCGGCTCCGTGCAGGAGAGCATGGAGACGATCGCCAAGCCGCATGACCTGACCGACGTGCCGGATGCCAGGCCCTTGTCGGTCGGCGAGGGGGCGATCCGCTTCGAGCAGGTCCGCTTCAATTATGGCCGCACCGGCGGTCTGTTCGAGGGGCTCAACCTCGATATCCGACCGGGCGAGAAGATCGGCCTCGTCGGCCCGTCGGGCGCCGGGAAGTCGACGCTCGTCAACCTGCTCTTGCGACTCTATCCGCTGGAGGCCGGTCGCATCCTGATCGATGGGCAGGATATCGCCCGCGTGACGCAGGACTCGCTGCGCGCACAGATCGGCATGGTGACGCAGGATAACTCGCTGCTGCACCGCTCGATCGGCGATAATATCGGGTATGGCCGGATCGATGCGACCGAGGACGAGATCATCGAGGCGGCCAGGAGGGCATCGGCGCATGAGTTCGTCGCGACCCTCAGCGACCAGGATGGGCGCAAGGGGTTCGAATCGCGTGTCGGCGAGCGCGGCGTCAAGCTCTCGGGCGGCCAGCGCCAGCGCATCGCCATCGCCCGCGTGCTGCTCAAGGATGCGCCGATTCTGATCCTGGACGAGGCCACCTCGGCACTTGATTCAGAGGTCGAGGCGACGATCCAGGAGCAGCTCACGGCGCTCATGCAGGGCAAGACCGTGATCGCGATCGCGCACCGGCTCTCGACCATTGCGGCGCTGGATCGGCTGATCGTGCTCGACAAAGGGCGCATCGTCGATCAGGGCAGCCATGCCGAACTCGTCGCGCGTGGTGGCCTCTATGCCCGACTCTGGGCACGCCAGTCGGGTGGTTTCCTGGCCGTTGCCGACCCGGAGACGGTCACGGCCTGAGACGCGCTGAGGGCAGGCCGCGATGCACATTGCCGCCGCCCGGAACAGTAGACTTCGTCCAAAGTGCATGCCAAAGAGCGCGGCGGCGACGTGCCGCCGCATTGCGGCTGCGAAGGGGCGCACCTATGAGGGGCGTCAGACGATAATTTACAGCCGTTCCAGGCTGGGCGAAGAGCAGAGGAATCGATCGTGGCTCACGCGACCGAGACGACCCAAACCACCCGCCGCGACTTTCTGATGCTGGCGACCGGCGCTGCCGGTGCCGTCGGTCTCGGTGCTGTTGTTGTTCCGCTCGTGAGCCAGTTGGCTCCGGACGCGCAGACCGTTGCTGCTGGTGCGCCGATGGATGTCGATCTCGGCCCGATCGCGGAAGGCCAGGCCATCAAGCTGTTCTGGCGCGGCAAGCTGATCTTCGTGCGTCACCGCACCAAGAAGGAGATCGACGAGGCGCGTGCGGTCAATGTCGCGACGCTGCCCGATCCTCAGACCGACCAGGCCCGCGTCAAGGAAGGCCACGAGCAGTTCCTCATCGTTTACGGCAATTGCACCCATCTCGGCTGCGTGCCGCTCGGCAATTCCCCCGGCGATCCGAAGGGCGACTACGACGGCTGGTTCTGCCCATGCCACGGTTCGCACTACGATTCGTCGGGCCGCATCCGCAAGGGGCCTGCGCCGCTCAACCTGCCGATCCCGCCCTATGCGTTCAACGCAGATACGAAGATCCGAATCGGCTGAGCTATGCGCTTCTCCATGATTTCCAATGATACCGAGAAAGCCTTGAGGCATTCGTCATGAGTGGTCATAGCACCTACGTTCCGAAGACCGGCTTTGAACGCTGGCTCGATGCCCGTCTGCCGATCGTTCGCCTCATGCACGATTCGGCCGTGTCCTACCCGGTTCCGCGCAACCTGAACTACCTTTGGACCTTCGGCGGCATCCTGGTGTTCATGCTCGTCGCGCAGATCGTGACGGGCGTCATCCTGGCGATGCACTACACGCCGCATGCGACCATGGCCTTCAACTCCGTCGAGCACATCATGCGCGACGTGAATTTCGGCTGGCTGCTGCGTTACCTGCACTCCAACGGCGCCTCGATGTTCTTCGTCGCCGTCTATGTCCATATCTTCCGCGGCCTCTATTACGGGTCGTACAAGGCTCCGCGCGAGGTGCTCTGGATCCTCGGCGTCGTCATCTTCCTGCTGATGATGGCCACCGCCTTCATGGGCTACGTGCTGCCCTGGGGTCAGATGTCCTTCTGGGGCGCCACCGTCATCACCAATCTGTTCTCGGCACTCCCGGTGGTTGGCGAGACGATCGTGACCTTCCTGTGGGGTGGCTATTCCGTCGACAACCCGACGCTGAACCGCTTCTTCTCGCTGCACTATCTGCTGCCGTTCATGATCTTCGGCGTCGTGATCCTGCACATCTGGGCGCTGCACGTCGTCGGACAGAACAACCCGACCGGCGTCGAGGTGAAGAACGTCCAGAAGGACACCGTGCCGTTCACGCCCTATGCGACCATCAAAGACATCTTCGGGATGGTCTGCTTCATCTTCGTGTTCGCCTATTTCGTGTTCTATCAGCCGAACTTCATGGGCCATGCCGACAACTACATTCCGGCCAACCCGGCGGTGACGCCGACACATATCGTGCCTGAGTGGTACTTCCTGCCGTTCTACGCGATCCTGCGCGCCATTCCCGATAAGCTCGGCGGCGTTCTGGCGATGTTCGCGGCAATCGCGGTGCTGGCCTTCCTGCCCTGGCTCGACACCTCCAAGGTGAAGTCGATGAGCTACCGGCCGGTCGCCCGGGTCCTGTTCTGGGCGTTCCTCGTGGTCTGCATCGTGCTCGGCTATCTCGGCGCCATGCCTGCCGAGGAGCCCTACGTGACCTACTCGCGGATCTTCACCGCGCTGTATTTCGGCTACTTCATCTCGCTTGTGCTGGTCGGCATCTTCGAGAAGCCGGCGAAGCTGCCGAACTCGATCGCGGACTCCGTGCTGGCCAATATCAAGGGTGGCTCGGGCGCGAGCCTTGCGGCTGCCACCGCCTCCGAACCGAACGCCAAGGGCTGACGAAAGATGAGCACCACCCCGTTTCGCCTTGCCCTGGCGGGGCTCAGCTTCGGCCTTGCCCTCACTGCCAACGCGCTGACGGCTCAGGCCGCCGGCGACCGTGTGATCCCGCCGCAGCAGAAGTGGTCATTCTCGGGTCCGGTCGGCAAGTTCGACCGTGCCCAGCTCCAGCGCGGCTTCAAGGTCGTCAAGGAGGTCTGCGCCAGCTGCCACGCGATGAGCCTGATCCCGATGCGGACGCTGTCGCAATCTGGTGGTCCGGAGTTCACGCCCGGGCAGGTCACCGCGCTGGCGGCGACCTATCAGATCAAGGACGGCCCGAACGACCAGGGCGAGATGTTCGATCGTCCCGGCCGTCCGGCGGACCGTTTCCCGTCGCCGTTCCCGAACGAGCAGGCGGCGCGGGCCGCCAATGGCGGAGCCTACCCGCCGGATCTGTCGGTCCTGGCCAAGGCCCGCACCTATGAGCGCGGTTTCCCGCAGTTCATCATCGACATCTTCTCCCAGTATCAGGAGCAGGGGCCGGACTATATCGCGGCGCTGCTGGCCGGGTACAAGGAACCGCCGCAGGGCTTCCCGCCGCTGCTGCCGGGCCAGAACTACAACACCTATATGCCGGGCCACCTCATCGCGATGCCGCAGCCGCTCCAGGACGGGCAGGTCGAGTATCCGAAGGGGCCGGATGGCAAGTCGCCAGTTCCGGAGACCGTGGCGCAGTATGGCAAGGACGTCGCGGCCTTCATGGTCTGGATGGCTGAGCCGCATCTCGAGGCGCGCAAGCGCATTGGCATGCAGGTGATGCTGTTCCTCATCTTCTTCGGCGGTCTGCTCTATTACACCAAGAAGAAGGTCTGGTCGCGCATGCCGGATGGCTCCACCGCGCACTGACCACCTCTGAGATTGGGAAAAGGCCCCGGAAACGGGGCCTTTTTCGTTTGGCCTTGCGCAGCTGCGGCTGTGCAGCCCTTTGTACGGCCGTCACAGAAGCCTGCTCCTGTCCGGCCAAACTGAAAGGAAGCGATCATGAGCGAAGCTGTGCTCGGAATCATCGGTGGGTCGGGCATCTACGACCTGCCGGGCCTGACCGATCTGCGCGAAGAGCGTGTCACGAGCCCCTGGGGCGAACCCTCGGATATCCTGCGCATCGGCCGGATCGGCCAAACCAAGATCGTCTTCCTGCCGCGCCATGGTCGCGGCCACGTCCTGCCGCCCTCCGAGATCAATTACCGCGCCAATATCGACGTGATGAAGCGAGCGGGCGTCACCGATCTCGTCTCGCTCTCAGCCTGCGGGTCCTACAAATCCGAGCTCTATCCCGGCCTGTTCGTGCTGGTCGACCAGTTCATCGACCGCACCGTGCGTCGCGCCAGCTCCTTCTTCGGCAAAGGCTGTGTCGCGCATGTCCCGATGGCGCGCCCGGTGGGTCCGCTGCTGCAGGCACGGCTCGCCGATGCCGCTACGGCCGAGGAGCTGCCCTTCGTGCGCGGCGGTACTCTGGTCACCATGGAAGGCCCGCAATTCTCGACCTATGCGGAGTCGCTGACCTATAAGGCGCTCGGCTACGACCTTATCGGCATGACAGCGATGCCCGAGGCCAAGCTCGCCCGTGAGGCCGAGATCACCTACGCGACCGTCGCGATGGTGACGGATTTCGACTGTTGGCACCCGGAGCAGTCCTCGGTGGATGTCACCTCAGTCGTGGCAGTCCTGAAGGACAATGCCGAGAAGGCGCGCCGGCTGGTTGCGCGCCTGGCCGCGGATTTCCCTGCCGAGCGCGAGCCTTGTCCGGCTGGCTCCCATCACGCGCTGGACGGCGCCATCATCACGGCGCGCGAATTTCGCGATCCGACCCTCGTGGCAAGGCTCGACGCGGTTGCGGGCCGGGTCCTCTGACTGCTGTGTGATATCGGAAGGCCGCCGGTCGAGCGCCGGCGGTTCCCTTCGCGCGGCCACGGCGCTAAGAGAGCGCGTCGCCACAGCGAGCTGTTTCCGCATGGACCGTGATACCCTCCTCGACCTGAAGAACGCGATCCGCTCGATTCCGGATCACCCCAAGCCGGGCATCATCTTCCGGGACATCACCACCCTGCTCGGCGATGCCCGGGCCTTCCGACGTGCGGTCGACGAGCTCGTCCAGCCTTTTGCCGGGTTGAAGATCGCCAAGATCGCCGGCATCGAGGCGCGCGGCTTCATCCTCGGCGGGGCGGTGGCCCATCAGCTCTCGGCCGGCTTCATCCCGGTGCGCAAGAAGGGCAAGCTGCCGCACGAGACGGTCAGCATCAGCTATTCCCTGGAATACGGCACGGGCGAGATCGAGGTCCACAAGGACGCGGTCTCACGGGGCGAGCGCGTCCTGCTGGTCGACGATCTGATCGCGACCGGGGGCACTGCGGAAGGGGCGGTCAACCTGCTGTCCTCGCTGGGCGCGGAGGTCGTGGCGGCCTGCTTCATCGTCGATCTGCCGGATCTCGGGGGGGCGGATCGGGTCCGCCGCCTCGGCGTTCCCGTGCGCACGCTCGTCTCCTTCAGCGGACACTGAGCCCATGAAGATCGGCGGCAAGGCCTACCGGACGATCTGGCTCGCGCAGGATGGCTGGCGCGTCAGCGTGATCGACCAGACCAAGCTGCCCTTCCGTTTCGAGACCGTCGCGCTTGGGAGTGCCGAGCAGGCCGCCGAGGCGATCCGCAGCATGGTTGTGCGCGGAGCACCGCTGATCGGCGCTACAGCCGCCTATGGCGTCGCCCTGGCCATGCGCGCGGACCCGTCCGACCAGGCGCTGGAGGCGGCTGTCGCGCTGCTTGGTGCGACCCGCCCGACGGCGGTGAACCTGCACTGGGCGCTGGAGCGGGTGAGCGCCAGGCTGGCAGGCCTGGGTCCAGCTTCGCGCATGGCAGCGGCCTATGACGAGGCTGCTGCGATCTGCGACGAGGATGTCGCGCTCTGCCGCGCGATCGGCGAGCACGGACTTGGCGTGATCCGCGGCCTTGCGGCGGGCAAGGCTCCGGGCGAGCGACTCAATATCCTGACCCATTGCAATGCCGGCTGGCTTGCCACGGTTGACTGGGGCACGGCGCTGGCGCCGATCTATCTGGCGCATGATGCCGGCCTGCCCATCCATGTCTGGGTCGATGAGACGCGGCCGCGCAATCAGGGCGCTGCGCTGACGGCCTATGAACTCGGCGCCCATGGCGTGCCGCATACCGTGGTCAGCGACAATGCCGGCGGGCATCTGATGCAGCGCGGGCAGGTCGACATGGTCATCGTCGGAACCGACCGGACGACCGCGACCGGAGATGTCGCCAACAAGATCGGCACGTATCTCAAGGCGCTGGCAGCGCATGACAACGGCGTGCCTTTCTATGTCGCCCTGCCGTCCCCGACGATCGACTGGCGGCTGTCGGACGGGCTCGGCGAGATCCCGATCGAGGAGCGGTCGGCACGCGAGGTCACCCATCTCGCGGGCCTGGGCGAGGATGGCGAGGTCGGCCAGTTCCGGGTGGTGGCGCCTGGCAGCCCCGCCGCCAATCCCGCCTTCGACGTCACCCCGGCGCGCCTTGTCACCGGCCTCATCACCGAACGTGGTGTGGCCCCTGCGAGCTCCCAGGGGCTTGCTGGTCTCTTTCCTGATCTGGCGCGCGGAGCTGCGACATGAGTGAAATGGCGCTTCGCGCAGAGATCGTCGCGGTCGCCCAGGCGATCGACAAGGCCGGGTTCTGCCCATCGAAATCCGGCAATGTCTCGGCCCGCTTCGAAGGTGGCTTCCTGATCACCCCGTCCGGCCTGCCCTATGCGCAGACAAGGCCGGAGGATCTGATCCATCTCTCGCAGGACGGCACCATCCTGAATGGCTCACGCAAGCCTTCGTCCGAATGGCCATTCCATGTCGAGATCTACAAGGCGCGCCCGGACGCCCAGGCGATCGTGCACACGCATTCGCCGCGCGCCACCGCGCTGTCGTCGGCAAGGCGCGGCATTCCGGCCTTCCATTACATGATTGCGCTGTGCGGTGGGGCCGATGTGCGTTGCGCTGAATATGCGACCTTCGGCACACCTGAGCTTGCCGAGAACGCCGTGAAGGCGCTTGAGGGGCGCAAGGCGGTGCTGCTTGCCAACCACGGTGTCATCGCGCTTGGACAGACTCTCGCGGGCGCACACACGATCGTCGCCGAGGTCGAGAATCTCGCGGGGCAATATCTCGACCTGCTCGCCTCCGGCTTGGAGCCGGTCATTCTTGACGAGGTCGAGATGTCGCGCGTTTCCGCGAAGTTCGCGGGCTACGGCAAGGTCGGCTGACGACCGGAGGCGTTTTGGAGCGCAGCCCGACATGGTCGGGCTTGGCCCGGTCATGTCGCTTGGGACGCTTCAGATCGCGCCGCAGATCAGGCCGGTCTGCGCTCGATGAAGACGCAGCCCTCGAAGCTGAAGACCTCCTCTCCATGCTGGTTCACACCGGCATTGCGATGGAAGAACAGGCCCCATTGCGGGCGGCTGGCGCTGGCGCGGGTTTGAATGACAGTCGAGCTATAGGTGATCCTGTCGCCGACAAAGACCGGTCTGGACCAGCGCAGATTCTTGAAGCCGGGGGAGGGGCCGAGGCGTGGCGCCTGTCCGGGCGTGGCCGCGAGCTGGCGTTTGCGGTGAGCGACCATCGTTGCCATCCAGACCGAGGCCGTATGCCAGCCCGAGGCGGCGAGACGCCCGAAGGAACCGCTGCGCGCCGCAACATCGTCCATGTGGAAGGGCTGCGGATCGAAGGCGCGGGCGAAGGCGACGATTTCCTCAGGTGTGAAGACGAAGCTGCCGAGCTCATGGCTCTCGCCGATCTCGATTTCCTCGAAGAAGGGCGCCGGTTGCGTCTCGCCAGCGGGAATTTCGAGCAGGCTCAGCGTTCCCGGCTGCACGTAGCGGGGCGGGTGGGCCAGCCAGTCGCCCCTGGGCTGAGCAAAGCCCGAGCCCTTGCGACCGAACATGATCCAGTTGGTCTGCTCGAGGACCGGCTCGTCGCGCTGGTTCAGGAGCTCGAACCGGAACTTCACCAGGCCCATCTCGGGGCGTGAGCGCGATTCCTTGGTTTCAATCACGCTGCGCCGTGCGCTGAGGACATCCCCCGGCAGCACGGGCCGAAGCCATTTGACCTCTTCGATGCCGGGGGCCCCCATCGAGGCGGCCTCCAGGACGAAGTCCTCGGCGAGCAGCCGCATCAGCAGCGAGCAGCTATGCCAGCCGGACGCGATGAGCTGGCCGACGAAGCTCTGTCTCGCGGCCGCCGGATCGGTGTGGAAATCCTGCGCATCGTAGCGCGAGGCATAGGCGATGATGTCGTCCTGCGAGACGGCGACCCGGCCGCTCTGCTTCACCTCTCCGACGACGAAGTCCTCGAAATAGCGCATAGGTCGCTCGCGGTCCGGCTCAGTTGGCGAAGCGGAAATGCAGCACGTCGCCATCGGCGACGACATATTCCTTGCCCTCGAGCCGGAACTTGCCGGCTTCGCGCGCACCACTCTCGCCCTTGTGGGCGATGTAGTCGTCATAGGCGATGGTTTCGGCCCGGATATAGCCCTTCTCGAAATCGGTATGGATCACGCCGGCGGCGGCGGGGCCCTTGGTGCCGTTCTCGATCGTCCAGGCGCGGGCTTCCTTCGGGCCGACGGTGAAATAGGTGACGAGGTTCAGGAGCGCATAGCCGGCGCGGATGACGCGGTTGAGACCCGGCTCGGCGAGGCCGACCGCGTCGAGATAGTCCTTCTGCTCTTCGGCCGGCAGGACGGCGATCTCGCTCTCGATCTTGGCCGAGACGACGACGGCGACTGCGCCTTCCTCGGCAGCGCGGGCCTTCACCTTTTCGGAGAAGCCATTGCCCTTGTCGGCGCTGGCTTCCTCGACATTGCAGACATAGAGCACCGGCTTGGAGGAAAGCAGGCCGAGCATCTCGAAGGCCTTGCGTTCCTCGGCTGCGACCTGGACGAGGCGTGCCGGCTTGCCGTCGCGAAGCAGGACGAGGCAGCGGTTCATCAGGTCGGCCAGTTCCTTGGCCTCCTTGTCGCCCGACTTCGCCTTCTTCTCCAGCGGCTGCACGCGCTTCTCGAGGCTCTCGAGATCGGCGAGCATCAACTCGGTCTCGATGGTCTCGATATCGTCGATCGGCGAGATCTTGCCCTCGACATGGGTGATGTCCCCATCCTCGAAGCAGCGCACGACATGGGCGATGGCGTCGCATTCGCGGATATTGGCGAGGAACTGGTTGCCGAGGCCTTCGCCCTTGGAAGCACCGCGCACGAGCCCGGCGATATCGACGAAGGTCAGGCGCGTCGGGATGATCTCCTTCGAACCGGCAATGGCGGCCAGCTTTTCCAGCCGGTCATCGGGTACCGCGACGTCGCCGACATTCGGCTCGATCGTGCAGAAGGGATAGTTCGCCGCCTGTGCCGCAGCCGTCTGCGTCAGTGCGTTGAACAGGGTCGACTTGCCGACATTCGGCAGGCCGACGATACCGCATTTGAAACCCATGATGGCTGGTCCGTTGCGTCGCCGCCGCAAAGGGGCGGTCGCGAGATGATGATTGGAATGTCCAGGGCCTTATTGGGGTCCGGGCGGCAAAAGACAAGATGGCAGGGGCCAGGGACGGCTCACGCGAACGTGCATGGCGAGGCACTGCGCAGGAGCGCAGGACTTCGCGAGACGGCGACCTGTCTGCGCCGGTCCTTTCGACGGAGCTCTTTCATGCGCGCGCACTCTGCCAGTCTCCTCGCCGCAGCTCTCGTCCTGACCAGCAGTATCGTGCAGGCTCAGGCGCCGGCGACACGGGTGCGTGGCACGGTCGAGAAGCTCGAAGGCTCGGCGCTGACCGTGAAGACGCCCAGCGGCGAGGACGTCGCGGTCGCCCTGGCCCCCGGCTACTCGGTTGGCGGGGTGGTCAAAGCCAGCCCAAACGACATCAAGAAGGGCAGCTTCGTCGGCGTCGGTGCGCGGCCGCAGGCTGACGGCACGCTTCTCGCCGTCCAGGTCCTGATCTTTCCCGAGGCGATGCGCGGGACGGGCGAAGGGCACAGGGCCTGGGGCGTCTTGCCAGACAGCACCATGACCAATGCGACCGTGGCCGAGACGGTTTCGCGCGTCGATGGCGCCAATCTCGTCCTGACCTATCCCGGCGGCGAGCAAAAGGTAACGATCACGCCCGAGGCCAATATCATCATGGCCGCACCCGCTGAAGCGTCCGAGCTGTCGCCGGGCGCGCAGGTCGCGTTCACGGCGACGCGCCAGCCCGGCGGCGGTCTTCTTGCCAGCCGAGTTACGATCGCGAAACAGGGCGCCCAGTTGCCGCTCTGATCCATCGCCCGAAAAGTGGATTGCGGTTTTCGGGAAAGCCGATGCAAACACGGAAAGGCTCGTTCATCGGACCCGATACGAGATCGGGTCCGATGAACGAGCCTTTTAGTCCTCGGGTTTCTCGCCGAGGCGCTTCACCGCGGCATGGCCGCGCGCGTCCATGAAGAGATGTACCTTGTTCTGGAAGCCAGCATCATCGCCCGCGGCGAGCAGAGTGGCGTAATCGGCACAGGCCGTGCAGAGATCCTCGACCCAGGGCTGCTCAGCCTTGCCGAAATCGTTCAGCACATAGGCATGGACGAGGGCCTTGTCGCCGGGATGGCCGATTCCCATGCGGACGCGGCGGTAGTCGTTGCCGATCGCGGCCGTCATCGAACGCAGCCCGTTATGGCCGGCATTGCCGCCTCCGAGCTTCACGCGCAGCTTGGCCGGAGCGAGATCGAGTTCGTCATGGAAAGCGATCACGTCGGCGGGGGCGATCTTGAAGAAGCGAGCCGCCTCGCCGACAGCGCGGCCGGATTCGTTCATGTAGGTTTGCGGCTTGAGCAGGATGACCTTCTCGCTACCGATTGTCGCCTCGCAAGCCTCGCCCTGGAAGCGCGAGCGCCAGGGGGAGGCCTGGTATGTGCGGGCAATCGTCTCGACCGCCATGAAGCCGATATTGTGGCGGTTGCGGGCATAGCGCGCGCCGGGATTGCCGAGACCGGCAAAGATCAGCATGGCAGGTCACTCCGGCAGTCGGGAGGGGCTGGTGGTCCTGTGCCTCCCTCCAAAGCAAGACGGCCGGGAAACCCGGCCGTCCAAGTGGTCTCGCGAAGGCAGCGCCGAAGCGCGGCATCCTCAGGCCTTGGCGGCCTCGGTGCCTTCGGCTGCGCCCTCGGCAGCAGCATCCTCGATCACCGACGGCGCCAGGATCGTGACCAGCGTCAGGTTCTCGCGGGTGGTCAGGCTGACGCCTGCCGGCAGCTTGATGTCGTTGACATGGACAGACGTGCCAACGCCCAGGCCAGCAACGGAGACGTCGAGGGCCTCGGGGATGTTCTCAGGCGCGACGTCGATTTCGACGTTGTGCTCGACGATCTGCAGGGTGCCGCCGGACTTCAGGCCCGGGCAGGCCTCCTGATCGACGACGTGAACCGGAACCATGACCTTGATGGTCTGGCCGGCTGCGACGCGCAGGAAGTCGACGTGAATCGGGAAGTCCTTGACCGGGTCGAGCTGGTAGTCGCGCGGAATGACGCGCGTCTTCTTGCCGCCGACATTGATCTCGAAGATCGTGGTCAGGAAGTGGCCGCCATAGATCATCAGGCGGGTCTGGTTGGCGTTGAGCGCGATCGCCTGCGGGGCTTCGCCCGCACCATAGATCACGGCAGGAGTCTGGCCTTGACGACGAACTGCCCGGGCGGCCCCCTTGCCGACCTGGGTGCGCGCCGAAGCCTCGATTTGCTTCACGGCGGTCATGATGATGGTCCTCGTTTTCTTGATAAAGACACGGCCGCCCGATGGCGGCCGTCTTGGTCTCGCGCCCGTGCCTCCAAGGGTGTCAGTCGAGCGCGAGGAGGCTCATAGGCGAAAAAGCGGGAAAGCTCAACCCGGGGACGGGCGCTTCCGCTCAGGCGGCGACCAGTCCCAGCCGCTCGTCACGCCGGCGCAGCAGGTGCATCAGCGGCAGCGCCAGCAGCACCATCCAGGCCTTGCCGATGATCTGGCCCGACAGGAAGTCGAGGCTGCCGAAGGCGAGCCAGAGGAAGACGATGCTGTCGATGACGAGGCCGACAAGGCTGGATGCGATCACGGCCGTGACGAAGCGGCGGCGCTGCAGCGGCGTGTAGACGGCGAAGTCCGCGAGCTCCGACAGAAGGAAGGCCGCGACCGAGGCGACGACGATCGCCGGCGGAGCAAGAAAGCCGGAGATCGCGGCGCCGACGAAGATCGCGCCCAGCCCGACCTTGGCACCGAGGCGGCGCTGGACGATGTCGCGCAGCACGAGTGCGAGGCCAATCATCAGCACGCCGCTCGGCGCCTTGATGCCCGGCGCGACCGGCACGAGGCAAGGACCGTTCGGCACGCAGACCGTGCCGACATTGCCGAGCATCCAGTTCGCGGCGGGGATGGTGAGCGTGAAAAGGACGAGGGCGACCAGCCCTTCGGTCCAGCGCTGCTGATCAGGAGTCATAGGATGGTCCAGTGTCGTCCGGTGAACAGAGAAAGCCAGCATAGCCCTTCGCCCGCAGCTCGCAGGCGGGGCAGGTTCCGCAGCCATAGCCCCAGGAATGGCGTGTCGTCCGGTTGCCGAGATAGCAGCTATGGCTGTCCTCGACCACCAGATCGAGCAACGTCTCGCCGCCAAGCTCGCGGGCCAGCGCGAAGGTCTGCGCCTTGTCGCGCCACATCAGCGGCGTGTGCAGCACCAAGCGGCGATCGAGCCCGAGATTGAGAGCGACCTGCATCGCCTTGATCGTGTCATCGCGGCAATCGGGATAGCCGGAATAATCGGTCTCGCAGACGCCAAGCACGATGTGCCTGCAGTTACGGCGATAGGCCAGCGCCGCGGCGAAGGTCAGGAAAATCAGATTCCGTCCCGGCACGAAGGTCGTCGGCAACCCGGTATCGGCGAAGGCGATCTCGCTCTCTCGCGTCAGCGCCGTCTCGGAAATCGTGCCGAGCGCGGCGAGGTCGATGATGTGGTCCGGCCCGAGCCGCTCGGCATAGGCCGAGGCCAGGGTGGGCAGCTTATCGCGAATCGCGAGCCGACATTCCAGCTCGACGCGGTGGCGCTGGCCGTAATCGAAGCCGACTGTTTCGACCGAGCCGAAGCGTGCAAGGGCCCAGGCGAGCGTGACGGTCGAATCCTGCCCGCCCGAGAACAGGACGAGTGCGCGGCCTTCGCCGGTCGTGGCAGCCGTCATCATACCATCCCGTTCAGTCGAACAGGCTGGAGACGCTCGATTCGCTCGCGGTGCGCTCGATCGCCTCGCCCATCAGGTTGGCAATGGAAATGACGCGGATGTTGCGCGCCACCTTCACTGCCTCGGTCGGCATGATCGAATCGGTGATCACCAACTCCTTGAGCTTGGAATTGGCGATGCGTGCGACTGCGCCGCCCGACAGCACGCCATGGGTGATGTAGGCGTAGACTTCCCTGGCGCCTTCCGCGAGCAGCGCTTCGGCGGCGTTGCAGAGCGTTCCGCCGGAATCGACGATATCGTCAAGCAGGATGCAGGAGCGGCCCTCGACCGAGCCGATGATGTTCATCACCTCGGATTCGCCCGGCCGGTCGCGGCGCTTGTCGACGATGGCGAGCGGAGCGTCGATGCGCTTGGCCAGTGCACGGGCACGGACCACGCCACCGACGTCCGGTGAAACGACCATGGCGTTCTTGTAGTCGAGCCGTTCCTTGATATCGCGGGCCATCAATGGCGCGCCGAACAGGTTGTCGGTCGGGATGTCGAAGAAGCCCTGGATCTGTCCGGCATGGAGATCGAGCGTCAGAACGCGGTCGACGCCGGCATGAGTGATGAGATTGGCGACGAGCTTGGCCGAGATCGGCGTACGGCCCGAGGCACGGCGATCCTGCCGGGCATAGCCGAAATAGGGGATCACCGCGGTGATGCGCCGTGCCGAGGAACGGCGCAGGGCATCCGTGATGATCAACAGCTCCATCAGGTGGTCATTGGTGGGGAAGGAGGTCGATTGGATGACGAAGACGTCCTGCCCGCGAACATTCTCCTGGATCTCGACGAAGACCTCCATGTCGGCGAAACGCCGGACCTGGGCCTTGGCAAGGGGAATTTCGAGGGAGGCACAAATCGCTTCGGCGAGCGGCCGGTTGGAGTTTCCGGCGACGACTTTGAACGAAGAGGGCATGCCGTGGCGCACCGTGAGGACTGGCGGGGGCGGGAGTCGTGAGACCGGCTGAATTCGCAGCGCTCATAACAGCGCCATGACAATGAGTCGACCGCTGCACTGCAAAAACAGTGCGCGAATCACGCCTCACCCCACTGCGTTCAGCGGGATGCCTCGCTCAGGAGCGCTTGCCGCTGGTCGCAGCAGCCGTCTTGGTTTTCGCCTTGTCCTTATCCTTGGCGCCGTCCGCGGCAGGTTTGTCCGGCACCGGAGCGGTCACGAGGAAACTCGCGATCGCGTCCATCGAATCCGATGCTGCCTTGGCGACGATGGTCTGGTCGATGCTCGACCAGGGATCGCCGCCGCCGCCGCGCCTGCCGAGGCTCTCGCCCTGCACGCGCTGGGCGCGCTTCTTGCTCTCGTCATAGACGTCCCAGACGAAGGCCAGCGCAGTCTGGCCGTCCTCTGTCGGCTGGGCGGTCAAATAGCCGCGAACCCGGAAGCGCGCGGGTGCGTTGCCGGCGACGATCTCCATCTTGCGTTCCGCCGCCGCCTCGCCGAGCAGGCTCGCAAAATTCGTGGTGACCTGGTCGGGCGCACCGGAGATGCTCTGGACCGAGACCGGGACGCCGGGCGCATCGACGCGCGGACGCGCGGCCGTGCTGGTGGTTTCCTGGCAGCCTGCGAGCGCAAGCGCGAGAGCTGGCCCCAGAACGGGGCCACTTAAACGACTAAACATGACGCCTCCCGCTTTTTGCGTACGGGTTTGCTGAGGATTCCCTGCGTGACTCTTGTAGGGTCAACGGATCGCGAGGTCCAGATCGGGCAAGTTCAGGTTTTCTGCGCCTTTATCGCCGACGAGATAGGTGCGGCCGAGGCACATCGCGGTCTCGCTCGCCGAATCCATCAGAATCATATGGGCGAACATCACCATGCCCGGAACGATCGGCCAGTCGCTGCTCTCGTAGAACATCGGCCAGTCCATCCAGCTCGGCGTGAACTTTGCGCCAAGCGAGTACCCGCAGGCATTGAGTCGGTGGCTGGAAAGACCGTGTTCGTCGAAGACCCGGGCATGGGCGGAGAAGACATCGCCTGCAGTCCGCCCCGGCTTCAGTTCAGCCTCGCAGGCGAGGAGCGCCGCCTTGGCGGCTTCATGATAGCTGATATGCAGCGGGCGGGGCTCCCCGACCACGACGG
This sequence comes from Allobosea sp. P4_E12, assembly GCF_056401655.1. Lineage (NCBI taxonomy): Bacteria > Pseudomonadati > Pseudomonadota > Alphaproteobacteria > Hyphomicrobiales > Alloboseaceae > Allobosea > Allobosea sp. P4_E12. Next base: position 338,254 of record NZ_JBFUIY010000001.1, on the reverse strand, counting down.
TTCGCATGATCGCAGCATGGTAGTGTCTGTCGACGCCCGCGAATTCGAGCGTGATCTGATCCTGCGCGTCGAGCGTCCGGCGGCCCGACTTGTAGCGGCAAAGCAGGGCGTCGCGGCCGGAGCCGATGATGAACTCGTTGGCCGGATAGTCGCCGCCACCCGCGAAGATCGCATTGTGCTGTGCGGCCAGGATCTCGCCCTCGTCGGCGCCGGCCCGGATCAGGTCGAGCGCCGCCCTGTCGGCGGCGTCCGAGAGAGCGGCCGCGCGCCGGACACAGGCAATCTCTGCCGCCGATTTCACGGCGCGCAGCCGTGTCACGATCGTCGAGCTATCGACGAGAACGCTGATATCCGTGAAGGCTGCTTCCAGCTTGCGGCCGTTTGCCGCGACAAGGCCGTAGGATTCAAACTCCACGCCGATGCGCTTGCCGGCCAGGCCGAGATCCTGTGCCAGCATGAGCAGGTCACGCGCAGGATTCGCGTCGCGGCCATCCTTCCAGATGCGGATATCGGCCAGATTCGAGGTGTGCTCGGCCTGGCGCAAATCGGCAGAGCGGGTCAGCAACGCCATGCTGCCATCGGCCTTCACCACCAGGCACTGGAAGAAGCAGAAGCCGAAGGTGTCATACCCGGTCAGCCAGAACATCGATTCCTGCTGGAACAGGAAGAGCGCATCGAGCCGATCGGCTTGCATGGCTAAGAGCAGGGCATCGCGCCGGCGTGCGAATTCGGCGGGAGAGAAGTGCAGGGCCATGGCTCGCGAATCCCCCGTGCTGACGTGGTCCTCATGTTTAGGCCGGGCTCGCTCGGGCTCAAAGGACGTGGACGATGTGCCGCTGCGATTGCGGGCGAGGCCTTCGTCGCCCATATCAGGCGTGCTATGGAGCGCCGGCATCCGGCCCTGGAGATTGATGATGGCCACGACCTCGAACCGTATACTCGACGATCTCGCTCGTCTGGTCACCGACGCCGCGGGAGCCGCCCAGGGTGTGCGCCGTGAGGTCGAGACGGTCGCCCGCACGCAGATCGACCGCCTCCTGCGCGAGATGGACGTCGTGACACGCGAGGAGTTCGAAGCCGTGCGCGAGATGGCGGTTCTGGCCCGTGAAGAGAATGACAAGCTCGCCGCACGGCTGGCTGCACTCGAGGCTGGGCGCGACAAGGGCTGAGCCGGCCCGTGTTCCGGCTGTGGACAGCAGCCGGCAGGGATTGAGCCCAACCCCCGAATCCGCCGAGCCTGCATCAGGTGTTGGGAGCGTCGTCGCGCCTGCGCTATCGTCGAAGGAGAGGTGATTCGCCGATCGTATCCACTTGGGGTGCGTTTGGCGGTCAGGAGGCCATGTAGCGGCTTCCGCAGTCTTGTTGCGTCCCGCGCTTCCCCGTCGCCGTGTTCCCGTTCTCGAACGAGCTGGACCCGCATTCCCGCGGGGAGCTGGCAGTTGGACCCTGGGCATGATGGACCTTGACCTGGACGCAGAAGCCGAACGGCCTGCCAATCCTCTCGACCTGATCGAGCGCCTCGCCGCACTCAATAACTGGACGTTCGACCGCGACAGCGATGACGAGCTCTCCGTCTCCGTCACCGGAGGCTGGTCGGACTATCATGTCGCGATCACCTGGCTCTCCGAAGTGGAGGCGCTCCACATCGCCTGTGCCTTCGATCTCAAGGTGCCGGAGCGGCGGCGCGGCGAGGTGTTGCAACTTGTCAGCCTCGTCAACGAGCAGCTCTGGCTCGGCCATTTCGACCTCTGGAGCTCGGAGAACGTGGTGATGTACCGCCACGCGCTCCTGCTTTCGGGCGGTGCGGAGCCGACCGACGAGCAGGCCGCCGCCCTGATCAAATCGGCGATCGACGCCTGCGAGCGCTATTTCCAGGCCTTCCACTTCGTGGTCTGGGCCGGCAAGAGCGCGCGTGAGGGGCTCGAGGGGGCGATGCTCGAAACCGTCGGGGAAGCCTGAGACCCTGGTTTCGTCATGCCCGGGCTTGACCCGGACATCCGTTGCCGCTTCTGGTCGTGCGATGCCCGGTTCCGGGCTGCGCAAGACGTCACATATCGTTCCTCGTGAGGCCTCCATGTCCCGTTCCTTGCCGCAAACCCTTGTCCTCATTGGTGCGGGCAAGATGGGAGGCGCCATGCTCGAGGGCTGGCTGCGCATCGGCATGGATCCGACCGGGATCACGCTGATCGACCCCAAACCCTCGGACGAGATCGCGACGCTGGCGGCCGAGAAGGGCATAGCCCTCAACCCTGAGCCGCGCGCGGTGCCGCCGACCGAGGTTCTCGTGCTCGCGACAAAGCCGCAGATGCTCGATACGGCAGCGCCCTCGGTCCAGGCGTTCATCCAGCCGCAGACCCTGCTGATTTCCATTCTGGCCGGCAAGACGCTCGGCGATCTCTCGGCGCGCCTGCCCAATGCCACGGCGATCATTCGCGCGATGCCGAACCTGCCGGCTTCCGTACAGCGCGGCGTCACTGCGGCTGCCGCCGGACGGGGCGTCAGTGCTGATCAACGGGCGATGGCGGATGCGCTGCTCGGCAGCATCGGAAAGGTCGAATGGCTCGCGACCGAAGATCTGATCGACGCGGTCACGGCCGTTTCGGGCTCCGGTCCCGCCTATGTCTTCCATCTCGTCGAGTGCCTGGCGGCGGCTGGCGTCGCAGCGGGACTTCCGGCCGAGACGGCCGAGCGCCTGGCGCGGGGCACCATCGAAGGAGCAGGGGAGATGCTCTATCAATCGCCGCTGTCGCCGGCGACCTTGCGCCAGAACGTGACCTCGCCTGCCGGAACGACGGCGGCAGCACTCGAAGTGCTGATGGCCGATAACGGACTTGCGCCGCTGATGCGCCGCGCCGTGGCTGCCGCGAAACGTCGCGCCGAAGAGCTTTCCGGCTGAACGGCCTTTCCTCGGCCGTGATCCAGACCTACCTTTCCGTCATCGCTTTGCGAATGGAGAGGTCCGATGGCCCGCAAACCTGCTTCCCCCAAAGCTGAAAAGCCTGCTGCAGGCGCGCCGCCCGCCGACTCGCGGAAGGCGGTGGTGGACGCGCTTTTCAATCTTGCGGCCGCGCGGCCGTGGGACGAGATCGAGCTTGGCGATATCGCTGGCGAGGCCGGCGTCTCGCTTGCGACATTGCGCAACCTGTTTCCGTCCAAGCTCGCCATTCTCGGCGGGCTGACCCGTATCGTCGACGATGCGGTGCTCGCCGGCCAGTCCGATGACCTCGCAGACGAATCCTACCGCGAGCGGATGTTCGACCTGGTCATGCGCCGCCTCGATGCTCTTGCCCCTTACAAGGCCGGCCTGCGGCGCGTGATGCCGGCGCTGCGGCGCGATCCCCTGGCTCTCGCGGCTCTCAATCGCGGTGCGGTCAATTCCTGGCGCTACATGCTCGCCTCGGCGGGGATCCCGACGGAGGACGCGCTGGGAGGGGTGCGCGTGCAGGGCGCGGTGCTGCTGATGGCACGTGTCGCCGATGTCTGGCTCGACGATGACGAGCCCGAACTCTCCCGGACCATGGCCCGTCTCGATCGCGAACTGAAGACTGCGAGCTGGGTGATGTCGCGGGCCGAGGATATCCATCGGCTCACGGCTCCGTTGCGCGGACTCGCCCGTGCCTTCTGCGGAGCCCGTCCGCGGGTTCGCCGCCGGGAGCGTGGCGAGGATGGCCGCCGGGGCGAGGATAACGAGGATTTCGCTCCGGCCATCTAGCATCGCCGCGCGCCAGCAAAATGAGGCGAAAACGGGGCAGAATTAACAAGGCCTTAGTTGTTGCCCGGGGAGTGTGAAGAATCACACCTCGCGAGGCTTACTCGATGCCGTTTCTGAAGAAGCTTGCTGCCTTGTCCATCGGCCGTTCGTTCGGCCTCATCGCCATTCTCGCGGCCGTCCTCGCCATCGGTGGGGTGAGCTTCACGCTCGTCCAGGCCCGCAGCGAGATGATCGCCCTCAAGCGCGCCGAGATGAAGAACGCCGTCGAGGCGGCTGCATCGACGGTCAACAGCTATCTGGCGCGGGCTGATAAGGGTGAACTGAAGGAAGCCGAGGCGAAGAAGATGGCGCTCGATGCCATTTCCGCAGCGCGCTTCGACAACGGAAACTACTATTTCGTCGTCAATTTCGACGGCATCAGCGTTCTGCATGCCAATAAGAAGATCGAGACGACGGACATGATGCCGTTGAAGGATGCGACCGGAAAGTTCTTCGTCAAGGAGATGGTCGAACTCGCCAAGGCAAAGGGCACCGGATTTCTTGACTATTTCTGGCTGAGGACGGGCGACAAGGAGCCTTCTCTCAAGATTTCCTATGTCGTCTCCGTTCCGAAATGGAACTGGGTCGTCGGTTCCGGGCTGCATGTCGACGATGTCGACGCGGCCTTCCGTGGCATGATGCTCGACGTGGCCAAGGTCCTGGTTCCGCTTGGTCTGCTCATGCTTGGTCTGGTCGTGTTCCTGAGCCGCCGCTCGTCGAGCATGCTGACCTCGCTCGCGGATACGATGAACGAACTTGCGACCGGCAATCTGCAAAACCCGATCGCGCATCAGGAGCGTGGAGACGAGATCGGCAGCATGGCGCGTGCTCTCGTCGTCTTCCGCGATGCGGCTCTGGCGAAGGAGGAGATCGAGGCCGACAAGCAGCGCGTCGAGGCGCAGGCGAGCGCGCATCGCGATGCCGCCGACCTGGATCGTCGCCGCAACGAAACCGAGCGGGCCCAGAGTTCCGCCCAGCAGGAAACGGTTGTCCGTGCGCTCGGGGCGGGTCTTGAACATCTCGCCGAGGGGGACCTGACCTACCGGATCGCGGATGTCTTTGCCGCCGACTACGTCAAGCTCAAGGACGACTTCAATGGCGCGATCGCCCGGCTGCAGGAGACGATGCGCCAGATTGCGACCAACACCGAAAGCATGAAGGCAGGCTCGGGCGAGATCAGCCAGGCGGCCGATGACCTCGCCAGCCGGACCGAGCAGCAGGCCTCATCGGTGGAGGAGACGGCAACCGCGCTCGACGAACTCACCGCCACCGTACGGCAGACCGCCGAAAGTGCGCGCCTCGCAAGCCAGGCGACCACTCAGGTCAAGACGGAGGCCGAGCAGTCGACCCAGATCGTGCGCGACGCAGTGTCGGCCATGGGCGGCATCGAGAAGTCTGCGGACGAGATCTCGCAGATCGTGGGTGTCATCGACGAGATTGCCTTCCAGACCAATCTGCTGGCACTGAATGCCAGCGTCGAGGCGGCGCGCGCGGGCGATGCCGGCAAGGGTTTTGCCGTCGTCGCGTCCGAGGTCCGGGCACTGGCGCAGCGTTCTGCCGAAGCGGCCAAGGAGATCAAGGGACTGATCACCGCTTCGACCGTCGAGGTCGACAAGGGCGTCGCACTGGTCGGCCAGACCGGCAATGCCCTGCAGCGGATGGCCGGCGAGATCACCCGCGTCACCGCGCTGGTTGCCGAGATTGCGTCGGCAGCCCAGGAGCAGGCTGCTGGACTCCAGGAGGTCAACAGCGCCGTCAACGAGATGGACCAGGCGACGCAGCAGAATGCCGCCATGGCGGAAGAGTCGACGGCCGCGGCGCATGCGCTGTCGCAGGAGGCTGATCGCCTCGCGGCTCAGGTCGCGCGCTTCAGGCTTGGCGGAGACGTTGCCGGCTTGCAGGATATGGCACGCAAGATGGCGAGCGTCGTCCCGCCCGCTCCTCGCGCAGCCGCCCCGAGCCGCAAGCCTGCCGCCCAGCACAGGGCGGCGCCCGTCCGCAAACTCGAGCCGAGCGCACATGATCGCGCCTGGGAGGAATTTTGAGTACGACGTCCGAACCGCCGGAGACGATCAGCTTCGACGATTTCCTCAAGGTCGACATTCGTGTCGGCACCATCGTCGAGGCACTGCCCTATCCCGAGGCACGCAAGCCGGCGTTCAAGCTGGTGATCGATTTCGGCGGTGAGATTGGTCTCAAGAAATCGTCGGCGCAGATCACCACGCACTATCGCTGCGAGGATCTTCCGGGCCGGCAGGTCCTCGCGGTGGTCAATTTCCCGCCGCGCCAGATCGGAAAATTCATGTCAGAGGTCCTGACGCTCGGCATGCCTGACGGTAACGGCGAGGTGGTGCTGATCGGGCCCAGCCTCGCTGTCCCTAATGGTGGCCGGCTCTTCTGACGAGGGCTCAGGCAGCGGATCGGTCTCGCTGCCACGTCCCGGTTTCCAGTGTGGTCGGCGCCGGTTCGGCTGCCGACCAGTTGAAGGGCAGTGCGCGCTTGCGCCGCCAGGCGCGTGCGATGCGAAAGCGCCAGAGCCGCTGCGAGCCGCTTAAGGTTCCGAGCTCCGGGCCGCTCCAGACGATCTCCGTTTCGCCCTGAAGCTGAATGATGTCGCCCATCGCGAAGTCGGGAATGAGCAGCGCGGCGCGCGGCTCCAGCAGCAGATTGCCGAGTGTGTTGAAGTAGCTGTTGCCGGTGAAATCCGGGATCGTCAGGACGTCGCCGTCGATCCGGACAAAGCCCGGCCGGCCGCCGCGATGCGAAATGTCGACACTCGTGGCTGATCCGCCCTGCGGCCCGGACGAACTGGCGATGAACAGGGTATCCACGGCTCCGATCACGGTCCGGGCAGCCGCGTCCAAACGGGTCAGTGGCTCCGCCACCTCCGGCGAGCGGGCAATAGCTGTCGGGACGCGGGTCTGGATGTACTTCGCACAGTTCCCGAAGCTCTGTGAGACCTCGAACGACAGACCGTCGGGATCGCGTGCGGCAATGATGCCGTTGGCGCGGTTACGTCGCCTCGTCGTGAAGTCGAGGCCAAGCAGACCGACGGGACGGTCCGTTTCCAGCGCTGCGGCCGCCGGATCGGCTGCCGAGGGCAGCGCAGCGATGCGCAGGCGGGTTGGTGCGGGGCTTTGCACGAAGCCGGCTTCTCCGCTCAGCACGGTTGCGATCGGCCAGCCATCGCGACCGAGCCCGCCGATGAAGAGATAGGGCAGGAGCGGGAAGAAGGTCCTGTGCTGATCCGGCATGAGGCTGCGGATGCCGGCTCCGCGCGAGAACTGGCCTGCGCGGGCCTGCGCTTCGCGTTCACCTCGATGGAAGGGGGACACGTCCATGGCGCATCATCCCTTGGCGGGAAGCGGGGAGGGCGGAATCGGCTTGAAGAAGGGCAGAGCCTCGATCCGCGCGGTCCAGGCTCTCACTGCCGGGTAGGGCTCGAGCGAGATGCCGCCTTCCGGAGCGTGCGCCACATATGAATAGCAGGCAAGGTCGGCCAGTGTCGGCTGTTCCGCCGCGAGGAAGGCGCGCTCCGCCAGGTGACTTTCCATGAAGGTGAGCAGCCGCGAGGAGATCTGTTCGGCGCGGGCGGAATCGTCCTTCAGTCCAAACTGGGTGATCAATCGCGCAGTCGAGGGACCATGCATGACCTCTCCGGCGGCGATCGAGAGCCAGCGCTGGACCTGGGCCGCGGCGAGCGGCTCGCTTGGCAGCCAGGCGCTGTCCGGAGCATAGCGCTTCACCAGATAGACCATGATCGCGTTGCTGTCGGCCAGCGTCAGCGCCCCGTCCTGAAGCACCGGGATCTGGCCGAGCGGATTGAGCGCGAGAAAGGCTTCGCTCCTGCGCACATCAGCCGGAGCCGAAGCGAAGCGATAATCGAGTCCGAGAGCCAGCAGCAGCAGCTCGACGCGATGGCCATGGCCAGAGAGCGGCGTGCTGTGAAGGGTGATGCCGGTTTGTGACATGGGGTGACCTCCCGAGATGAGGTCGCAGTCTGTTTGTTTCAGTTCCTGAGCGAAACACGCTATCTTTGAAAGTCAGAATTCCATGGATAGGAACATTGATTGGACCGCCTCGACGAATTGGCGATCTTCGTCGCCATCCTTGATACCGGCAGCCTCGCGGGTGCGGGCCGGCAGCTGCGCCGTTCGCGCCCGGCGGTGACGCGGGCTCTTGCCGGGCTCGAGGAACGCGTCGGCGCACGCTTGATTGCCCGTACCACGCGCCAACTCACTCCGACGGATGCCGGGCGTGCGCTCGCGACCTCCGCGAGGCGGATGCTGGCCGACTACGAGGCGTCGATGTCGGGTGTCTCCGCGGCCCCGGTTCGTGGCCTGCTGCGCGTCACTGCCCCGTTGGCCTTCGGCCGGCGCCATGTCACGCCCTTGGTGACGGAGTTCCTGGACCTGCATCCCGAGGTACAGGTCGAGCTCGTTCTGGCCGACCGCAATCTCGACATGATCGATGAAGGGCTCGACGTCGCAATCCGGATCGGTCCATTGCCGGATTCGCGGCTGGTCATACGCAAAGTCGGCGAGGTCAGACGCCTCCTGGTCGCGGCTCCATCCTATCTCGCAAGCCGTGGCATGCCGTCGCGCCCCTCGGACCTGCTGCAGCATGACACCATTGCCAGCGTGGCAGCAGGGCAGGGCATGCTCTGGCGTTTTGGCGGATCGGCACGCGGGTCGAGCGTGGCCGTCGCGCCCCGGTTCATCGTCAACGAGATTGAATCGGGCCTGATTGCGGCCCGCGCCGGTCGCGGGCTGGCACGGCCGCTGTCCTACCAGGTGGCAGACGACATTGCCGCGGGAACATTGGTGCGGCTGCTGCGCGATTTCGAGCCGGCCCCGCTGCCTGTGCATCTCGTTGTTCCGAGCGGGCAGCATCTGGCGGCGAAGGTAAGGGCCTTCCTTGATCAGGCGGCCGCGTATTTCCAGCGCCTCGGCGCGATCCGGCCCGAAGGCGTGTCGTGAGGTCCAGCAAAGCCCGCGATGGCCGAGACGACAGCGCTTCCCCGCGGGTCCGCGGGGCGTGATGTCGCGCAGATCAGACCGGAAGTCGGACGGTGGCGCGCAGGCCGCCCAGCGGCGAGTCCGCCAGGATGATGTCGCCGCCATGGGCCCGGGCGATGTCTCGGGCAATGGCAAGACCGAGGCCTGTGCCGCCGCTGTCGACATTGCGGGCCTCATCCAGCCGGAAGAACGGACGGAAAACATCCTCCCGCAAGCCGGCGGGGATGCCTGGGCCGTCATCGTCGATCATCACGATCAGATAGCGGGCGTCGTGGGTAGCACGAATGGCGATGCGATCGCCGAAGCGCGCTGCGTTGGAGACGAGATTCGTCAGCAGGCGGCGGATCGCGTCCGGTCGAATCACGACCAGCGGGTCGCCGACGACTTCGAGCTCGGTCTGATGGCCTTGCCGTTCGGCATTGACCTTCAGATCTTCCAGAAGGGCGCGGATATCGGTCTCGACCGCAGCCTCGCCGACGTCGCCGCGGGCGAAGGCGAGATAGTCCTCGAGCATACGGCTCATCTCGTCGACATCCTTCTCCAGCGCGTCGATCTCCGAGGAGCGTTCGAGAAGTGCGAGTGAAAGCTTGAAGCGAGTCAGGATCGTGCGCAGGTCGTGGCTGACGCCGTTGAGCATGGTCGTGCGCTCGCCGACCGAGCGTTCCACGCGGCGCTTCATTTCTATGAAGGCGTTGCCGGCACGCCGGACCTCGCGCGCGCCGCGCGGCCGGAAATCGGAGTCGCGTCCCTTGCCAAATGCCTCCGCAGCGTCGGCCAGGCGCAGGATCGGCCTGATCTGGTTACGCAGGAACAGCACGGCGATGGTCAGCAGGATCAGCGATGTGCCGATCATCCAGATCAGGAAGATATGGCTGTTCGAGGCATAGGCCTGACTGCGCCGCGTCAGTACCCGCATCACGTTCGGCCCGAGCTTCACCCTGATCTCGATCAGGCTGGAGCGGCCGACCGTATCGAGCCAGAAGGGCCGTGCGACCTGCTGGCTCAGTTCCGTCGAGAGCGCACTGTCGAGCAGCGAGAAGAACGGGCGGGGGCCCGGTGGCGGCAGATCGGCGTCCGGGATGATGTCGACATCCAGGCCGAGGCGCTCCAGTGCGATGCGACTGAGCACGCTTGCCTGCGCATCCTGCGGATAGCTCTCATAGACGTCAATCAGCGCCGCGATGTCGGCCGAGACGGCCGAGGACAGGCGTTGCGTCACCGTCTGCCAGTGCCGCTCCATGAAGACATAGGCGATGACCGACTGCAGCAGCACGACCGGCGCAATGACGATGACGAGGGCGCGCGGATAGAGGCCCTTCGGCATGTAGCGACCGATCATCCGCAGCGGCCGGCCGCCGAGCTTGAGCACGGGCCTGAGCATGCGTGCGAGCCCGACCCGCACATGTCCCATCGCGGCCCCGACCCGCCGAAGGCCGAGGCCGACTGCCTGAGCCAAGCGCATGCCACGCGCGCCGACTTGCATCGATTCAGCCCCGATCCGTGACCAGCCGGTAGCCGACACCCCGAACGGTCTGGAGATAGAGCGGGTCTGCCGGGTCGCGCTCGATCTTGCGGCGCAGCCGGTTGATCTGGACGTCGATGGTGCGGTCATTGGCCGCCGAGCCCTGCGCCGCGAGCTGTTCGCGCGGGACATGCTCACCCGCGCGCTCGGCCAGGGCCGTCAGGATCTCGCGCTCGCGCTCGGTGAGCCGGATCGTTTCCTCGCCATGGCGCAATTCGCCGCGGGCGAGACCATAGATGAAGGGGCCGAAGCGGACGAAATCAGGGTGGCTGCCCGATTGCGGGGCATCCACGACGATGGTTCGCTTGAGGATGTTGCCAAGCCTCAGGATGAGCTCGCGCGGCTCGAAAGGCTTGGTGAGATAGTCATCGACGCCGATTTCCAGCCCATTGATGCGGTCGGCGCTGTCGGCGCGCGCGGTCAGCATCAGGATCGGGGCGTTGGAACCTCCGCGGAAACGACGGGCAAAGTCGAAGCCGTTCTCGCCGGGCATCATGATGTCGAGCACGATGGCGTCGAAGACGAGATGGGCAAGGCGCGAATCGGCCTCGGCCGCATTGGCGGCCGTGGTGACACGGTAGCCGTGATCGCCGAGAAAGCGCGCCAGCAGGTCGCGCAGGCGGCGGTCGTCGTCGACCACGAGGATATGCGGGGCCTCGTCTGGGACCGGCTTCAGGGCCTTGACTGCGGTCATCGGGCTTGGTCCTCTTCGTAGCCGGAGCGCGATCCCCGCCGCCGGGAGACCAGGATCCCCCGGTTTGGCGACGGTGCCATGTCCGGCTTGGATGCTCTTCGCCGCGCAGCTCACACCGGCGTAGCGAGAAAGCCCAGTACCTTCTTGCGTTCGGCGGGATCGATCAACCCCGCGAGATAGCGCGCCACCTGCTCGCCTGCCTCGGGGCCGACGGCGCTGAGCGCCGCATTGATCCGTTTGCCCTGGAGACGCGCCAGCCTCACGGCCAGCTCCTTGCCGGTATCCGTCGGATAGAGGTTGCGCTGGCGCTTGTCCTGCGTGCCCATGCGGGACTCGACGAAGCCGGTCTCGACAAGCTCCTTCAGCACGCGGTTAAGGCTCTGCTTGGTGATCTGCAGGATGTCGAGCAGTTCGGCGATCGTCAGGCCCGGGCGCCTCTGCACGAAATGCAGCACGCGGTGATGCGCCCGGCCGAAGTCGTAATCCGCCAGGATGCGGTCGGGGTCGCTGACGAAATCGCGATAGGCGAAGAAGAAGAGCTCGATCAGGTCGTAGGGTACGTCCTCGGCGGGCGCGGGCCGGGGCGCATCGGTCGATCGGACTTGCGTGTCAGTCACGAGGCGCTCCATATTTTACGTCAGCCATGTTGACATATCTCAGACGGAAGATTACCGGTCAAGCATCCGGGGCGACTGATTATGTCGCTTTCGGTTGCTGCAGCGCAGTAATTGTTCAGTGCTTGCGCGCCCTACGCCCTTGTGGCCCAGTTCGGCGCATGAAGACTCGCAGAGGAGTTGCCCCATGTCTGTCATTCCTTTCGACCAGCGCGACGGCGTGATCTGGTTCGACGGCAAGCTCGTGCCGTGGAAGGACGCCAAGGTGCACGTACTGACCCACGGGTTGCATTACGGCTCCTGTGTCTTCGAGGGCGAACGCTCCTATGACGGCGTCATCTACAAGTGCACCGAGCATTCGCAGCGCTTCCACAAGTCGGCCGAGATCATGGAATTCGCGATCCCCTATTCGGTCGCCGAGATCGACGCAGCCAAATATCTCTGCCTCAAGGAGAACGGCCTCAAGGATGCCTATCTCCGCCCGGTCGCCTGGCGCGGCTCGGAGATGATGGCTGTGTCCGGCATGAACAACAGCATCCATACCGCGATCGCGGTCTGGGAGTGGCCGAGCATGTTCGACATGGCCCAGAAACTGAAGGGCGTGCGTCTCGACGTTGCCGATTATCGCCGTCCCGACCCGGCCTGCGCGCCGGTCCATGCCAAGGCTGCCGGACTCTACATGATCTGCTCGCTCTCCAAGCACAAGGCGGAGCGGGCCGGCTATGCCGACGCGATGATGCTCGACTGGGAAGGCAATGTCGCCGAATGCACCGGCGCCAATATCTTCTTCATAAGGGATGGCGTGGTTCACACCCCGACCGCCGACAGGTTCCTGAATGGCATTACCCGCCAGTCCGTGATCGATCTGTGCCGGGCACGCGGTTTCGAAGTGGTCGAGCGGCGCATCCGCCCGGAGGAGCTCGAGGGCTTCTCGGAATGCTTTATCACCGGCTCGGCCGCCGAGGTGACGCTGGTCTCCGAAATCGGGCCCTACAAGTTCATCACCGGCAATATGGGCAAGGTGATCATGGAAGATTATTCCGCTGCGGTGAGGCCAGCCTCCAAGGCAGCGTGAGCGATCGAACAAAGGCCCGGTCGAGAGACCGGGCCTTTTGCTATTTGGCGAGCTTCACGTCGCTTCGATAGAGCGTCGGCCAGTCCTCCGGATCCACGCCGCGGCATTCCGGCATCTCGCTCAAGGCGGTCAGAACGAAGCCCGAGCCGGTCCAGGCATAGTTGCCGGCACTGCCGCAATCCCCGATGCCGCGCGCCTTGCCGAAGAAGCCGACCTGTCCGGTCGCTGGGTCGAAGCTGGCATTGATCAGGAGATTGTCGCTGTTGGCGCCGGGCTGAGGGAAAGCGACCTTCCTGGCCTTCGCGACATCAGTGCCAGTCACGCTCCAGAAGCCGGTCGTGACATTGTAGGGGCCGCGCGAGCAGAGCAGGCCAACCAGCTTCGTGGAGGCGTCAAGCGACCAGACGCTGTCGGAATCCGAGTCCGCGTCGCCGCCGTCGTCGCAAAGGTCGGGGTCGCGCTGCTTGAGGTACTTGCGCAGCGCAACCACCATGGCGTTCGTCGCCTTGGCGTCGGGCGCAGGAAACCCGGCAGTCGCCCGCGCGGCGATTACAGGCAGGGCCGGCGCCGCAGGCACGGTTGTGGCCGGGCCCTTGCGGATCAGTGCACTCGTGCCGCCAAGCCTGCCCTGTTGTTCGTCGATCCAGAGCATGGCGGCGACCGAACCCGCGAGCGAGATGTCATAGCTCTTGCCGGCAAGTTTGGCCGTCAGCCGGGTCGCCTTTCGCGCTGCGGCGATGAGGGCCTCGGTATCGGCGTCGGACAGCAGAAGGGTTGCGCTGTCCTCACCGTCGCGACGGGCGGGCAGGCTCTTGCCTGCGGCGGGGAAGGGGGCGCCATCCAGAAGCAATTGTACGGAGAGCGGCGCCTTGAGCTGCTCGCCTCTGAGACGGAGGGAGAGCGAGGCTGCACCGGCCGGTCCGGCCGAGCGCTCGAGCTTCAGGAAGCCGATATCGCTCGCTGCTTCCGCGGGCAGCGACAAGGCCGTGCAGCCCTTGAGATTGTCGCATCCGGCGATCCAGTCACGGAAGGTCTTGATGCCGGTTTCGGCGGCTTGGGCGTGGCCCAGGCCGAGCAGAGTGGCTACGCCGACTGCGGAGATCAGCGGGCTCTTCTGTTGGCCAGACATTCATTCAGTTCCAGCGTGCTGCGGCGGTATCATCGTCGGCCTTGGCTTCGACCCATCCGCCGATGGTGCCGTCGCTCAGGTGCTCGCGCTTCCAGAAGGGAGCCCGGGTCTTGAGATAGTCCATCAGGAATTCGGCTGCCTCGAAGGCGGCGCGGCGATGGCGTGATGCGGCGACCACCAGCACGATCTGTCCGCCCGGCCTGATCAGCCCGTAACGATGGATGGCGACCAGACCATTGAGCGGCCAGCGCTCGACTGCCTCCGCTGCCACGCGCCCGATCTCGGCCTCGGCCATGCCGGGATAATGCTCGAGCTCGAGCGCTGCCAGTTGGCCACCTTCATCGCGACAAAGCCCGGCGAAGGTGACGACGGCGCCGATATCGGTCCGGTCGCGGGTCAGCGCCGCGACCTCGGCGTTGAGGTCGAAATCCTCGCGCTGGATGCGGACGACCGGAGTCATGGCGTGGGCCCGGCTTGCCTCAGCCGCCCGTCATCGGCGGGAAGAAGGCGATCTCCCTGGCGCCTGCGAGGGAGGCTTCCGGCTTGACATGGACATGGTCGATGGCGGCGCGCACGATCGCGGCATTCTCGAAGGCCATCTCGTAGCCTTCGTCGCGCCCTCTCAGCCAATCCACCAAGTCAGCCACGGTCCGTGCCTCGTGGGGCACCTCCACAGTTTCTTCCGCAACGCCGATGCGTTCGCGGACCCAGGCGAAATAGACGAGCTTCAGGGTTCGGGTCTCGGCCAGACTGTCGATCATGATGCGCGCTCATCCTCATCCACCAGATGGCGGATTCCGGAGTTAAGATAATCCCACCCGGTATAGATGGTCAGGATTGCCGCCAGCCACAGCATGACGATGCCGATCTGCGTATTATACGGCAGAACCTTGTCGCCGGCGGGGCCGGCAACGAGGAAGCCGAGCGCCAGGAGTTGCGCCGTAGTCTTCCATTTCGCCACCTTGCTGACGGGAACGCTGACCTGCAGCTCGGCCAGGAACTCGCGCAAGCCCGATACCAGGATCTCGCGGCAGAGGATGACGATGGCCGCCCAGAGCGACCAGCCATAGATCGTGCCGTCTGCGACAAGCATCAGCAGCAGGGCACAGACCAGAAGCTTGTCGGCGATCGGATCGAGCATCCGGCCGATCGCCGAATGCTGGCTCCACGCCCGGGCGATCCACCCGTCGAGATAATCCGTCACAGCCGCCGCGACATAGATCGCCAACGCGATCCAGCGCATCCAGTCGTCGCGCGGCCAGAATAGCAGCGCCACCAGCGCCGGAATCGCTGCGATCCGGCCGTAGGTCAGCAAATTTGGCAGGGACCAAGGGCCCCGCCGCCTGATGGCATCTGGAAGAATCGTCACGGGAAACACCAAAGCAGCGCGCTTGTGACAGCGTCAACACGCAATCCCGCGAGGCATGTACGAGCCCTACGCATCGTGAAAGAAATCGTGCACCGCCTTGGCGGTGGCGGCATTGACGCCGGGCGTGCGCATCAGGTCGTCGAGCTTGGCGCGCTGGATCGCCTTGACCGTGCCGAAATGCAGCAGAAGCGCCCGCTTTCGCGAAGGGCCAATGCCCGCAATCTCGTCGAGCGGGTTCTTGGTGATGTCGCGCTTGCGTCTGGCGCGATGCGTGCCGATGGCGAAACGATGCGCCTCGTCGCGCAGGCGCTGGATGAAATAGAGGCCGGGGTCGCGCGGTGGCAGCTTGAACGGCTCCTTGCCGGCCATGAAGAACGTCTCGCGCATGGCGTTGCGGTCGGCGCCCTTGGCAATGGCCACAAGTGGAATATCGGTGACACCACATTCGGCCATGATCAGGCGCGCGGCCTCGAACTGGCCCTTGCCACCATCGACGATGACGAGATCGGGGCGCGAGGGAAAGGCGGTTTCGTCCTGAGCCTCGGGGGGCGGGGCAGGAGATTCGGCCGCTGCGAGATCGACGGCGTCGCCGCCCTCCGCTGCCACGCTCTCCTTCGCCAATCGCGAGAACCGCCGCTTCAGCACCTCCCGCATCATGCCGAAATCGTCGCCGGCAATGGTGTCGGAGGAGATGTTGAAGGTGCGGTAATGGCTCTTCATGAAACCGTCCGGGCCGGCGACGATCATGCCGCCGACCGCATTCGTCCCCATGATGTGGGAGTTGTCGTAGACTTCGACGCGGCGCGGCGGCCTTGGCAGCCCGAAGGCTTCGCCGAGCGCGACAAGCAGACTCTGCTGCCCGGCATTGTCGGCGAGCTTGCGGGAGAGTGCCTCATGCGCGTTCTTCCGGGCGTGGGCGACGAGATCGAATTTCTCGCCACGCTTGGGCGCCGCGATCTCGACCTTGCGGCCGGCGCGAGCCGAGAGCGCTTCGCCGATCAGTTCGATCTCCTCGACCTCATGCGAGAGCAGCACGAGGCGTGGCGGCGGCTTGTCGTCGTAAAACTGGGTGACGACGGAGGCCAGGACTTCGGCGGGCGTGAGGCTTTTGTCGGCGCGAGGGAAGAGCGCCCGATTGCCCCAGTTCTGGTGGTTGCGGAAGAAGAAGATCTCGACGCAGAAATGCCCGGCCTGCTCATCGATGGCGAACACATCCGCCTCCTCGACGCCCTGGGTGTTGATGTCCTGGCCGGCCTGGACCGCAGAGAGCGCCGCCAGCCGGTCGCGGTAGCGCGCCGCCTGCTCGAACTCGAGAGCCTCCGCTGCCGCCTGCATCCGCTCCGACAGCGTCCGCTTCACGGTCGAGGAGCGGCCTGACAGGAAATCGCGCGCCTGATCAGCCAGTGCCTGGTAATCGGCATGCGAGATTTCGCCCGTGCAAGGCGCGGCACAGCGCTTGATCTGGAAGAGCAGGCAGGGCCGCGTGCGGTTCTCGTAATAGCTGTCGGAGCAGGAGCGCAGCAGGAACGCCTTCTGCAGTGCGTCGATGGTGCGCTTCACCGCCTGGACCGATGCGAACGGCCCAAAATAATCGCCCTTGCGTTGGCGCGAGCCGCGATGCTTGGCGATCTGCGGGGCAGGGTGGTCGCCCGTCAGCAGGATATAGGGAAAGGATTTGTCGTCGCGAAGCAGGACATTGTAGCGCGGCCTGAGCTGCTTGATCAGGTTGGATTCGAGCAGCAGCGCCTCGGTTTCCGTCCCCGTGGTGACGAATTCCATGTTCGCCGTCTCGGAGATCATCCGGGCGACGGCGTTGGTATGGGCAAGCCCGCGCGCATAGGCCGTGACGCGATTCTTCAGACTCTTGGCCTTGCCGACATAGAGCACCTCGCCGGCCCGATCGAACATACGGTAGACGCCGGGCTTGTTCGGCAGGTGCTTGGCGAACCCGGCGATGACCTCGATGCCGTGCTTCAGTTCGGAGGGGGCTGTCTCGCCGGCATCGACGGTTGCGTCGGGGAGCGGGAGGCTGTCCTCCTCGTCCTCGATCTCGTCTTCCGGCAGGTCGTCGGTGCGCTGGCGATTCATGAGCCCGATGTAAGATGCCCGAGGCGTTTCGTCATGTCAGGAGCGTGCTCCGCCCTGTGGCAAAATGCACGGGTGAGGTGGTGCTCCCGGAGCAACGTTGCTCCCATATGAATTGACCAATCCAAACGACGCGCTCGAGGGAGGACGAAACCCCATGCCCCAACAGGATAATCTCAGGATCGTTCTGGCCGCTCGCCCGGTCGGCCGGCCCCGCCCCAGCGATTTCAGGCTCGAGCACGCTGCGGTTCCGGAGGCTTCCGACGGCCAGGTGGTTCTGCGCATCCTCTATCTCTCGCTCGACCCCTATATGCGGGGGCGCATGAGCGATGAGAAATCCTATTCCGCTCCGGTGGCCATCGGTCAGGTGATGGAAGGCGGCACCGTTGCGGAGGTTCTGGAGAGCCGTCACCCCGACTTCAGGCCAGGCGATATCGTGCTTTCACATTCCGGCTGGCAGTCCTACGCGGTGGCCGACGGGGCCCATCTGCGCAAGATCGATCCGGCCGCCGCGCCAATCACGACCGCGCTGGGCGTGCTCGGGATGCCAGGCTTCACCGCTTATGCCGGCCTGTTGACGATCGGCCAACCCAAGGCGGGGGAGACCGTGGTCGTGGCAGCCGCCAGCGGGCCTGTGGGATCGGCGGTGGGGCAGATCGCGCGGATCAAGGGCGCGCGCGCCGTCGGGATCGCGGGTGGCGAGACGAAATGCGCCTTCATCCGCGAGACCTTCGGATTCGATGCCGTCGTCGATCACAGCGCTCCCGATTTCGCCGACCAACTGGCGGCGGCCTGTCCGAATGGCATCGACGTCTATTTCGASAATGTCGGCGGCAAGGTCTGGGATGCGGTGTTTCCGCTGCTGAACGGCTTTGCCCGGATTCCTGTCTGCGGGCTGATTGCGCAGTATAACAGCACGGGCGATTTCGAGGGCCCGGACCGGCTGCCCATCGTCATGCGCCAGGTCCTGACCAAGAGTCTGACGATCCGTGGTTTCATCCAGCGTGAGTTCGTCGCGCAGCGCCCGGCCTTCGAACGGGAGGCGTCCGGCTGGATCGCCGGAGGCGCCTTGAAATACAAGGAGGACATCGTGGAGGGCCTCGCCCAGGCGCCTGAGGCGTTCATCGGCCTGCTCGACGGGAAGAATTTCGGCAAGCTCATCATCAAGGTCTGAGCAGGGCAGGCGGGGTGCATACCGGCGCCCTTTTTGCTTGACCACTTCGCCTCCAGCCGGCCATGTCGCGGCAGGTTTTCCTTCGCGCAGTCCTCCCGAGCGTCCCTTGGGTCGCCCGGGATGACGCGTGATGGGCGGTGCGCAACCGCCTGAGCGAGACTGCGACTTCCGCCACCGGACCTTTGCCCATGCCCGTATTCGCCATCCCCTTCCCGGTGATCGACCCGGTCGCGCTGCAACTCGGACCGCTGTCGGTCAAATGGTATGGCCTCGCCTATGTCGTGGGGCTGATCGGCGGCTGGTGGTATGCACGCCGGCTGGTCTCGTCTCCTGCGCTCTGGGGGAGCTCGAAGCACCCCGCGGCAGAAGAGCTCGACGACATGCTGCTCTGGGTGGCGCTCGGCGTGGTGCTCGGCGGGCGCATCGGCTTCGTGCTGTTCTACGACCTTGAGCGCTATCTCGCCCGGCCGCAGGATATCATCGCGATCTGGCAGGGCGGCATGTCCTTCCATGGTGGGTTGCTGGGGGCGGCGACGGCGCTGTTCCTGTTTGCGCGCCGGCGCGGGCACCCGGCGCTGAGCGTCTTCGATCTCGCCGCCGCCGTCGTTCCGATCGGGCTTTTCCTCGGGCGCATCGCCAATTTCATCAATGCCGAGCTCTGGGGCCGGCCGGCACCGGGATTGCCCTTCGCCATGGTCTTTCCCAATGCCGGGCCGTTGCCGCGCCATCCGAGCCAGCTCTATGAGGCGCTGGGGGAGGGGATCCTGCTCTTCATCCTGCTCGCGCTCGTCGTTCGGGCTGGCGGCTTCAAGCGACCCGGCCTCGTCGCGGGTGTCTTCGGCATGGGTTATGCGGTCGCGCGCATCGTCTGCGAGTTTTTCCGCGAGCCCGATCCGCAGCTCGGCTTCCTGTTCGGCGGAAGTGTCGATGCGCTGAGCGGGGGCATCACCATGGGCATGCTGTTGTCCGTGCCGCTCTTCTTCGCCGGGCTCTATCTGGCGCTGCGCGCCAGACGGGCTAGCGCGTGAATGCGCTCAAGGCGGAGATCATCCGCCTGATCCAGGACGAGGGCCCGCTCAGCGTCTCGCGCTATATGGCGCTCTGCCTCGGCCATCCCCGTCACGGCTACTACATGACCCGCGACCCTTTCGGTGCCGAGGGAGACTTCACGACGGCGCCCGAGATCAGCCAGATGTTCGGGGAACTGATCGGGCTGTGGGCTGGTGCGGTCTGGCGGATGATGGGCGAGCCTGCAAGCTTGCGCCTCGTCGAGCTTGGACCGGGGCGTGGCACGTTGATGGCCGATGTGCTGCGGGCCGCGCGGATCGTTCCGGGTTTCCGCGAGGCGGTTTCCGTGCATCTCGTCGAGATGAGCCCCGTGCTGCGGCAAGCCCAGGCTCGGACCTTGGCCTCCGCGACCGAGCCGGTCTGGCACGACAGCATCGGGACTGCGCTGGAGGGGCCGACGATCCTCCTCGCCAACGAGTTCCTCGACGCGCTGCCGCTCGATCAATTCGTGCGCGTCGGAGATGGCTGGCGCGAACGTCTAGTCGGAATCAATGCCGCAAGCCAGCTGGCATTCGGGCTCGCCCATGCGCCGGAGCCTGCACTTGGGATTGCCGCCCCTGAGGGAAGCATCTTCGAACAGCCGACCGCAGCGCTTGATGTCGTGACGACGGTGGGCGGCCATCTCGCCGAGCAAGGCGGCGCTGCGCTGTTCATCGACTACGGTTCCGGGCGTTCAGGCTTCGGAGATACGCTTCAGGCGGTCCATCGGCATCGAATGGTTGATCCGCTTGCCGATACCGGTGAGGCCGACCTCACGGTTCATGTCGATTTCGAACGGATGGCGCAGGCTGCGTGGCGGGCCGGGGCTGCGGCGCATGGACCGGCGACGCAGCGCGATTTCCTGCTGGCGCTCGGGCTGGCGGAACGTGCGCAGGCGCTCTGCGGCAGAGCACGGCCGGAGCAGGCGGAGGCGATCCAGGCGGCTTTCGCACGGCTCACCGCCATTGGCGCGACCGAGATGGGTGAATTGTTCAAGGTTCTGGCATTATCGGATTCACGACTGCCGCTGCTGCCCGGATTTGACCTTCATCAGATGCCAGAGCAGGGCTGACGCCTGAGCCGGAACCCGCCATGTTCATCACTTCGCCCGATCTTTCCGCCGAACACGGCATTGCGCATGCCTTCTTCACCCGCGAGGGCGGTGTATCCTCGGGCATCTACGCCTCGCTCAATGGCGGGCTCGGCTCGGACGACGACAAGGCGCATGTTACCGAGAACCGGGCGCGGATGGCGGCTCACCTCGAGGTCGAGCCCACGCATCTTGTCGGTGTGCACCAGGTCCATTCCGCGGATGCCGCACTCGTCACCGGCCCGTGGCTCGGGGAGAAGCCGAAGGCCGATGCCATGGTGACCACGGCTCACGGCGTGGCGCTCGGCGTTTCCACCGCTGATTGTGGACCCATCCTCTTCGCCGATAGCGAGGCGGGCGTCATCGGCGCCGCCCATTCCGGCTGGAAGGGGGCATTCACGGGGATTGTCGGCGCGACTGTGACCGCGATGGAAAAGCTCGGCGCGCGTCGCGAACGCATCCTGGCGGTGCTTGGGCCAACGATCAGCGCCAAGGCTTATGAGGTTGGGCCGGAATTCATCGAGCGCTTCAAGTCGGAGAATGCGACCTATGCGCGCTTCTTCCACGCCTCGGAGCATCCTGCGCGCGCCATGTTCGATTTGCCTGCCTTCATCGCTTTCAAGGCACAGGAGGCCGGCATCGGCCGCTTCATCGACCTCGGCCTGTGCACCTATGGCGATGAACAGCGCTTCTTCAGCTATCGCCGCACGACGCATCGGCAGGAGCCGGATTACGGCCGGCTGATCTCGGCGATCACGTTGACGCGACCGAAATAGGCCGGCTTTCGGCCGGTTCAATCTCAGGTTGCTTCGAGAAACGGGCGGAGTCATCCTCCCAAGGCCATGCATCATGGCTTTGGGGGTCTCATGGAACAGCTTCTGATCAACCTCGTCGCAGGCGCGCTGGGTGGCAATGCTGCGGGTAAAGCCTCGTCCAGCTTCGATCTCGGAACTCTCGGAAACACCATCGCCGGTCTGGTCGGCGGCGGCGTTCTTGGCCAGTTGGTACCCATCGTGTTGCCAGCCATCACGGCGGCGGCGGCGGGCGGCAATCTCAGTGTCGGCGGTATCCTGTCGAACCTGATCGCTGGCGGCGCTGGCGGAGCTATCCTGACCGCTATCATCGGCGCGATCAAGAACAAGGCCGCAGCCTGAGCGTTACAGTGGCGACGTCGCGCGCCTCGCCCGGCGTCGCCATCTTGCGTGATTGACGAGCCCGGCTGCCTGTCGGCTCAACGTCTTGCAGATGACGTGGGGTGGGGCGTCAGGTCACGATATCAGGGGTTCGCCAGGCCAGGTGCTGGCCGTTGTCGACGGCGATCATTTGCCCGGTGACCGATCGGGCGCGGGCGAGATAGAGCACCGCCCCGGCGATATCCGCCGCGTCGACCTTCCTTTGCAGCAGCGATCCCGCGGCCTCGCGCGCGAGCAAGGCCTCGCCGTCCTGCGGATTCGGAAAGGTCGGCCCTGGCCCGACGGCGTTCACGCGAATCCGCGGCGCAAGCGCCTGCGCCATCGTGGTCGTTGCCGTGAGAAGCGCCGATTTGGTCAAGGTATAGGAGTAATACTCCGGGGTCGGCTTCCAGACCCGCTGATCGATAATGTTGACGATGCAGCCTTCTCGATCCGCGGGAAGATGATTGGCCATCGCGCCGGAGAGCACAGAGGGCGCGCGCAGATTGGTCGAGAACTGCCGGTTCCAGGTCGGCACGTCGATCGTGCGGATGTCATCGACCAGAAAGCTGGAGGCGCTGTTGACCAGCAGGGTCACCGGCCCAAGCGCTGCTTCGGCGGCCGGAATGATGGTGTCGACCGACGCGGGATCGGCCAGGTCGGCAGCGACGGTGATTGCCTTGCCGCCCCGACCGCGCACGTCCGCTGCGAGCGCTTCGGCCTCGACGTGCGATGTGCGGTAGTGGATCGCAACCGCGTAGCCCGCATCCGCAAGGTGCTCGACGATGGCGCGTCCAATCCGGCGTGCTCCACCGGTGACGAGCGCAACCTCAGCCATTGCGTGCATCTTTATCGGAGTGACGCTTGAGGCGCCGTTCCCAATGTTTGGCTGCGCGCAAATAGCGGTAGAAAGCGTAGTTCATCGCGGTCATGAAGCCATAGACGCCGCGCAGGGCGTGACGCCGGCCAATATAGGCCTTGACGAAATTGGCCGGGAACTCGGCGACCAGCCGGAAGACCGAAAGGGTCTCGCCGCGCTTGTCGAGATCGTCGGCCTGTGCGTCGCTGTAGTTATTCAATTTCGCCATCTGCTCGCCGAGAGAACGCACGGAGTAATGATGAACCGTGCCCTTCAGCCTGCCGATGCGGGCATCCGAAGAGAGATCGACACGGTCGTGAACCGGCGAAGGCGAGTAGCGTCCCTTGTCCTTTCGGTAGAGCCGAACCGGCGACAAGGCGTAGGTGAAACGATGCGGCGCGCGCTCGCCAGGGAATATCTCGGCGATGCGCGTCCTGTAGGCATCCGCGGGCGGATCGCCATGAGCGAAGAGCGCTGCAATCTCGACGGCCATCTCCCTGGGCACGACTTCGTCGGCATCCAGGTTGAGGAGCCAGTTATAGCGGCACTGGTCTTCTCCGAAGCGCTTTTGCTGCCCGTAACCCGGCCACGGATTGAAGATCACGCGGGCGCCGCATTGCTCGGCGATTGTCTGCGTGCCATCGGTCGAGCCTGAATCGATCACGACGATGTCATCGCTCAGCTCTCGCACGGCGGCGATGGTGCGGCCGATTCTGTCGGCTTCATCCCGAGCAATAATGAATATAGAAAGCGGCGGCACCGGCCTGGTCCATTCCGTGGAGTGTGCTGCAAGGCTTAAGCACGCGAGCCCGGAACGAGCAAGCGAAGGACCGGGACAGATTGTGGCCGCATTTTGTCTGGAACCTTAGGATATGTCGCGCGTTCCCTGCTTGCTTCCACTATATGGTCAACGCGTTGTTAGTATTCGGTTTACCATTCACAGTGGCTTAATAATAATTAACGCGTGTTGAACAATTGGTCTTAGTCATCCCCATTCGTGCCGCATTTCTGCCGCGGTCTGCAATGTACCTGTGCTTTAGCCGCAACAGACATCGACGCCGGCGCGGGCTATAAAGGCGTCATCGACATCACCGCCGGGCCACGCCGGCACCAGCGACGACTAAAGGAGTCTAAAATGAAGAAGTACCTGCTTACGAGCGTCGCGGCCCTCGGCCTCGTCGTTGCCGGCGCCGCCTCCGCTGCCGACCTGCCGTCCCGCAAGGGCCCGGTTGCCGCCCCGATCTATCTGCCGCCAGTGTTTACCTGGACCGGCTTCTACGTCGGCGTCAACGCTGGCTATGCTTGGGGTCAGATCGACTCGACCACGGGCGCTTTCACCAACAACCTCGGCAACTTCAGCGATCCCGATGGCTTCACCGGTGGTGGCCAGATCGGCTACAACTACCAGATCGGCCAGTGGGTCCTCGGCGCTGAAGCCGATTTCCAGGGCGCTGACCTGAAGTCGACGTCCGTCAACCTGGCTAACAACCTCCGCGCCTCGACCGAGGTCAACTGGTTCGGCACCGTTCGTGGCCGCGTCGGTTACTCCTTCGACCGGTTCCTGCCGTATGTCACCGGCGGTTTCGCTTACGGCAGCGTGAAGAACAAGGTCTCCAACGGCGTGTTCGCTGGCAGCAACGACAACACCCAGTACGGCTGGACCGTCGGTGCTGGTCTTGAGTACGCCTTCACCAACAACCTGACGGCGAAGCTCGAGTATCTCTACGTCGACCTCGACAAGGAGTCGTTCAACGTTCCCGGCGGCACCTTCACCTCGAACGTCGAGACCAAGTTCTCGGTCGTCCGCGCTGGCCTGAACTACAAGTTCTAGTCCGATCCCCTCACGGGGCTCAGAATGAACCCGGTGGCTTCGGCCACCGGGTTTTTTGTTGTGCGAGACAAGATCATCGGACCGGATATCGTATCCAGTCCGATGATCTAACCCTTTGTCTTTGCATCGGCTTTCCTGAAAACCGCAATCCACCTTTCGGGCCGATGCTTTAGCTCGGAGCCGGTCAGCCCTTGAATCGGGTGGTTTCGAAGGAGGGCACCTTCGCCGCGAAATCGTCGAGCCAGGCGACCAGCTTGGGGTGAGCTGCCCGCCACGTTCCGTCGAAACGCAGATCGAGATAGCCCAACGCGCAGGCCAGTGCGATTTCACCGATGCGGGGTTTGCCAGACCAGGCTGGCGGCGCTGCCTCAAGTGTAGCGAGCGCCCGCGCGACCTTGCCGGCCTGATTCTCGACCCAGGCGGCATTACGCATCTCGGGCGTCCTGAACCGGCCTTCATAGACCTGAAGCAGGGCCGCATCACAGATGCCGTCTGCCAGCGCTTGCAGGCGCAACTGCGCAAAGCGCGCTTCGCCTGACGGAATCAGGCCGCCACCGGCGAGATGGTCGAGATACTCGGCGATGACGCGGGAATCGAACAGTGCCGAGCCGTCCTCGAGCACCAGCGCCGGAATCTTGCCGAGCGGGTTCTGGGCGCGCAACGTGTCCTTGGGATCGGTGGTATCCGCCGCGACGATCTCGATGCGGCCCAGGAGATCGAGCTCATGGGCGGCAATTTTGACCTTGCGGCCGAAGGGGGAGGCTGGGGAGGTGCGCAAGGTCAGCATCGGTCATATTCCGGTCAGTTCTGGAGATGTCAGCCGTCCGGGCGGATCGGCTCGCAACGGTAGCGCGGCCGGGGGCCTTGCGCGAGGCGTTCGCACAATGACGGCAACAGGAGGAGAGCTTCCTCCGCCAGTTTCCAGGGCGGATTAACCACAAGCAGACCGGTGGCCCCGAGACCTCCCGCGGCTTCGGGGCGGTCGACATCGATCTCGAGCCTGAGCAGGCGACCGATGCCGGCATCCTCGATCGCATTCACGAGGCCGTCGGCGGCCCGGCGCTCCTTGACCGGGTACCAGAGCGCGTAAATGCCGGTCGGCCATTTGCGGTGCGCGGCGATAAACTCGGCCGCCATCGTCGTGAATTCGTCCTTCTCCTCGAAGGGCGGGTCGATCAGCACGAGTCCGCGTCGTTCCTTCGGCGGGACATTGGCGCGCAGCGCCGTCCAGCCGTCGATCGCCAGCGCCTTGCAGCGCGAATCGCGACCGAGCGTCGCGGCGAGCTTCTTGTAAGTGGTTGGATGCAGTTCGGCGGCGATAAGCCGGTCCTCCGCCCGCATGGCGTGTCGGCAGAGCCAGGGCGAGCCGGGATAGTTGCCGGCGCCATGGCTTTCCCGTGCGACCGCGACAGCTTCGCGCCATGGTGCCAGCAACGCCTCCACGCTGGAGGCGAGCGGCGACTGGTCGAGCCGAGCCACGCCGTCCTTCCATTCATGCGTGCGCAGCGCTTCCTCGGAGCCGAGATCGTAACGGCCGGCACCGGCATGGGTGTCGATGACGCGATAGGGCGTATCCTTGGCGCCGAGATGGGTCAGGATGCGCATCAGCACGACATGCTTGAGGATGTCGGCGAAATTTCCGGCGTGGAAGCTGTGATGATAATTCATGAAGCGGTCTTAGCCGCCTCGCAGCGCTCTGTCAGCGTTGAGCCTTCACGGTGATGTCGCGCGTGCGGCAGCCGGAGCGGTCGACCTCCTGGCAGGTGCGGAAATTGCGCAGGTCCTTGCTGAAGCAGATCCGGACCTCCTGCAGCACGCCGCGTTTGCAGGCGATCGACATCATGTCGCTGCGCAGGCCCGGATTAGCAGCGGCGAAGGCGCGCTCGAGATCGATCGCGCTCCAGTTCTGATCGCGATCCGCCTTCTGCAGCGGCGGAGGAATCGCGACCTTCTGGCGGGCGCGCCGGACATCCGAAAAATAGTCGTTCGGGCTCGAGCCCGAACAGGTGCCGTGCTTGCGCCATTCATACCGGGCGAGCCCCTCGGACGGGAACAGGCCGTCGGCCTGGTCGAGGGCGATGCGAGACGGCGTGCGGCCGGCCGGTCCGCAATCGGTGGGGTAGCCGCGCTCGTTCTGCGGCCAGAGGCCATGCACGACGAAGCCGAGATTGGCGCCGCTCTCGCATTGCTCGCGGGCGCGCCCGCGTCCACCGTCCAGTTCGCAGAAGCCCGGCGACCATGACAGGGCGAGAACGTAGAAGTCGAAATCACCGGGAACGCCGCCGCGGCCATATTGCCCCTGCGCTTGCGCGTCTGGGGCCATAAGGCCAAACAGCGTCAGCATCGACAACCAGGCGCGCGGCAGTCTCACAGCCGGAGGTTACTTTTCGGGGCCGGGCCGGGCCATCTGGCAATTGGGCGCGTAGGAAAGACCTCGATCGAGGCCGTTGACGCACCAGTTGACGTTCCAGGTCAAGCCGAACAGGCCGAGATTCTCGCGCACGGAGTAGTCGATGCGGTGCAGCGAGCCGTCATTCAACGCGATCCGCCCCGTGCAGAAGCGGCGCGGGATGAAATCGTCGCCCCAGGGTCGGAAGCCGATGGGTCGGATGCGATCATAGGCGACCGCCTGCAGCGGCCCCCAGAATTTGGCCTCTCGCGAATTGAACCAGCTTGTGATCTCGCTGAGGACGGCGGGATCCTCGCAGGCCGGCAGGTTGCCATACATCGGAATGATGCGTGCCTCGGCCCGATCCGCCGGGTCGACATAGCGGCGGCTCGTGGCCTCGACGCTGATGGTCGCAGCAAGGCAAGTCGCTGCGACGAGGGTGGTTTTCAGCAGGGCGCGGCGCATAGGGGCAAGCCTCGTGCAGGCTGGGTGAATCTGATGCCGCACGATGACGTTCGGACGGGGGAGGGTCAAGGTGATTGGCGCCAGTGGAGGGCAACCGGACCGAGACTGTGTCATTTTCGATCCGGCTGCGTAGAGCGCGTTGCTGCTCAGAAGGAGGCCTCCAGCATCGCGACATAATCGGCGGCAGCCGCCGCGCGCGGGTTGCTTGCGGTAGAGTGATCCTTCACCGCAGCTTCGGCTATGGCCGGGACGACACTGCGCGGGACGCCCATTCGCGTGAGGGAGGCCGGCATGCCGAGGCGCTGGCTCAGGTCGGCGATCCAGTTGGCGAGGTCGGTGTCGGGAGCGAGATCGAGCGCGCGGCGGATCTCCACGTATTTCAGGCCGCATTCCGGCTCGTTGAAGCGCAGCACCGCCGGCAGCAACACGGCGTTCAGCGTGCCGTGGTGAAGCGAGATATCCTTGAGGCCACCAAGCGGGTGGGAGAGAGCATGCACCGCGCCGAGGCCCTTCTGGAAGGTCAGGCCGCCCTGAAGGGCCGCCATCATCATCTCCTTGCGGGCTTCGCGATCGGATCCATCGGTCACGGCCCGCTCGATATGTGCGACTGCGCGCTTCAGCCCGTCGAGTGCGATCGCCTCGGCGGGCGGGTTCTCGCGCGGGCTGAGATAGGTCTCGATGCAATGGGTGATCGCATCCATGCCGGTTGCGGCGGTAAGCCAGGCAGGCAGGGCGAGCGTGAGCTCGGGGTCGCAGATCGCGAGCCTTGGAATCAGATGTGGCGAGATGAAGCCGAGCTTGCGCCCATCCTTCAGGGTGATCAGCGCGGCGCGCCCTACCTCGCTGCCGGTGCCCGAGGTGGTGGGGATCGCGATCACCGGCGCGACGGCTGCGGTCACTTTCGGAATGCCGCCGAGGATCGCCGCATAGGTTTCGAGTGGTCCATCATGACCTGCGAGCAGCGCCACGCCCTTGGCGAGATCGATTGGCGAGCCGCCGCCAATGGCGACAAGCCCGTCGCATCCGTTTTCGCGATACAGCGCCAGTGCTGCGAGCACGGCCTCTTCTGTCGGGTTGGTCGGCGTGGCATCGAAGATCGGGGCGGCCTGCAAGGCTGGAGAATGCGCCTGAACCGTGCCGACGAGACCGACAGCGACGACGCCCTTGTCCGCAATGATCAGTGGCTTGCGCATGCCCAGCGCGGTGAGATCGGCATCGATGCCGGCGACCTCGCCGAAGCCGAAACGGGTCGTGGTGAGATAGGTGATCAGGGCCATGGGCGTCCTCGTGGGGCTGGCCTCGTCTCGTCTAGCGGCTCGGCCTTATTGAGATGAGCTCTTGGTGTGGCATGGCCGCCGCCAGGCGTCGACTGCAGAGCCCGCGCGGGGAGGGCGAGGCGAATGCATGAGAATGTCCGGGCCTGCCTCGTCAGCGGGAGCGCGGCGCGCCTCAGGGCGGGTCGAGCATCTCAGTGGTCTTTCCCGCCCGCCGTTCGAGCACCATCAGGGCGAGGCCGGCAACCACGATGAGGCCCGAGCCGATCAGCATCGAGAGCGACGGCCAGTCGCCAAAGATGAACCAGCCGAAGATCAGGGCCCAGACGATCAGCGTATACTGGTAGGGCACGACGACAGAGGCCTCCGCCAGCTTGAGCGAGCGTGTGACGCAGAGATGTGCGGCCATGGCGACGATACCGAGCAAGCCGAGCAGCCCGATATGGGCGAGGCTCGGCGTCGTCCAGCCGAAGGGCAGCAGGATCAGCCCCATGACAAAGGCGCCCAGCGTTTGCCAGGCCACGAGCGTCACATCCGGCGTGCCGCGCAATTGGCGGCCCATGATCATCATGGCCGCGAAGGAGACGCTGCCGACGAGCGCGATGATGGCCGGAAGGGTCAGGCTCTGGCCGGACGGGTTCAATGCAACGGCGACACCGATGAAGCCGACGACGACGGCGAGCCAGCGCCCGGCATCGACGCGTTCTCCGAGCAGCAGCGCAGCCAGGATCACCGCCCAGACTGGAGCGGCGAGCCAGAGTGTCATGGTGTCGGCCAAAGGCAGGTAGGATACCGCCCAGTAAAACAGCGCGACTTCGCAGGAGCCAAGCGTCACGCGCAGCACCTGCAGCCACGGCCGCTCCGGGCGCAATGTGCGACCAATGCCCTGCTTCACCACGAACGGGGCGATCACGATCAGCGCCGCGACGCTGCGCAGCAGCACCACCTGGCCGACCGTATAGGTTGCGACCAGCCATTTCCCCAGCACGTCATTCACGGAGAACAGCAGGATGCCGAGCAGCATCATGGTGATGCCGGTCAAGGTGGCGTTTTTGGTGGGCATGGTGGTCTGCAGGAATGCCTATCGTGTGGGCGTTTCCTGTCGCCTTTCGCGCTCCGCGAGGCAAGTGGTGCCACGCGCAGGGGTTGTGCGCCCAGGGCAGAGGGGGCATTAATTTAATTATTGACTTAATTAAGCGGTTAGCTAATTAACGATGCATGGACCGCTTCATCGCTCTCGCCGACCCGACGCGCCGCCGCATCATCGAGATGCTCGGTGAAGGTGCCCTGGCGGCCGGTGAGATCACAGCGCGGTTCAGCATCAGCGCACCGGCGATCTCCCAGCATCTGAAGGTGCTGAAGGAGGCTGGCCTCGTCAGGGTCGAAGTCAGCGGCCAGCGCCGCATCTACCGGCTCGATCCTGACGGGCTCGATGCATTCGATCTGTGGGTCAAGAAGGTCCGCGGCTTCTGGGGCTCGCGACTCGACATATTGGGGCAGAAACTGGCGCAAGCCGACAGTCATGAGGGAGAGACGGATGAGTGAGTATGGCACTGTTCTTGAAAGTGGCGCGGTGCGGTTCGAGCGGC
The DNA here is from genome assembly GCF_056401655.1 of Allobosea sp. P4_E12. Taxonomy (NCBI): domain Bacteria; kingdom Pseudomonadati; phylum Pseudomonadota; class Alphaproteobacteria; order Hyphomicrobiales; family Alloboseaceae; genus Allobosea; species Allobosea sp. P4_E12. Next base: position 308,107 of record NZ_JBFUIY010000001.1, on the reverse strand, counting down.
TCCTGCCGGGGCCGGTCGAACGCGTCTGGGCCTATCTGGCGGAGTCCGGCAAGCGCGGCACCTGGTTGGCCTCTGGTGATTTCGACCTGCGCGTCGGCGGTGAGACGAAGCTTCTGTTCAAGCATTCGGAGATCACCGATGAGCCGCCGCCCGAGCGCTATCGCGAGGTGAATGACAAGGGATTTCTCGCGACCGGGACGATCACCCGCTGCGAGCCGCCACATGCGCTTGCCTTCACCTGGGACGGGGACGGCAATCCCCTCTCGGAGGTCACCTTCGAGCTCAGTCCAAGGGATGGCAAGGTGCTGCTGGTGCTGACCCATCGCAAGCTCGCCGACAAGGCTGCGATGACGAATGTCTCCGGCGGCTGGCACATGCATCTCGGCCTGCTCGAGGACCAGCTTGCGGGGCAGACGCCGCGTGGCTTCTGGTCCCGGCAGGCGAAGCTCGAGAGTGAGTACGCCGCACTCTTTGCGAGCCTGCCGGAGTAGGGCGGGGGCCTCATGCCGACGGCGTGCCGGGCGCGGGCCGCTCTCGAGGCGGCGCGGCCCGCGCCCGGCAAGGACGCTGGCCGCGCCCGATCCGCTTCGCGGTGTGTGTCGGCGTACATTGCGAGCTTGATCGAGGTCCAGCGACCGTACTCGTCGCAAAGCGCGTTCGGCCTGCGGCTCGACGATGGCCGGTCAGATCGACGGACTGCCGGTTGCCGGCTATCTCAGCCTATCCGGCGCCCCCAACCGTCTTGGCGGCCAGCTCCAGGTCAGGCTCAGTTTCTGAGACGCGGCGGTCCGTCGTAGCGCGGTTTCACATGCCTCCGGCGCCCGAAGGAGAACCGCCGCGCGCGCTTCTGGCAACCATTGCGACGATCGTCTCGAAGAGCTCGTTCTGAGCCTGCGCGGCCGTGATGTCTCCCGCCGCGGCGGCAGAAGACAGGGCCTCGGCTGAACCGAGCAGCGCCCAGAGGCCCGCTGGAGCAATCGTACCGGAGCCGGCGAAGGGCGCGAGCGCGGCTCGGCACTTCCCCATGAAGATCGCTTCGTAATCGCGCTTGAGCTTTGCGAGCTCGGGCGCGCCGGCAAGCGCCGCGATCACACCAGGGATCTCACGGCCCTGGAGGAGCACGCAGTCGACATAGGATGACGCGATGACCGCTGCCCTGCCTGCCAAGGTCGGTTCGCTCGCGTCGAGCGCGGCATCCATGAGTGCTGTCTGGCGCGCGTCGAACTCCTGGTAAAGCGCTGCCAGCAGCCCGCTGCGTGTGCCGAAATGGTCGTAGACGACGGGTTTTGTCACCCCTGACCGCTCGGCTAGCCGCCCCAGCGTCAGTGCCTCCGTTCCCTCCTCCCGGATCAGCCGCCACGCGACATCCAGAAGCTGGCGATAGCGGTCTTCCCTCGCCAGGCGGCGACGCGGCGGCAGAGCTGGTGGGTGATCGTTCGGTCCGGCACTTGACATGTTTATATACCAAAAGTAACTTACTAAAAGTATATATCACTCGGGTTCCCCCCGCAATCACTCAGCCGGAGTTCTTGAAATGCACGCGCTCATTGTCGTCGCCCATCCTGATCGTGCGTCGCTCAGTCATGGCGTCGCTGCGCATGTCGGGGAGGGAGTGTCCCTGTCCGGGCCGGGCAATTCCTTCGAAATCGCCGATCTCGCGGTCGAAGGTTTCGACCCACGCTTCACCGAGGCCGATCTCGCAGTTCACCGTCGCGAGGCGCAGCCGCCGGCCGACATTATCGCCGAGCAGGTGCGGATCGATCGCGCCGATGCCCTTGTCCTGATCTATCCCGTCTATTGGTGGTCGATGCCGGCGCTTCTCAAGGGCTGGATCGATCGCGTCTTCGCCAATGGATGGGCCTATGACGAAGGCCCGGATACACCGATGGTAAAGAAGCTCGGCCATCTCCCGGTCCATCTGGTCGCCATCGGTGGCGCCAGCCTGCGAACCTATGCCCGACACGGCTATTTCGGCGCGATGAAGACCCAGATCGACGACGGAATCTTCGATTATTGCGGCGCCCCTGTCGTGACGTCCGAGCTCCTGCTTGGTTCGGGGCAGGATGATCCGGCCAAGCATCTGGCGGCGGCGCGCGCCATTGGCGGCACTCTCTTCAAAGCCTTCAGACCTACCGCGGCACAAGTGGCTGCGTGACGGCGTAGCAGGCTGCTGCCTGGCGATGATCTCCACCATTCCAGGGGCGTTCGCGGCTATTTCCCCCGACGAAATCCGACATGAGGCTCGGCACGCGCCTACAAGCTGGCCGCGGCCCGCGCGGCCTGGTCGTACTGGCCTGACAGCGAGCGCATGGTCGCTGCGATCTCCGAGAGGCGCACCGGATCCATGCCGAGCGCCAGCACTGATTTGACCAGGAGCTGCTCGCGGATCTGGGCGTAGCGCCGGCAGGCATCCTCGCCCGCCGGGGTGATTGCGACGGTCTTTTCCTTGCCCTTGCGCCCGCTCTTGATCAGCTTGAGCCGCTCGAGCTTCTTGAGTGCGTAGTTCACGACATAGGTGTCCTCGATATTGAGGACGAGGCAGATATCGGCGAGGCGCTTCGGCTTGCCGCGGTGGTTGACGTTGTGCAGCACCAGCACATCCACCGGCGTGAGATCCGGAATGCCGGCCGAGGTCATGGCGCGGAGCATCCAGCGCTGGAAGGCGTGCACCGTCATGCTGAGCGCGAACTCGAACTCGGAGAGCGCCGGCATCGCGCCCGAGGCCAGGTGGCCGGACGAGACGATCGGGCCGAGCAGCGCGTCGGCCAGCTCAGCCGGTGGTTTCGGGGGCGGGGGTGCCGATGTGGACATCGTCTCTGGCGCTCTCATGCAAGGCAGCCGTCGTGGCGCCGGACGTGCGAACGGCCGCACGAAGCGGCCGTTCGTGAGGGATCGGGCCGGTCGGGCTTACATCTTCTTGTAGGCGTCGATCACGGCCTGGCCGTCGGCGCCGGCCTTCTTCAGCCAGTCGGAGGTCAGGGTTTCGCCGGCCTTCTTGAAGCCTGCGGCGAGTTCCGTGCTCGGCGCCTGCACCTTCATGCCCTTGGACTTGAGCTGGTCAAGATACCAGCCGGTCTTGGCCTCCCAGGCCTTCCAGCCGCGCTCCTCGGCTGCGGCAGCCGATTTGAGCAGCGCATCCTGCGTCGGCTTGTCGAGGGCGTCGAAGGCTGCCTTGTTGACGAAGGTCGCATCCTTCGGGATCCAGGCCTGCACATCATAGAAATGCGTCAGCGATTCCCAGACCTTGGAGTCGAAGCCCGTGCCGCCAGACGACATGAAGGAGTTGACCACGCCGGTGGCGAGCGCCTGCGGCAGTTCCGCCGCCTGGATCGTCACCGACTGCATACCGAGCATTTCGCCAAGGCGGGCCGTACCGACGTTGTAGGAGCGCCATTTCAGCCCCTTCATGTCGTCCGTCGAGTTCAGGTCCTTCTTGGCGTAGACGCCCTGCGGCGCCCAGGGGACCATGAAGAGCAGCTTGATGCCCTGGCTCGCGAGCTTCTTCTCGATCGCCGGCTTCGAGGCCGCGTAGAGCTTTTTCGATTCCGGGAAACTGGTCGCCAGGAACGGTACGACGTCGATGCCGAAGATCGGATCTTCGTTCTCGTGGATCGACATCAGTACTTCGCCCATCTGGGCCTGGCCGGTCTGCACGGCGCGCTTGATCTCGGGCGCCTTGAACAGCGCGGCATTGGCATGGACCGTGATCGTCAGCTTGCCGCCGGTCGCCGCCTCGACATCCTTGGCGAAGGCGACGAGGTTTTCCGTGTGCGGGTTGTCTGTCGGGTAGGCGTTCGGGAGGTTCCATTTGGTCTGTGCCGAGACCGCTGTCGCGCAGAGCGCCAGAGCGCCGGCTGCGACACCGGCCGCAAGAAAGCCCTTAATGAAGTCGCTTCGTTTCATGATGGTGTCTCCGTTCCCTTGTTGTTGACGCTGCATCATCCCGGAAAGGCCAGTTGCGGCAGGATCATCACGATTTGCGGGAAGATCGTAATGATCGCGACCGCCACGACCAGTAGAAAAAAGAAGGGTAGGGCGGCGAGCGCCACCGTATTGGAATCCTTGCCCGACATGGTCTGCAGCACGAAGAGGTTGAAGCCGACCGGAGGCGAGACCTCGGCCATCTCGACGATGAGCACGAGGAAGATGCCGAACCAGACCAGGTCGAAGCCAGCCTGCTTGATCATCGGAATGACGATGGCCGTGGTCAGGACGATCATCGAGATGCCATCGAGCGCCGCGCCAAGCACGATGTACATCACCGTCAACGCTGCGATCAGCGCGTAGGGCGAGAGATGCAGGCTGTCGACCCATTCCGCAAGGGCGGCCGGGATGCCGGTATAGGCCATCGAGGTCGACATGAAGGAGGCGCCGGCCAGGATCAGCATAATCATGCAGGTGATGCGGGTGGTGCCCATCACGCTGGCCCAGAAGGCTTCGCGGGTCAGAGACCCCGACCACCAGGCGACGCCGAAGGAGCCGAGAACGCCCCAGGCCGCACATTCGGTTGCTGTCGCCCAACCCATCAGCAGCGAGACGAAGACGAGCGCAATCAGCAGCATGCAGGGGATGAGATTGGCCGATTCCCGCAGCTTCTCGCGCAGGGGCATGCTCGGCTCCGGCGGCGGCGCCTTGTCCGGGTTCAGCATGTGCCAGACGATGATGTAGCCGGAGTAGAGCGCCATCACGAGCAGGCCCGGCAGGAAGCCGGCGAGGAAGACCTGGATGATCGAGACATTGGCCGCGACGGCATAGACGACCATGGTGATCGAGGGCGGGATCAGGATGCCCAGCGTGCCGGCGCCGGCGAGCGAGCCGAGGCTGACCGTCTCGTCATAGCCCCGCTTCTTCAGCTCCGGCAGGGCGATCTTGGCGACGGTGGCGCAGGTCGCGGCCGAGGAACCGGAGACCGAGCCGAAGATGCCGCAGGCCAGGACGTTGACATGCATCAGACGGCCAGGGAGCCAATTGAGCCACGGGGCGAGGCCGCGGAACATCTCTTCCGAAAGTTTCGTACGGTAAAGGATTTCGCCCATCCAGATGAAGAGCGGCAAGGCGGCAAGCGTCCAGGAAGCGCTGTTGCCCCAGATCGTCGTCGCGAGCACCGAGCCGGCGGGGATGCCGCCGCCGACGAATTGCATCGCGACCCAGCCGCAGGCCATCAGCGAGATGGCGATCCAGACGCCGCCGGCGAGGAAGACGGCCAGCAGGATGAGCAGCAGTCCAGAAATCTCGATCATCGCCATGGTTCAGACCCCGCTCTGCATCGCGCGCTCGACGACTTCTTCGTCGCTTTGCGGGGGCGGCTTCTCATAGCGGGGCTCGTTGCCACGCAGGACGACGTGAACGAACTCATCGACGAAGGCGATGAAGAGGATGACCAATCCGCCGGAGAAGCCGAGTTGCGGAATCCAGAGCGGCATCGGCACGACGCCGCCGGCAACATCGTTGAACTCATAGGATTGCCAGGTCATCACCACAGCGTGCCAGGCAAAAAAGCCGGTGAAGCCGAGACCAAGCACGAGCGAGAAGACCTCGAAGGCCCAGCGCGTGCGCCCCTTGAAACGATCGATCAGCAAGCCGACCCGGATCATCTCGCCAGATTTGAAGGTATGGGCGAGGCCGAGAAAAGCGAGTGCTGCCATGCTCCATGACGCGAAATCATCGCCGGCGGGGATGTTGAAGCCGACCTCACGCCCGATGGAGAGGCCCATCATCAGGACGAAGATGGCGACCAGGAAGAAACCCGCTGCGTAACCTGCAAAGAGATAGAGCTTGTCGAGGGCCGTGCGGATCATCGAGCGCCCCACGCCATAGGTGTCGGCCGCAGCGGGGCCGCCGCGCGGGACTGCCGGCGCGTGCCGAGTCCGATTGCCAGGGTCGATCCTGTCATCGCATCCTCCCTCGACCGGCCCGGCCCCTCAGCCATGTTCCGGTCACAATTGCGATCGTAGCCGCCGAATCCGCCTTGTCAATATTTCATCGACGATTTATCGATGAATTGTCGAAACGAATTCACGCCACGCTGGGAGAGTGTCATGACGGCGAGCCATTGGGATTTCTGGATCGACCGCGGCGGCACCTTCACCGACGTGATCGGCCGCGATCCGGCAGGCAAGCTTCACGCCAGGAAGCTGCTCTCGGAGAATCCGGGTGCCTATCGCGATGCAGCCGTCCAGGGCATTCGCGACCATCTCGGCCTCAAGGCCGGCGAGCTCATCCCTGCCGGACGCATCGGCGAGGTGCGCATGGGCACCACGGTTGCGACGAACGCCCTGCTCGAGCGCAAAGGTGACCGCACGCTGCTCGTCACCACGAAGGGTTTCCGCGATGCGCTGCGCATCGGCTACCAGGCGCGGCCCGACATCTTCGCCAAGGAGATCATCAAGCCCGAGCAGCTCTACGAGGCGGTGGTCGAGATCGCGGAACGCGTGCTGGCCGATGGCGCGGTCGAACGGGCTCCGGACGAGGCCGCGATCCGCACGGCCCTGCAGGAACAGTACGATGCCGGTTTCCGCGCCGTGGCGATCGCCTTCATGCACGCCTATCGCTATCCCCAACATGAGCAGGTGGCAGCGCGCATCGCCCGAGAGATCGGCTTTCCGCAGGTGTCGGTCAGCCACGAGGTCTCGCCGCTGATCAAGCTGGTCGGGCGTGGCGATACGGCTGTGGTCGATGCCTATCTCTCGCCGATTCTCGGGCGCTATGTCGCGCAGGTTTCCGAAGAGCTCGACATCGGGCGCACCGGCGCACGGCTGATGTTCATGATGTCGTCCGGTGGCCTCACCGCGGCAGAGCTGTTCCAGGGCAAGGATGCGATCCTGTCCGGCCCCGCCGGGGGCGTCGTCGGCCTGGCCGAGACCGGGCGTTCGGCCGGGTTCGACAAGGTGATCGGCTTCGACATGGGTGGCACCTCCACCGATGTCGCGCATTTCGATGGCGAGTATGAGCGCGCTTTCGAGACCGAGGTCGCCGGCGTGCGGATGCGCGCGCCGATGATGCTGATCCATACGGTTGCGGCTGGTGGCGGCTCGATCCTGCATTTCGACGGTGCGCGCTTCCGCGTCGGCCCGGATTCGGCCGGCGCCAATCCGGGGCCGGCCGCCTATCGACGCGGAGGCCCGCTCGCGGTCACCGACGCGAACGTCATGGTCGGCAAGCTGATCCCGACCTATTTCCCGGCGATCTTTGGCGAGCAGCATGATCAACCGCTCGATGTGGACGCGGTCCGCGCCAAATTCGCGAAGCTCGCGGCCGAGGTCGGCGACGGCCGCAGCGCCGAAGAGGTCGCTGACGGGTTTATCCAGATCGCTGTTGCGAACATGGCGGAGGCGATCAAGAAGATCTCCGTTCAGCGCGGTTACGACATCACCCGCTATGCCTTGAACTCCTTTGGCGGTGCGGGCGGACAGCACGCCTGCCTCGTCGCCGATGCGCTCGGCATCAAGACCGTGCTGCTGCACCCGTTCTCCGGCCTGCTCTCGGCCTATGGCATGGGGCTCGCCGAAATCCGCTCGACGCGGACGGCCGCACTCGACGTACCGCTCGATGCCGAGGTCAAGGCTGCGATTGCGGAGGTGGCCGAGCGGCTCAGCGCCGAGACGCGTTCCGAATTGATCGGACAAGGGGTGCCAGATGGCGAGATCGCCATCCATATCCGAGCCCATATCCGCTATGCCGGCACCGATACGGCGATCGCGATTGCGTCCGGCAGCCGGGCCGAGATGCAGGAAGCTTTCCAGGTCGCGCATAAGGCGCGCTTCGGCTTCATGGACGAGACCAAGGCCTTGGTCGTCGAGGCGGTCGAGGTCGAGGCCGTTGGCGGGGGCGCCAGGTTCGAGGAGGCGGCGGCAGGCGAGCGGGCCGGTGAACCGGCGGTTGCCGAACGCACGCGCCTGTTCTCGAAGGGGCAGTGGCACGAAGCCGCGATCGTGCGGCGCGAAGCGATGGCTCCGGGGCAGAGCGTCGCGGGACCCGCCATCATCATCGAAGCGAACCAGACCGTCGTCGTTGAGGATGGCTGGACTGCGAAGCTGACGGCCAAGGACCATCTCGTCCTGCATCGCAGCAAGGCGCTGGTGCAGAATGCCGCGATCGGCACCAAGGCCGATCCCGTCATGCTCGAGATCTTCAACAACCTGTTCATGTCGATCGCCGAGCAGATGGGCGTGACGCTGCAGAACACCGCCTATTCCGTGAACATCAAGGAGCGGCTCGACTTCTCCTGCGCCGTGTTCGACTCGACCGCGAGCCTCGTCGCCAACGCGCCGCATATGCCGGTGCATCTCGGCTCGATGGACAAGTCGGTCGAGACGGTGATCAGGAACAACCCCGTCATCCGGCCGGGCGACGTCTACTGCCTCAATGCGCCCTATAATGGCGGCACGCATCTGCCCGACATCACGGTCTGCACCCCGGTCTTCGATGCCGAGGACCGGAATATCCTGTTCTGGGTGGCGAGCCGCGGCCACCATGCCGATGTCGGTGGCGTGGCGCCCGGCTCGATGTCGCCGCTGGCGACGCATATCGAGGAAGAGGGCGTCTATATCGACAATTTCAAGATCGTCGATCAGGGCCGCTTCTGCGAGGAGGAGCTGGTCAAGCTGCTGACTGGCGCTCGCTATCCCGTCCGCAACGTCGTGCAGAACGTCAACGACCTCAAGGCGCAGATCGCCGCCAATGAGAAGGGTGTGGCGGAGCTGAAGAAGATGATCCGCTCCTTCGGCCTCGATGTGGTCCAGGCCTATATGGGCCATGTCCAGGACAATGCAGCCGAGAGCGTCGCACGGCTGCTCGCCAAGCTGCATGATTGCGAGTTCACCTATCCGATGGATCAGGGCTGCGCGATCAAGGTGAAGATCACGATCGATCGTTCGAGGCGCGAGGCGACGGTCGATTTCACCGGCACCTCGCCGCAGCGCGAGGACAATTTCAACGCGCCTGCGCCGGTGACCCGTGCGGCGGTGCTCTATGTCTTCCGCGTCATGGTCGATGACGCGATTCCCATGAACGCGGGCTGCCTGCGACCGATCAGGATCGTCGTGCCGGAAGGCTCGATGCTGGCGCCGCACTACCCGGCCGCCGTCGTTGCCGGCAATGTCGAGGTCAGCCAGGCTGTCACCAATACGCTGTTCGGTGCGCTCGAGGCGATGTCGGCCTCGCAGGGGACGATGAACAACCTGACCTTCGGCAATGATCAGTATCAGTACTACGAGACGATCTGCTCCGGCTCGCCGGCGGGGCCGGGATTCAATGGAACCTCCGGCGTGCATGTCCACATGACCAATTCGCGCCTGACCGATCCGGAGATCCTGGAGACGCGTTTCCCCGTCGTGCTTGAGGATTTCCATATTCGTCCGGGCTCGGGCGGCAAGGGAGAATGGAATGCCGGCGATGGCACGAGCCGCACGATCCGCTTCCGCGAGCGGATGGACTGCGCGATCCTCGCCTCGCATCGCCGCGTGCGCCCCTTCGGCGTCAAGGGCGGTGAAGCGGGGCAGCTCGGCAAGACGATCGTGCGCCGGCTTTCCGGCGCCGTCGAGGAACTGAAGCCGAGCGACCAGACGCTGCTCGAGGCGGGCGAGGCCGTGACCGTGATCACGCCGACGGCAGGAGGCTATGGAAAAGCGAAGGGCTGACGCTTAGGTCCTGTCTCCACACGGGAGATGGATATGCCTCAGACCTGGATGATCACCGGCGCCAATCGCGGCATCGGCCTTGCTCTTGCTACCGCCCTGGTGGCGCGTGGCGACCATGTCATCGCCGCCGCGCGCGATCCGGCAAGTCCCGGCCTTGCGGCGCTGGTCGCCAAGCATGGCGGGCTCGTCACGCCGGTCACCCTCGATGTGACGTCCGATGCGAGCGTCGCCGCTGCCAAGGCTGCGCTCGCCGACCGACCGATCGATGTCCTGGTCAACAATGCAGGCGTCTACGGCCCGCGCGACAAGCAGGGCGCGCTCGACATGGATTTTGACGCCTGGCGCGACGTGTTCGAGGTCAATGTCTATGCGCCGCTGCGCGTGGCGCAGGCATTCCTGCCCAATGTCGAGGCCTCGCAAGGGCGCAAGATCGCGACGATCAGCAGCCGCATGGGCTCAATCGCCGGCAATCCCTCGGGAGCGCTCGCCTATCGCTCTTCGAAATCGGCCGTGAACATGGCCATGGTCGTGTTCGGCAACGCCGTGCGCGAGCGCGGCGTCAGCATCCTGCTGTTCCATCCGGGCTGGGTGCAGACCGACATGGGCGGTGGCGGAGCCGACATTCCGCCGACAGAAAGCGCCGCCGGCCTGATCGCAACGATCGACCGGTCCGGCATCTCCGACACCAACAGCTTCCGGACCTGGAAGGGCGAAGCGATCGCCTGGTGAGGCCTGAGGCGGCGGATCAACTGGCGCGCGACGAGCCCAGCCAGAGGCCGCCGCCAATCAGGAAGCCGCCGCTGACGCGCGAGAGCAGGCGCACGCGCTTCTGCGACAGCAGCCGTCCCGCCCGCCCCGAAAGCAGCGCATAGCCGCTGTCGCTGACCGCGGCGAAGAGCATCGCGGTCAGCCCCATGATCGCGATCTGCGTGACGTGATCGCGGGCGGGGTCGAGAAATTGCGGGAAGAAGGCACCAAAGAAGGGCAGTGTCTTCGGATTACTGAGCGCGACCAGGACGCCTTGCAGGAAGAACCCGCCGCGCGGTGCTCGGGCCTGCATGGCGCCATCCTCGACGCCGCCGGCCCGGACCATCTTCCAGCCGAGCCAGATCAGATAGGCGGCGCCGGCGAGCCGCACCCAGTCGAACCAGTGGCCCATCGCCGCGATGACCGAGCTCAGGCCGATGCCGACGATCGCGATCATGATCGCGAGGCCGAGCTGGGTTCCTGCCGCATTCAGGAGCCCGGCGCGGGCACCATGCTTCAGGCTGTTGGCGATGATCAGTGTTACGGTCGGGCCCGGCACGATGACGATGACGAAGCAGGCAACGAGATAAGCGGCAAAAAGCTCGAAGGACATGGCGGCAGTCTCCATCTCGATTGCTGAGTCATCTCAGCCTGGGGCCGATGAGTCGAGCCCCCTCGTGCCGCTGGCGAAAGGGACCAGGAGTATGTCGGCCTTTGCCTTCACTGTTCTGCCGCTGGCGCCCGAGCGCTGGCCGGATCTCGAGGATCTCTTCGGTCCGAAGGGGCCCTGCTATGGCTGCTGGTGCAACCATTTCCGCATGCCCCAGAAGCAGCGCCTGCCGCTATTGGGGGAGGGGGCCCGGCAATTGTTCGAGCAACGGGTTCGCGAGGGGCCGCCCCCTGGCGTCCTGGCCCATGATCACGAGACCTGTGTCGGCTGGCTCCAGGTCGGCCCTCGGCGCGACATTCCCGAATGGAACAATCCGCGGCGCGCCTCGACGCCGCTGCCGGATGCACCGGCCGACGATGAGCGCGTCTGGGCGGCGTCCTGTTTCTTCGTCCGCAAGGCGTGGCGGGGCAGGGGCGTCACGGCGGCGCTGCTCGACGGCGCGATCATTTTCGCGCGCGAGAACGGGGCCCGCCTGCTCGAGGCTGCCCCCATGGACCATGAATTCAAGCGTAGCAGCGAGGGCCTTTATGTCGGCCCCGAGCGGGTCTTCCTGCGAGCCGGCTTCGTCGAGGTCGCGCGGCAGAAGGAGGGGCGGCCGCTGATGCGGCTCGCACTCTGAGTGATATCACGCTTCATCGAGAATGAACTCGCGGATCGTCGCGAACGCGGCCTCTGGGTCGTCGCCGACGATGCCGTGGCCGCAACCAGCGAAACGCTTGAAACGAACCGATTCGGGCGGAAGGCACGCTGCAATCGTCTCGCTGAAGGCAATCGGCGTGATGGGGTCTTCCTCGCCGCCCATAACGAGGACTGGGCAATTCACGGCTCCTAGCGCAGCGCGAAAGTCGAAGCGGCCCTGTTCGTTGTGCGGCCCATTGAACCAGACGCCTGTCTCGTTGCGCGAGATGAGCCTTTGTATCCAATCGGTCGAGCCGATTCGCGGTCGCGCTGCGTAGAGCGGAAAGCAAATCTCAGTATAGGGCGCACGTGTCTCAGGCGCTGGCGCCGACCAGTAGTTCCGGGCCGCCTGACTGGCTCTTGGACCACCGACCCGTTCGAAGGCTGCGTAGACCGCCGGGAAATCGAACTTGGCGGCCGTGGAAATCAGGATCAGCTTGGCGGCATGCCCGGGATGGCGCGTCGCATAGGCCTGCGCGACAAAGCCACCGAATGACGTGCCGAGGATGATCGGTCTTTCGATGCCGAGTGTGTCGCAGAGCACCTTCAGGTCATCGGCCCACTGGTCCAATGTCCAACTCTCACGCGGGCCGTCTTCGCTGCGGCCGCAGCCGCGATGATCGTAATAGACGATCTGGGCGATATCGCTCAGTCCGGAGAACCCGGGTTTGTAGATGCTGTGGTCGGCGCCTGGGCCGCCATGAAGCAGGATCAGCGTCGGCTTTTCCCGCATGGCCGGGCCATCGGGCGCGAGCCCCGCACCTTCGATGTCGACATAGAGGCGCACTCCGTTGACAGTGACACGCATCGGTTCGATTCCCCCAGCCGCATCCAGGCCTCGAACTGTAAGGGGCGGATGATCGAACTCAATTGTTTCCAGCCTTATGTTGGGAGTTTCCGATGATCCGCATCACGCTTGCCGGCTGCTCCGGCTGGGTCGGCAAGGCGCTTGTCGCTGCAATCGACTCCGCGTCCGACCTTGAGCTTGTTGCGGGTGTCTCGCGCAAGGCAGCAGGCAGCGATCTCGGCGAGGCGGCCGGGCAGCCAGCCAATGGCAAACCGATCTTTGCGACCGTGGGGGAGGCGCTCGCCGTGCCGTCGGATGTCCTGATCGACTATACCAAGCCCGACAGCGTGAAGGGCAATGTGCTGGCAGCCGTTGCGGCGGGGCGCCATGTCGTCGTCGGCGCGTCTGGCATGACCGGCGAGGATTATGCGGAGATCGAGGCCGCTGCGTTCAAGGCCGGCGTCGGCGTGCTTGCCGCGGGCAATTTCTCGATCACCGCGACGCTGCTGCGCCGCTTTGCCCGCGAAGCGGTGAAATATGTGCCGGATGTCGAGATCATCGACTACGCCTCTGCGTCGAAGCCGGACACGCCGTCCGGAACCGGGCGCGAACTCGCCGAGACGCTTGGTGCCGAGCGTATGGCCGGAACCGCGAAGCCCGTTGCGGAGCTCGGCGGCGCCCGCGAGACGCGCGGCGCCGCAATTGGTGCGCCGCATGCGGTACAGGTCCATTCGCTGCGGATGCCGGGCTTCGTCCTTTCCTGCGAGGCGGTCTTCGGCCTCCCGGACGAGCGGCTGGTGATCCGGCATGATGCCGGCACCTCTGCTGCGCCTTATGTCGGCGGTACCTTGCTGGCGGCGCGGCGGGTTGCGGACCAGATCGGGCTTCGGCGTGGCCTGGACAGCCTGATGGCCTGATCCACTGGCGTTGCCGGTTGTCTTTCGCACGCGAGGCGGCTTCGACAGCTCGGTCCGTATCCGGCTAACTTGTTGATTTTTATTGCGTTCCTCCTGTCGTGTTAACCTAACGTTCGTTCGCATCTGCGAAGGGAAGGGCGGCGACGACAAGGGGGCAACGCGATGCGGCAATTGGGGCTGACTGCGAAGATCACCATGCTGTTTGCGCTCATGGGGATTGCCGCTGGCCTCGGGTTGTTCAGCGCGGTTCGGGGCTTTGACGCGGTCCGCGAAATCGATCGCGATGCTTTCTCGAGCATGGCCTTGGTCAACCGCGCGGCGCTGCTCTCGAATCGCGTGGCGCAGGCCTCGCTGCTCAGCCGCTTCGATGACGCGGCCACGCCGCGTGCGATCGAGACCGCGCTCGATTCCCTTGATGGAGCTGTGGAGCTGGTCGATGCCGCACGAGCCAGTCTGATCTCTTCGTTGCCGGGCGAATTCCGCGACGCCAATCCGACCTTGGATGCCCGGATCAGGACGTTCATTTCATTCCAGCGCGACATCGTCACGATGGGGCGCGAGGTCTCGGCAAAGGCCGCGCTCATCGAGGCCTCGGCCGAGGCGGCGCGCGAGAATGTCCGCCAGATCATCCTCGTCACGTCGAAGCTCGCCGATGGCCTGGACAGGCGTGCGCAGCTCGGCGCTGCAGAGGCTGCGGGGCTAGCCCACGCGCTGCGCCTGCGGGTGATCGCGACGGCGGTTGGTCTCCCGCTCGCCTGCGCGCTGCTGGCGATGTACCTGCTCAGGACCCAGCTCACCCGCCCCCTGCGCGATCTGATGGCCGCTATCGCCACCGCGACGGCGACCTCTGCCGTCATCGCGGTGCCGCATGTCCGGCGTCGCGACGAGATTGGCCAGCTTGCCCGCACCGTGCGGGCGCTGAGCGAAGTGCGGGCGACCCTGGTCACCCGCGATGCCGAGGCCCACCGGGCTCTGTTCCACCAGAACCAGCGAACCGAGGAGCTCGGCCGCATCGCCGAGGAATTCGAACACCGGATTGGTGCCGTGCTTCACGATATCGCCGGGTTGAGCGAAGCTCTGCGCACCGCACAACAGGATTCTGCGGTGCGGGCACAGCAGGTCTCGCAGAGCACGGGCACTGCCGCTTCCGCCGTCGACGGGGCGGGGTTGGAGGCACGGCGCATCACCGAGGCAGCCCTGCGCCTGGAGCAGGTGATCGGCCAGATCAATGCCGAAGTGCACCGGGTTTCACAAACGGCGACGGTGGCGACGCAGGATGCCGCTGGCACCTCCGGCCTTGTCCTGCGTCTGACCGAGAATGCGGGGCAAATCCGCGATGTCGTCGACATCATCGAGACGATCGCTCGGCAAACCAATCTGCTTGCGCTGAACGCAACGATCGAGGCGGCGCGCGCCGGCGTGCATGGCCGGGGGTTTGCCGTCGTCGCGAGCGAGGTCAAGGCGCTGGCGGGCCAGACGGCCGACGCGACAGCGCAGATCGTGCGGCGCATTGCAGCGGTCAACGCGGTCCTGTCGCAGGCGGCGCAGGCGGTTTCAGGCATCGTCGCCAGCGTCGGTGCCGTCGAACAGGCCAGCACCGAGATTTCGACCATGGTCGCCTCGCATTCCGAATTGATGGGCTCGCTCGGGGACACGGTCGCGCGTATTTCTGGTGTGACGGAAACGGCTGCGGGCGCAATGGCGGAGATCGCCGAGGCGAATGCGCAGACTGTCGAACAGGCTGGCAGGGGCGCGTTCGGGGCCCGCGACCTCGACGAGCGCATCGCAGCGCTGCAGGGCGAGGCGGAGGAATTCGTCAGGCGCCTGCGCGCCGCCTGATCCCGTTCTGTTCTTGCGCTTGCATTGCGCGAGCGACTCGCGCCTTTGTGCGGCATGATCGCATATCGGATTCCTTCGCGATGAGCTGGTCGCCGCAACAGGATGCCGCGCTGAGCGCGGTCGCACGCTGGCTGCAGGCTGGCGAGCCTCAGGTTTTTCGCCTGTTCGGCTATGCCGGCACGGGCAAGACGACGCTCGCGCGCCATATTGCCGAGGGTGTCGATGGCACAGTCCTCTTCGCCGCCTTCACCGGCAAGGCGGCGCTGGTGCTGCGCAACAAGGGCTGCGATGGCGCCCAGACCATCCATTCATTGATCTACCGCTCGCGTGGCGTCGATGAGGAAAGCCCGACCTTCGTGCTCAACCGCGAGAGCAACGCGGCCAAGGCCGGGCTGATCATCATCGACGAGTGCTCGATGGTCGACGAGGAGTTGGGCAAGGATCTGCTCTCCTTCGGTACGCCGGTCCTTGTGCTGGGGGACCCGGCGCAGTTGCCCCCGGTCAAGGGCGGCGGGTATTTCACCGAGACCGAGCCGGACGTGATGCTGACCGAGGTCCATCGCCAGGCTGCGGACAATCCCATCGTCAGGATGTCGATGATCGTCCGCGAGGGAGGGCGCCTCGATGTCGGCGACTACGGCGAGAGCCGGGTCATTCGCCGCGATGCGGTCAATTCCGAGCTGGTGTTGGGTGCCGATCAGGTCCTGGTCGGCATGAACAAGACGCGCCGGCTCTACAATGCGCGCATCCGGCAGCTCATGGCGCGCGATTCCACCGTGCCGGTCGCGGGTGAGAAGCTCGTCTGCCTGCGCAACGACAAGAGCAAGGGCCTGCTCAATGGCGGCTCCTGGATCGTGCAGGAACTCAAGACCTCGAAGAAGGGCCTGATCACGATGCGAGTCACGCCGGAGGACGATACCGGTGGAAAGCCGGTCAAGGTCTCCGTGATGCCCAATTTCTTCGACGGCACCGAGGAGGAGGTGCCGTGGGAGCTGCGCAAGCACACCGATGAATTCACCTTCGGCTACGCCCTGACGGTCCACAAGGCGCAGGGCTCGCAATGGGATGACATCGTCCTCTTCGACGAGGCCTTTGCCTTTCGCGAGCACCGGGCGCGCTGGCTCTATACCGGGCTGACGCGTGCGGCCGAGACGATCACGGTGGTGGTGTAGCGGCAGACCCCCTGGGATTCACAGGGCCTGCGCCGTGGTCCCCTTGGCAATGATGGGGCCGGTCGGCCTCCCTGTCGGCGAGCCTGTCGCGGGTTCCAGGGTGATCTCGAAGAGCTGATCCTTGCCAAGCGGCAGTTGGTCCAGCCTGAGATGGGTCGAGCGGGCACGCTCGATCAGCCCCACCGAACGCGGGCCCACCGCGCGGTCCCACAGTGTCCAGATTTCGAGGGCCTTGCCTTCGGGAACATGGATTGCCTGCAGCGGCACCATCTCCACCCTGCCGTCGGCGAAGGTGTTGACGACCGCTGCAGCGACGCTGGCTTCGGTCATCAGCACGGCGACCATCACGGGCTGGCGCCTGGCCCGATCGAGGGCGTTCAGGAGACCTGCAGCGAGAACGATTATCGCCAGCGCTCCGGCGAGCGCTGCGCCGCGCCAGACGAAGAGGCTGTTCCACCAATCGGCCAGGCGGCTGGTTGCGGCCGCGGCGGGGCGCGACGCCTGAGCCGGTGCTGCACTGCTCATGCCTGCGGGAGCCGCCTGCTGCGCGGCGGCCGCCAGCTCGGTCTCGATCCGGCTCCATAGCGCGGCTGGCGGCTCGATGGGCGCGGCGGTGGCATCGATGGCCGCGAAGTGAACGCGCCAGCGCTCGACCGCTGCAGCGAGATCAGGATCGGTCTCGAGCTGCTGGTCGAAGGCCGTGAGGTCGGCCCCCTCGATCAGGCCAAGCACATATTCGCCCGCCAGCGCGGTGCGCTCCTCCGGGCCGAGAGATCTGGTGGAGGAGGGGCTCATCCGAGGCACTCCTTGAGCGAGATCAGGGAGCGGCGAATCCAGGATTTGACGGTGCCGATCGGCATTTTGAGGCGACCGGCGATCTCGCCATGGGTCAACCCCTGGACGAAGGCAAGCAGCACGATGCCGCGCCGCTGCGGTGGCAGCGTCTCCAGGCAGGCGCGGAGTGCCTTGGCGTCGGACAGTTTCGACATCACCGTCTCAGGATCGTCCTCTTCGCTCGCGGTTTCCTCGGCGACAGGCATATCGGTGGTTTCCGTGCGCTTCTCATCCCGCAGGATCGAGAGCGAGCGGTTGCGCAGGATCGCGTAGATCCAGGTCAAGCCGGCACCGCGCTGCGGATCGAACCGCGTCGCATGTCGCCAGATCAGGACGAAGGTATCCTGCACTGCCTCCTCGGCCAGCGCGCGCCGCTTGAGCAGACGCTGGGCCACGCCGATCATACGCGCGGCCTCGGCGTCGTAGATGCGCTTGAGCGCAAGTTTATCTCCGGAGGCACAGTCGCGCAGCGCGGTTTCGATGTCCGTAGCCTTTGGCGGCACTACGGCGTTCATCGCCATCCCTGTCTCCTCCTCGGCGCAGCGCCTCAGCCTTGCGCGAATAGATGAATACGCGGCTCGGCCAGCTTCGGATGCGTCTCAGTTTTTTGTTTTTTCCGTCGCATCCGCTCCTGTGCCGCAAGCTTACCCAGATTGGGTGCCGCGCCAGGTCAGGCGGCGAACAGCCCTCGAAACAATGCGGCAGACGATTGGGAGGATAACATGCAGATTGCACGCGCCACACGCCTCGCGCTGATTGCTTCCACGATCCTGGGGGCTTCCTTCGCCGCGACCTTGGCAGCCCCCGCCGGAACCCTCGCCGCCCTGACGGGCGACGACACGCTGACAATGATCGATACGGCGACGCAGAAGGCCGGCAAGTCCATCAAGGTCACCGGCATGACCGGCAAGATCGCCGGCATCGATATTCGCCCCGCCGACGGAATGCTCTACGCGCTGTCGACCGACGGCACGATCTTCACGGTCGATATGACGAGCGGGAAAGCGACGATGAAGTCGAAGATGGATACCACGCTTGCCGCCGGCATGATGGCGACGGTCGATTTCAACCCGGCCGCCGACCGGTTGCGGGTCATCGGCGCCGACGGCACAAACCTTCGCGTCAATGTCGAGGACGGCAAGACCACGGTCGACGGCAAGTTGAAATTCGCCGAGACCGACATGCACAAGGGCGAGACGCCGATGGTCGTTGCCGGCGCCTATTCCAACTCGGTGAAGGGCACCAAGGAGACGGCGCTCTACGATATCGACGCCAAGATCGGCGGGTTGCTGAAACAGGCGCCGCCGAATGACGGCGTGCTGGGCGCTGTCGGCAAGCTCGGCGTCACAGGGAAGGCGATCGCCTTCGATATCGAGACCGATGCGTCAGGCGCCAATACCGGCTGGCTGCTGGCGGACGGCACCCTGCATAAAGTCGATCTGGCAACGGGCAAGGCTTCGATGGTGGGCAAGGTCACCGGGCTGAACGGGCCGGTGCGCGACGTCGCGGCGCTGCCGGCGATGTAGGCAAACGGGACCGAAACCGCCTCGGAGGGGCCGCCACGCCGCAGGGCGTGGCGGTCTTTCGATGTTCTATCTCGGCGCACCGCATCGGGGTATGCGATTTTTGCCATAGTTGGCCCGGATGCTCGGTTTTGCCTGCTCAAGGCGAGGGAGCCGTCGATGGCGCGCGATTCGCGGTTGAATATTCTCGGTTTGCAGCGCTTCGGCTTGGGGCTCCGACCTGGCGATCTCACGGCGATCGGCGGCGACGCCCGGGACCTCTTTCTCGATGAGGTCAAGCGCAGGAGCGTTCCCGTTCCGATTGGCCTCGAGCTCGTCGGGCAGGCGCAGATCGGATCGGCGTTCTATGCCTTCCAGGATAAGGAGAAGGCCGAGCGAGAGGCCCCGCGCCCGGCCATGCAGGCGGCGATGATGCCTGCCCCGGGCGGGATGAACGAAGGGCAGGGAGCGTCGGCGCCGCCAGCACCATCCGAGCCTCCTTTGCCGCAAAGGATCTATCGCGACGAGGTGGCAGCGCGGATGCGTGCCGGGCTGGAACCGCTCGCCGGTTTTGGCGAGCGGCTGGCGCAGTTCTGGTCGAGCCATTTCTGCATCTCCGTCTCGCAAGGCAACTTCGTGCGGGTGTTGGCGGGAGCCTACGAGCGTGAGGCGATACGCCCCTATGTCTTTGGCCGGTTCGAAGACATGCTCCTGGCCGTCGAGAGCCATCCGGCCATGCTGATCTATCTCGATAATCAGCAATCGATCGGGCCGAACTCTCCGGCAGGCAAGCGCCGCGGCCGCGGGCTCAACGAGAACCTCGCCCGCGAGATCATGGAACTGCATACGCTGGGCGTCTCCGGCGGCTATTCGCAAGGCGATGTGACGAGTCTGGCTCGCATCATCACGGGCTGGACAGTTGCTGGCCGCGACGGCCGGCTCGGCTTCCCCGGCGCCTTTGCCTTCAATGCCGGCGTGCATGAGCCTGGCGTTCATCCGCTGCTCGGCAAGGATTACGAGGAGGCTGGGGCGGAGCAGGGCAGGCTCGCACTGCTCGACCTCGCGCATCATCCCGCGACAGCCCGGCATGTCGCGTTGAAGCTCGCGCGGCATTTCGTGGCGGACGATCCCCCGCCGGCGCTCGTTTCCCAGATGGTGGAAACCTGGCGCCGTACGGAGGGCGATCTCGCCGCGGTATCGGCCGCGCTCATTCAGTCGAACGACGCATGGGGGGCGGAGGCCGCGAAGCTGCGCCAGCCGCAGGAGCTTTTGCTGGCGATGCTGCGGGCGCTTGGACGCAAGCCGGAGTTCGGTCCCATCGCAGGAGCGCTCGCGACGATGGGCCAACCACTCTGGCAGCCCTCGGGACCGAATGGCTTTCCCGGAAACAACGATGCGTGGGCGACACCGGAAGGCATCAAGACGCGGATCGACGTGGCGGCAGCGTGGGGGCGTCAGGCGGCTGGTACCGCCAGCGACCCACGGGCCCTGCTCGAGGCGGTGCTGGGCCCGCTCGCTTCAGCCGAGACCAAACAGGCGGTGGCCCGCGCCGAGAGCAAGCCGCAGGCGATCGCGCTCTTGCTGATGTCGCCCGAATTCCAGCGGAGGTGAGCCAGATGTCAGACGCGATCCGCGACGATGACGACGATTGCGAGGCGATGACACCATCACGCCGGTCCGTGCTGGGGGCGGCAAGCGCGCTCTTCGCCTGGTCATTCATGCCGAAATTCGCCCATGCGGCGGCCGGCAGTCGGGATGCGCGCTTCATCACCGTGGTGCTGCGCGGCGCACTCGACGGCCTCGCCGCCGTTCCGCCGATCGGCGACCCGAACTATGCCGATCTGCGTCAGGATATCGCGCTGCAGCGCGATGGATCGGATGCGGCGTTGCCGCTCGATGGCTTCTTCCACCTCCACCCCGCCATGCCCAACCTCGCCCGGCTCTACGGCCAGGGGCATGCCGCGATCGTGCATGCGGCAGCGACGGGCTATCGCGAGCGCTCGCATTTCGATGGGCAGGATGTGCTGGAAAGCGGTCAGCAAGGCCCGGGACGCGTCGATAGCGGCTGGCTCAACCGCATGATCGCGGCGCTGCCGGCCGGTGAGACGATCGCGCGTCACGGGGTACTCGGGGTCGGTGTGGTGCCACCATTGATCGTCAGGGGCCAGGCCCCGGTGCTGGGCTGGGCGCCGCCGGTGATGCCGCGCGCCGGAGATGATCTGATCCAGCGACTGGGCGACCTTTACGGGCAGCGCGACCCCATGCTGGCAAACGTGCTTGCTCGGGCGATCGAGACCGAGACGATCGTGCTCGGCCAGGGCATGGGCGGCGACAGGATGCGATCACGCGGCGGCCCGGGCAATCCCCAGGGCATGATCCAGATCGCTGAGGGAGCGGCGCGGCTCGTTGGTGCCGATGACGGTCCTCGTATTGCGGCGCTGGCCTTCGAGGGCTGGGATACCCACGCCAACGAGGGCGGCGCCAAGGGGCGGCTCGCCGGGCTGCTCGGCGGGCTCGATGGTGCGTTCAATGCGTTCGAGACCGGGCTGAAGCGGGTCTGGAAGGACACGGTTGTGATGGTCGTCACGGAGTTCGGTCGAACCGCCAGGGTCAACGGCACGGTCGGAACCGATCACGGTACCGGTACTGTCGCGTTCCTGGTCGGCGGCGCGGTCAGGGGCGGTCGTGTGATCGCGGACTGGCCGGGGCTGAAACCGGAGCAGCTCTGGGAGCAGCGCGACCTGAAGCCGACCACGGATATCCGGGCGGTCGCAAAGGGTGTCGTGACCGATCTGTTCGGCCTGTCGGGACCGGTTCTGGCCGAGAAGGTATTTCCCGGCACCGGCGATATTGCGCCGATGCCGGGCTTGGTCGTCTGATCCCGATCAGGCCCAGGCGCGCTTGGCGAGCTTGGCCTCGAAGGCGTCGATCTTCGGCGCCTTCTCCATGGTCAGGCCGATATCGTCGAGCCCGTTCAGCAGGCAGTGCTTGCGGAAGGGGTCGATGTCGAACGTCACCGTGCCGCCATCCGGACCCTTGATTTCCTGCTTTGCGAGATCGACCGTCAGCGTCGCGTTGGAGCCGCGATCGGCGTCGTCGAAGAGCTTCTCAAGGTCTTCGGGCGAGACCACGATCGGCAGGATGCCGTTCTTGAAGCAGTTATTGTAGAAGATGTCGGCAAACGAGGTCGAGATCACGCAGCGGATGCCGAAGTCGAGCAGGGCCCAGGGAGCATGCTCGCGCGACGAGCCGCAGCCGAAATTGTCCCCGGCAACCAGGATCTCCGACTTGCGGTAGGCCGGCTGGTTCAGCACGAAATCGGGGTTCTCAGCGCCATCCTCGTTGTAGCGCATCTCCGCGAACAGCGCGGTGCCCAGCCCGGTGCGCTTGATCGTCTTCAGGTACTGCTTGGGGATGATCATGTCGGTGTCGACATTGATCACCTTCAGCGGCGCCGGGGTGGAGGTCAGGGTGGTGAAGGGCTGCATGGCGAGGGCTCCAACAGGTCTTTCTGGCTAGGATATCGTGACGTGGCCGACAACGCGCTTCACAGCTGCGCGGTCAGGAGTTTGAAGCTGGCGAAGGTGAAGAAGGCGGCAAGGCAGGCCTCGGCACGACGGCGGATCTTGCGATAGCCCGCGATCATGGAGGGGGTCGAAAACAGCAGGGCATATCCCTGATTGATCAGAAGCGAGATCAGCAGGCAGCCGATGATGATGGCATGCACCACAGCCACGGGTGTTTCCGGGCGCAGGCCGAGCGCGATGATCGCGGTCCAGCTCAAGATCGCCTTCGGGTTGGTCAGGTGCATGAGATAGCCGCGCAAATAGATGCGATGCCCCGAAACCGTGGCTTTCGGCGGGGGCATGTCCACTCGCATCGCTGAACGCGCCGATCGCCAGGCGAGATAGAGCAGATAGACGCCGCCGACGATCTTGATGGCATAGAGCGCACCGGGATGGGCCACGATCACGGCCGAGACGCCGATGGCGGCCAGGATGCCCCAGGTCAGGGAGCCGGTCGTCACGCCGAGTGCGAGCGTCATTCCGGCGCGCCGACCACGCTCCATCGACGTCGCCATCACGGCAAGATTGCTCGGGCCCGGGCTGGCAACTGCAAGGAAGAACGCGGAATAGACCAGGGCCAGGCTCGGCAGATGCCGGATCAGATCGTCCATCATCGTCTATCGCTCCGCCCCGGCCTCGATCGCTTCCATGTCTTCGTCCGAAAAGCCGAAATGATGGCCGATCTCATGGACCAGGACATGGGTGACGATGGCGCCCAGGCCCTCGTCATGTTCGGACCAGTAGTCGAGGATCGGACGGCGATAGAGATGGATCATGTTGGGCATCTGGCCCGTTTGCGGGCCCGAGCCCTGCTGTGGCAGGCCGACACCGGTGAAGAGGCCGAGGATGTCGAAGGGGCTCTCGATCTCGAGTTCCTTCAGCACATCGTCCTCGGGGAACTCGGTGACGTTGATGATCAGGTCCGCGCAGAGCGCGCGGAACTCGTCCGGCAGGCGGTCATAGGCGGTCTGCGCGAGGCTTTCGAAATCAGCGGCGCTGGGCGCCTTGACCTCGTCCCAGGCAACAGCGGACGACACCTCGGCGGATGCCGAGGCGCTGGCGGATGCTTTGATCGAAGGCACGGTTCCCATCACCAGATCTTGAGCTGATGCCCCAGCCACCAGGCGAGCAGCACGACACCGACCAGCGACAGCGCGCGACCGATGCGTCTGCCCCAGAGTTCGACAGTGTCGCCTTCAGGTGCGTCGCGGCCGGAGAAGTGATCGGCGGCGCGGCCCATGGAGGAGCTCAGCAGCCCCTCCTCGTCGCGCTTGACGCGCTCCAGCACTGCCTTGGCTTCGGCTGCCCGGGCGGCTTCGCGGGGATCGCCGGTCATGACCTGTGTCCCCGCTCGCGCATCAGCCCATCTGCCTCACATCGACGAAATGACCGACGAGCGCAGCGGCTGCGGCCATTTGCGGCGAGACCAGATGAGTGCGGCCCTTGAAGCCCTGACGACCCTCGAAATTGCGGTTCGAGGTCGAGGCGGCGCGCTGGCCGGGCTTGAGCTGGTCGGGGTTCATGCCGAGGCACATCGAGCAGCCGGGCTCGCGCCATTCGAAGCCGGCGGCGAGGAAGATCTTGTCGAGACCTTCTTCCTCGGCCTGCTGCTTCACCAGGCCGGAGCCGGGGACGATCATGGCATAGTCGAGCGAGCCGGCGATCGTCTTACCCTCGACGATCTTGGCGACGGCGCGCAGATCCTCGATGCGGCCATTGGTGCAGGAACCGATCCAGATCACGTCGAGCGGGATCTCGGTCATCCTGGTGCCGGGCTTCAGGCCCATATAGTCGAGCGCGCGCCATTTCGACGAACGCTTGGTCTCATCGGCGATGTCATCCGGGTTCGGCACGCTTCCCGCGACCGAGATCACGTCCTCGGGGCTGGTGCCCCAGGAGACGATCGGCGGCAGGTTGGCGGCATCGAGCTTGACGATACGGTCGAAATGCGCGCCCTCGTCGGTGCGCAACGTCTCCCAGTAGCGCAGGGCCTCATCCCAGGCCGCACCCTTCGGGGCCTTAGGCCGGCCGTTGAGATAGGCGAAGGCCTTCTCGTCCGGCGCGATCATGCCGGCACGTGCTCCGCCTTCGATCGACATGTTGCAGACCGTCATGCGGCCTTCCATCGAGAGGGAGCGAATGGCCTCGCCGGCATATTCGATGACCGAGCCGGTGCCGCCCGCCGTCCCGATCTCGCCGATGATGGCGAGGGTGACGTCCTTGGCGGTGACGCCCTTGGCCAGAGCGCCGTCCACCTGGACGAGCATGTTCTTGGCCTTCTTCTGGATCAGCGTCTGAGTGGCGAGCACATGCTCGACCTCCGATGTGCCGATGCCATGTGCCAGCGCGCCGAAGGCGCCATGGGTCGAGGTGTGGCTGTCGCCGCAGACGATCGTGGTGCCGGGCAGGGTGAAGCCCTGTTCGGGGCCGACGATGTGGACGATGCCCTGGCGGATATCGAGCTCGTTGAAATACTCGACGCCAAAGTCCTTGGCGTTCCTGGCCAGAGCCTCGACCTGGATGCGGCTCTCCTCCTCGGCGATGCCGGCCTTGCGGTCGGTCGTCGGGATATTGTGGTCGACGACGGCCAGCGTCTTCTCAGGCGCGCGCACCCTGCGGCCGGTCATGCGCAAGCCTTCGAAAGCCTGCGGGCTCGTGACCTCATGCACCAGATGCCGGTCGATATAGAGCAGGCAGGTGCCGTCTTCCTGGCGGTCGACGATGTGGTCGTCGAAAATCTTGTCATAAAGCGTGCGGGGGGCGGTGGACGACGTCATGTCGATAAGCCTCGGTCGTGGAAATCTGTGATGCCGGCGCTCAAGGCCGGCTGGCGCAACGCAAACAGCCTGTCGCCGGCCAACGGGCCGGTCTCAGGCGCGCCTAAGGCCCGCTGCCGCCGAGGTCGTGAAACGACCGAAGAAGCGCCAGGGCAGGCGCGCATGGTCATGCAGCGCCGCAAAATCCTGCGTCGTCGGGATGCGGCGCAGGTTCGCCTCGCGGCGCACGATGCGGCAGCAGTCATCCTCACTGGGCAGGACAGTGTTCATGACGATGTTCTAGCAGTTCCAAACTGTGCCGGCAACGAAGCCGACGCCGGGCCGCCCAACGCAAAACGCGGCCCCGAGGGACCGCGTTCCGGTATTCACTGCAGCGCAGTGGCGCTTACTTGGCAGCCGACTTGTCGCCCTTGGCAGGACGGGCTTCGACGCGCTCGGCGATACGGGCCGACTTGCCGCGACGATCGCGCAGATAATACAGCTTGGCGCGACGGACCTTGCCCTTGCGCACAACCTTGATGGAATCGATGTTCGGCGAATAGAGCGGGAAAACGCGCTCGACACCTTCGCCATAGGAAATCTTGCGGACGGTGAAGGCTTCGTTCAGGCCGCCGCCGTTGCGGGCGATCACGACGCCTTCATAGGCCTGAACGCGGCTACGCTCGCCTTCCTTGACCTTGACGTTGACCTGCACGGTGTCGCCGGGCTGGAAATGCGGGATTTCCTTGCCTGCGCTCAGCTTGGCGATCTGTTCCTGGTCGATCTGCTCGATGATGTTCATGGGTCTCTCCATGGCCGTTGTCGCGTGTGTTCACGCGGGCGTTACGGCTCGCTGTTTTCAGTTGAGTGGCTGGCCATACAGGAGAGGTAGGGCCTTGTCGAGGGGAATGAGGCGCTGGTGTCGCGCGCTATTTCGCTGCCATGCCAGCTTGCCCCTGCCTGAAGACCAGCCAGCCGAACAAAGCCATGTCGGCCAGCACCGTCAAGGCGCCCACGCCGGCAATCGGATCGCCGGTTGCGTTTCCGGAATGAACCAGGGCCACGCCGACGGTCAGGACGAGCGTTCCGAGGATCCAGAACCAGACCTGGATCACCGCGCTTCTGGCGAGGTCCAGGGATGGATGCAGCCGATAGAAGATGCCGAACAGAAACAAGGAGACCCATCCCAAGAGATTGAGATGGGCATGCGCCGGCAACGCCGAATGATCTCGCGAGATTGCCATGACGATGCCCCATATCATGCCAGCGAGGGCGATGAGGACGGCGGCGCGGAAGCTCAGAGTCGATGCTTTCAAGGCAATCTCCCTCGCAGGTCAGGGATCAGAATCCGGTCGGCCGGGCCATCTTTGGTTCTATTGGGACAGGGATTTTCTGGTCAGGATAGAAAGAGGGCAGGTGGATCGCGTCATTTCAATGCAAACTCAATGAAATGGCGAGCAGCCTGGAGTGAGGATGTCCCGATCGAGGCAACAACACAAGATCTGCTTACTTCGTATTGTGACCTCTGACCAAGCCGGTGCTATGCGACAGATCGCGGGGGGACACAGACCGGGATCTGTCTGCGAGGGCGGGTATCGCTCCATGGGCGCGCGAGGTGGTGTCGGGCGTAGCGGCTGATCGCAGGTCACTCCGTTCGCGATTTCCAATCGCATTCGGAATACCGTGCCCGCATTCACGCGCTTTGCTGGGGCGCTGCCAGGGCGCATAGCGTAAACGGACCCGTGTTCGTCTCTGTTTCGGATTGCTTCAATGCCTCAGGACATCGCCAAAGTCGCTCTCGTCACCGGCGCCGCGCGCGGCATCGGGTTGGCGACCACGAAACGCTTTCTGGCCGAGGGCTGGCAGGTCGCCTTGCTGGATATCGATGGGGCGACGCTGACATTGGCGATGGCGGAACTCAATGCACCGGACACGACGCTGGCGCTGACCTGCGACGTTGCCGAGGCTGCCGCGGTCGAAGCCGCCTTCAAGGCGCTGATGCAGCGCTTTGGCCGGCTCGATGCTCTCGTGAACAATGCAGGCACCGCCGTGTTCAAGCCGATCCTCGAGACGACGCTCGCGGAATGGCAGCGTGTGCTCGCGGTCAACCTCACCGGACCCTTTCTTTGTACGCAGGTTGCGGCGCCGCTGATGGCCGATACGGGCGGCGGCGCGATCGTCAACATCACCTCGATCTCCGGCCTGCGCGCCTCGACCTTGCGCGTCGCCTACGGCACCAGCAAGGCGGCTCTCGCCCATCTCACCAAGCAGCAGGCGGCCGAACTCGCCAGCCTCGGAATCAGGGTCAATGCAGTCGCGCCGGGCCCGGTCGACACCGCAATGGCCAAGGCGGTGCATAGCCCGGAAATCCGGGCCGACTACCATGACGTCATCCCGCTCAACCGCTACGGGCGGGAAGACGAACTCGCCGAGGCGATCTTCTTCCTGTGCTGCGAGAAGGCCAGCTACATCACCGGACAGACGCTTGCGGTGGATGGCGGCTTTGATGCGGTCGGGATCGGTCTGACGACCTTGCGTGGCGAAAGGCGCAATCGCTGATGTCGTGACGGGGCGCGCCGAGGGCATGCTTGGGGACGCTCAGGAACACGGGGCCAGCGGGTGAGGGGGCGGGAAATATTCCCTCGTAGGCGGAGAGTTTCCCGCGCTTTCAATGAACGGACCGAGTCTTTGCGCTCCGGGCTCGATCCGTCGGTTCGCTCCTCAGCATCTAACCTCGCGCTGCAAATGGCTCCATCAGGATGTAGGTGCCATCTGCCCGTTGATGCTTGTCGATCAGGGGGACGAGCCGCACGAAATGCTCGGTGCGGCAATGTGCATCGAGGGCAGCGCGATCCGGCCACTCCTCGATGAAGATGAAGTGCCCAGGGTCCTTCTGATCGATGAAGAGATCATAGGAAATGCAACGCTCTTCAAGCCGGGTCTTTTCGACTAGCTCTTCATAGAGAGGCATGACGAGCCCGATGGCCTCGGTCTTGATGAAATCCTGGGCAATTACCTTCAGCACGAGCATTCCTCTTCGATTTTAGGCCCCGCGGAGCGGCTGCTGTTTGCAGACACCACCGGCGGACTTCCTCTCCTGCACCGCTCGCCCGTCTGAAAGGTGAGCCATTCGCAGGATGCCGGGGATATCGAGCGGCATCCGGCACCGTTCAAGACTGTCCGGCACGCTGGCCTGGGTGCGAACCGAGAGATCGGACCTGGAACATTCTTCTTGCGCTGCGCGGCCAACAGCGCGAACCTTTGCGTCGACATCCCTCTTCGACGGCCGCCCGACCCTGTCGGGCCTGAGCGACCGCCGCCTTTCCGGCGTGGGCGCTGTGACATCGTTCTCGTCGGTTCTTCGCCGCGTTGCGCCGGGCGTCTGCTCTGACGCTGTTGCGCGGCCAAAACCCGAAGGAGGACGCTATGGCTGCGACATCAGGCAATGGAGGTTCGGCCGCCGGCAAGAGAGCTTTGGGGCCGCGATGCATCGCCATCGTTGGTCCCTTTCAAAGCGGCAAGACGACCTTGCTCGAGAGCATTCTGGAGCGCTGCGGCGCGGTTTCACGGGCCGGCTCCGTCAAGGCGAAGAACAGTGCCGGCGATGCCTCCGCGGAGGCACGGGCTCACCAGATGAGCACCGAGCCGAATGTCGCGACCGTCGATTTCCTCGGGGAGAGCTACAGCTTCATCGATTGTCCCGGCTCGGTCGAGTTCCTGCACGAGATGCGTCACGTCCTGCCTGTCGTCGATGCCGCGGTGGTGGTATGCGAGGCTGACGACCGCAAGGCACCGGCGCTCGAACTCGTCCTGCGCGAGCTCGAGGAGGCGGATATTCCGCGTTTCCTGTTCCTCAACAAGATCGACACGGCAACGCGCCGGGTGCGCGAGACACTTGGCATCCTGCAGCGCGCCTCGCGTACGCCGCTGCTGCTGCGTCAGATCCCGATCTGGCAGAAGGGCATCGCCGTTGGTTTCATCGACCTCGCTCTCGAGCGGGCCTTCATCTACCGCGAGCATGCGCCGAGCGAGATCGTGCCCCTCGGGTCGGAGGAGGTTGGCCGCGAGAAGGAGGCGCGCTTCTCGATGCTGGAGAAGCTTGCGGACTATGATGATGAGCTGATGGAGGATCTGCTGGGCGACATGGAGCCCCCGCAGGATCGGATTTTCGACGATCTCGCGCGGGAGCTGCAGCACCGCCACGTCGTGCCGGTGCTGATTGGCGCGGCCGAGCGGGGCAATGGCGTCACGCGGCTGCTCAAGGCCCTGCGGCATGAAGCGCCTTCGCTTCCGGAAACCCGCGGGCGCATCGGCGTCGTCGAGGATGGCGCGCCGTTGGCGCAGGTGATGAAGACTTGGCATTCGAGCCAGGGCGGCAAGATCTCACTGGCCCGCGTATTGCGCGGGCGGCTCGCCGAGGGCGACGTCGTGACCTCGTCCAGCGGCGTCGAGACGCGCATCGGCGGTGTCATCGAGTTGAAGGGAGCCGAGCAGACGCGCAAGCCTGCCGCAGAAGAGGGACAGGTTGCCGCCTTTTCCCGGCTGGAAGGCGTGCGCACGGGGGATGCGCTGGCTGCCGGCAAGGTCCGTCCAGGCGTCGTGACGTCGGTTGCTCCGCCCGAGCCGGTCCATGCGCTCGGGATCAGCGTCAAGGATCGCAAGGATGACGTCCGGCTCACCGCTGCGCTCGGGCGCATCGCGGAGGAAGATCCCGCGCTGACCGTGTCGCACCTGCCGGAGTTCGGCGAGGTGCGGCTCTCGGGGCAGGGCGAGATGCATTTGCGCGTGACAATGGAGCGGTTGTCCGGGCGCTACGGCGTTTCGGCTCAGAATCATCCACCTGAGATCGGTTATCGCGAGACTATTCGCGGCAAGGCCAGCGCGCGTGGGCGGCATCGCAAGCAGAGCGGCGGGCATGGCCAGTATGGCGATGTGGTGCTCGAGGTGGCGCCGCTCGAGCGCGGCGAGGGCATTCGGTTCGTCGACCGCATCACGGGCGGCGTCGTGCCGAGACAGTACATCTCTTCCGTCGAGGCCGGTGTGCGGGATTTCTGCCAGCACGGGCCGCTTGGCTTCCCGCTCGTCGATATCGAGGTGACGTTGACCGACGGCTCCTACCATACCGTCGATTCCTCCGACATGGCGTTCAGGCAGGCAGCGCGGCTGGCCATGGCGGACGCAATCCCGCAGGCCAGATCCGTGCTGCTCGAGCCGATCCTCGCCGTCGAGGTCGTCATTCCATCGGACGCGATGTCGCGGGCCTCAGCCATCGTTTCTGCAAGGCGCGGCCAGATCCTGGGCTACGACGCCCGGCCGGGATGGCGTGGCTGGGATCAGATCAACGCCCTGATCCCGGAAGCGGAAATGGGCGGTCTGATCGTGGAGCTGCGCTCGGCGACCTCGGGCGTCGGTTCCTTCAGCGTCAGGTTCGACCATCTTGCAGAACTCGCCGGCAAATCGGCCGATGCCGTGGTGGCGGCGCAGGCCCTGGCGCACGGGCGCTGAAACCCAGGTGTGACCTAAAAGGTTCATATATGAACCTTGTGGCGACGGCAGAGCGGCGGGCGCTTGCGCCCGCCGCTTTCGTTCCGCACTGTATGGTTACAACAAGGCAGAAACGCTCGCGTGAGTGGGAAAATGCCTGCGAGACGGGAGGAGCGACGATGAAGGTGACGAGCGCCGCACAGGCAGCAGCGGATCCGCGGCCCTGGCTGGCGCATTATCCGCCGGCGGTTCCGCCGGTGATCGATCAGGCCAAGGTCGGAACGCTCGCCGATCTGATCAGTCATGCCGTCACGACCTATGCCGCGCGCCCGGCCTTCGAGAGCTTCGGCAAGGCGATCAGTTTCGCGGAGGTCGGGAAAGCCGCCCGCGCCTTCACTGCCTGGCTGCAGGCCCGCGGCTTCAAGAAGGGCGACCGCATCGCGTTGATGATGCCCAACATCCTGGCCAATCCGGCCGCGATCTTCGGAACGCTGCTCGGCGGCTACACGGTGGTGAACGTCAATCCGCTCTATACGGCCCGTGAGCTGACCCATCAGCTCAACGACTCGGGCGCCCGCGTGCTCGTGGTGATCGAGAATTTTGCCCATGTCGTCGAGGAGGCCCGACCGAATCTCAAGCTCGACCAGATTGTCCTGGCGACGGCCGGCGACCTGATGGGCTTCAAGGGGGCCATCGTCAATTTCGTGGCCCGCAGGATCAAGAAGGTCGTCAAGCCGTTCAACCTGCCGGGCGCGGTCCCGCTGAAGACTATTCTCGCCGGCCCATCGACGATGACACCGGTCGTCGTCCTGCCCGAGGATGTCGCCTTCCTGCAGTATACCGGCGGTACGACCGGCGTCGCCAAGGGCGCGACTCTGACCCATCACAACGTCGCGTCCAATGTCGAGCAATGCGCGCTCTGGCTGGGCTGGGGGCTCGAGCCACCGCTCGGCCGCAGCGACTACCAGCATGTCATGGTCACGGCGCTGCCGCTCTATCATATCTTCGCGCTGACCTGCTGCTGCATGTTCATGCTGCGGATCGGCGCAAAGGGGCTCCTGATCGCCAATCCACGCGATATCGCGGGCTTCATCAAGATCCTGAAAACGAGCCGCTTCACGCTCTTCTCCGGTGTCAACACGCTCTACAATGCGTTGGCCAACCATCCAGAGATCGAGAATGTCGATTTCTCGGAATTGCGTTTTGCGGTGGCGGGCGGCATGGCGACGCAAGCGGTGGTCGCCAAGCGCTGGCGGGAGGTCACCGGGCGGCCGATCGTCGAGGGCTACGGTTTGTCCGAGACCTCGCCAGTCGCCTCGGCCAACCGGCCCGACATTGCCGAGTTCACCGGCACGATCGGGTATCCGCTGCCCTCGACCGATTTCGCGATCCGGGATGTCGACGGCAATGACATGCCGATGGGCGAGCCGGGCGAGGTCTGCATCCGCGGCCCGCAGGTCATGCGCGGCTATTGGCAGCGACCGGACGAGACCGCGAAGGTGATGACCCCGGACGGCTATTTCCGCTCGGGCGATATTGGTGTTCTGTTGCCCGACGGGCAGATCAAGATCGTCGACCGGATGAAGGACATGGTGCTGGTCTCCGGCTTTAACGTCTATCCTAATGAGGTCGAGGACGTCCTCGCCACCCATCCGGGCGTGCTCGAATCTGCCGTCATCGGCCTGCCCGACGAGCATTCCGGTGAGGCGGTGACGGCTTTCGTGGTCAAGAGGGACGCCAGCCTGACAGCCGACGAGTTGCGCAGCTTCTGCAAGGACAATCTCACCGGCTACAAGGTGCCGAAGCAGATCATCTTCCGTGACAGCCTGCCGAAGACCAATGTCGGCAAGGTGCTGCGCCGCGCCCTGCGCGAGGAGGTCACGGCCAAGGGCTGAACGGCACGACTTGATCGAGCGGGTGGGTTTGACTAGCGTTTGCACGGAATCCGGTGGCCGTGATCGTGCAGCGCCGACCTTCCCGCCCGCTCGGAACAAGGCAGCTATTTGCCCCGTCGACTCATCGAACTGCCGCTGCTGCGCCGCCTCAAGCCCGGGCTCTATGTCCATGACGAGGAGGCGCTGAATGCCGAGCCGGCGATCGGGCTGCTCGATACTCCGATCACACCGGTCGATGCTTTCTTCATTCGCGACAATGGCGCCTTGCCTGAGATTGCTGCCCCTGAAGCATGGACGCTGACGCTCGACGGGGAGGTCGAGCGGCCGGCGACCTGGACGCTTCAGGAACTGCAGCGCGAGTTCGAGACCGTCACCGTCACCGCCGTGCTCGAATGCGCCGGCAACGGGCGCGTGCAGTTCTCGCCCAGGACCGACGGGTTGCAATGGCGGCTCGGCGCGGTGGGCTGCGCGCGCTGGACCGGGGTTCGGCTCAAGGACCTGCTGGCTCATGCGGGTTTGCTGCCCAGCGCTGTCTATACGGCGCATTACAGCCCCGACCGTGCGATCAAGGACGAAACCAAGGACGCGCTCTCGCGTGGCCTGCCGATCGCCAAGGCGATGAGCGATGAGACGCTTGTCGCCTTCGCGATGAATGACGAGCCGTTGCCGCGTCTGCATGGCGGACCGCTGCGCATTGTCGCGCCCGGCTTTCCGGGCTCTGCCTGGCAGAAATGGCTGGATCGGATCACCATCCGCCCTCGCGAGCATGACGGCGAGAAAATGCGGGGCACCGATTATCGCATGCCGGTCGTGCCGATGCGCCCGGGTGAAGCGATAGACGAAAGCCTGTTCGCCGTGCTCACCGACATGCCTGTGAAGTCGCTGGTCACGGCGCCCCTTGAGGGCTTCACGGCTGTGGCCGGAACGCCATTCGCGGTTCGCGGCTTTGCCTGGAGCGGAGCGGTCCCGATAGCGGCGATGGACCTATCGTCCGATGGCGGCAAAACCTGGTGCGACGTCGCACTCGAGCCGGCGGAAGGCGCATTCGCCTGGCGCCGTTTCCAGACGATGCTGACCATTGCCGTGGCGGGGCCGGTGACGATTATGGCTCGCGCGCGGGATGTCGAAGGCCGGGTTCAGCCACTCGAGACGCCCTGGAATCCGCGCGGGTACTGCAACAATCAGGTCCACCGCGTAGCCGGAATGGTGCACTGATCGCGCCGTTCTGCGCCTTCGCCGTCAGGCTGCCAGCAGGGCATTGCCATTGGCGCCGGTGGCGCAGGCTTCGACGATCTCTCCGGCCGCCACATCGCGCGCGAAACGGAGCAGCGTGAAATCCTCGGCGCGGCCCGTATTGCCGCGTTCCGTCAGCACACTGAGCGGCCGGCCGATACGGGCCTGCAGATGGCGCGCATGGGCGGCTTGTGCCGCGGCGCGCAGGCGTGCGGCCCGGTCGCTGACGATCTCGCCGGGCAGTTGCGGCATTCGGGCGGCCGGGGTGCCGGGCCGGGCCGAATAGGGGAAGGCGTGAACATAGCTCAGGCCGCATTCGTCGATCAGCGAGAGCGAGCGGGCGAACATCGCCTCATCCTCGGTCGGAAACCCGGCAATGAGATCGGCGCCGAAGACGATGTCGGGGCGCAGCGCCCGCATCTCCGCGCAAAACCGGACGGCGTCTTCGCGGCAATGGCGCCGCTTCATCCGCTTCAGGATGAGGTCGTCGCCGGCCTGGAGCGAGAGATGCAGATGCGGCATCAGCCGCGGTTCGGTCGCAATGGCCTGGCGCAACGCATCGTCGACCTCGACCGCGTCGATCGAGGAGAGGCGCAGGCGCGGCAGGGCGGGCAGGGCGCGCAGGATGGTCTGCACGAGTTCGCCGAGCGTCGGGAGCTCCGGCAGGTCCCGGCCATAGCTCGTCAGGTCGACGCCGGTCAGCACGATTTCGCGGGCGCCATTCTCAACCAGCTTGCGGCACTGGCCGAGGACCGCTGCGACGCCGAGCGAGCGTGAATTGCCCCGGCCATAAGGAATGACACAGAAGGTGCAGCGATGGTCGCAGCCGTTCTGGACCTGAACGAAGGCGCGGGTATGGGCTGCAAAGGCGTTGGGCGACAGCGTCTGCAGCGTGGTCTCGCGCATGATGTCGGAGACGGTCGTCTTGTCCTCGGGATTGACCTCGGCGTCCGAGGCCAGGCTGTTCGAACGGGCGAGCGATATCCAGGTCTCGGCCCGCATCTTTTCGGCGTTGCCGAGGACGCGCGCGGTCTCCGGCATTGCCGCGAAGACGCCGGATTCGACCTGCGCGCCGCATCCGGTCACGATGACGGGCCTGTCAGGCTGTTCGCGCTTGAGACGCCGGACGGCCTGGCGTGCTTGCCGCATGGCCTCCGTCGTCACGGCACAGGAGTTGACGATCGCGACGTTGCCAAGGCCGGCTGCCTCCGCCTGCGTCCTGATTGCCTCGCTCTCGACGATATTGAGGCGACAGCCGAAGGTGACGACTTCGAGCGTCATCAAGTCGCGCTTTCGAACAGCGCCGGCTCGAGCACGCCCTCCCACTCGAACGCGACTGGGCCGGTCATCAGGACATGGTCGTCGCTTGCGCGCCATTCGATGATGAGATCGCCGCCCGGCAAGCTGACCACCGCCTTGCGCGCCGACAATTCGCGCCGCACAGCGGCGACGAGCGCGGCACACGCGCCGGAGCCGCAAGCCTGGGTGATGCCCGCCCCGCGTTCCCAGACGCGCAGCACGATATGGTCGGGAGCCTTCACCGCGGCCAACTCGATATTGGCCCGATCAGGGAAAATCGGGTGGTTTTCGAGCAGCGGCCCGATCTGCTCCAGGTTGAAGGCGTAGGGATCGTCCACGAAGAAGACGGCGTGGGGGTTTCCCATATTGACCGCGCAAGGCGTGTGCAGGATCGGCTCGTCGATCGGCCCGATCTGCAGCTCGAAGCGGCTGGTATCGTGGAACGGATCTGCCAGCGGGATCTCGTCCCAGGCCAGCTTCGGTCGGCCCATGTCGACGGTGAAGACGAGATCGTCGATGCGCGAGGCGGGGAGCAGTCCCGACTTGGTTTCCAGCAGCAGCTCGCTCCGGTTACTGTCACCCATCCGGGGATCGGCCAGCATGGCCCAGGCGACGCAGCGCGTGCCATTGCCGCAAGCGCCGGCTTCCGAGCCGTCCGTGTTGTAGATGCGGATGAAGGCATCCGTGCCGGGCGTGCGCGCATCGTGCAGCACCATTAATTGGTCGAAATGCGCGCGCGGCTCCGCGGCGATGGCACGCGCCTCCGCTTCGCTGACTTTCAGCCTGGTGCCGCGCAGGTCGAGCACGGTGATCTGGTTGCCGAGCCCGTTCATTTTCAGGAACCGGCGATGCGCCAATGCGTTCATTTGGTCACAGGTCCAACAAAGAGCGGCTATATGAGGGAGCTGACGCGAAAAAGCCACCCTTCCAGCCGTTCCTGCGCGCTCACGGACATTCTATGCTGCGGCGCAAGGGCGCGAATCGCTCCTCTCTGTCAGGGCTAAGATGATGCGGCATTTCCGGGTTGGAATTCTGGCTGTCGCAGGCGTGTTCGCCGCCGGCTCCCTCGCCATCGCACAAACCCGGGTGGCTCCGCCCACGCCGGTGGAGGCTGCTCCCCTTGCGCCGCCGCCGGGCGCCGCATCGCCGAGCCCGGCTCCCGTCCAGGCCGTGCCCGTGCAGGTGCCGACACAGGCCCCGGCAGACAGCCTGACGCCCCCGCCCGTGCCGCTACCGGCGCCGCCTGTGACGCCGCCGCCATCGGCGGGCCAGCCGGTGCCAAGCGGGCCGATACCGCAGGGCGCTGCGCCGCCACCTCCCGCGCCGCTTCCGCCTCTGGTCCCTGCCCCGGCCACGCCGGAGGCTCCGCCTGCTCCGCCGCTTCCCGCTCCACCGGTCGCACCGCAGCAGCGGCAGTCGACCGTTGTGCCCGACCCGAACGCGACGCTCGCGGGCAAACCGGGCGACCCGAGCGATGTCGACGAGGTGCAACTGGTGCCTAAGCCGGTGCTCGCGATCTCTGGCCAGTCGAGCTGGGATCAGGGCTTCCAGCGTTTGGTCGAGAGTTTCCGTATCCTGCGCGAGCAGGCCTCACGATCGGCGCTTTCGGTCGCCGGCCGGCCGCTGACGCTCTTCATCGAGACGGACGATAGCGGCTTCCGCTTCGAGGCGATGCTGCCTGTGGACCGGGCGCCGGACGGTGCGGTGCCGCTCGCCAATGGCGTGCGGTCGAGCACGAGCCCGGCTGGGCTCTCGCTGCGTTTCGTGCATACGGCGCCCTATGACGACATCGATTCCACCTATGAGACGATCACGGCCTATCTCGAGGCCAAGAACATCAAGGTGAAGGACGCCTTCCTCGAGGAATATGTCACCGATCTCAAGGACCCGGGCGATCCGAACCTCGAGATCAACGTCTACGTGCAACCGCAATAGGCTTCGGCTTTAGCGAGCACCTTGCTTCGGCCGGCAGCTCTCAGCCGGTCGCGATGTGCCGCCAGCAGATCGTCCTCAGGCGTTCCAGCTCAGTCCGGGGCGCATCGGCCGAAAGCGCTCCTCGGGCAGGTTCGCTTGCGCAAGGGCGAGCTTCAGGGCTTCGGGCGGACGCTCGATGCCTTCGTCGGTCAGTTGGAATGTGCCCCAGTGGTGTCCGAGCGCCTGCTCGGCGCGTAGCGAGAGCATGACCCTGACGGCTTCTTCCGGATTCATGTGGTTGTCGCCCATGAACCAGCGCGGCTCGTAAGCGCCGATCGGCAGCACAGCCAGGCGGAACGGGCCATGCTCGGCACCGAGCCGCTCGTAGAGCGAGCCATCGTGATAGCCGGTATCGCCGATATGGAAGACCTTGCCCAGTGGGGTTTCGATGACGAAGGAGCACCAGAGCGCCATGCGGCGGTCGAGCGTGCCGCGCGCCGACCAGTGATAGGTCGGAACCAATGTCGCGGTGACGGCGTCGGACAGGGCGACCTTCGCTTTCCAGTCATAGGCCTCGGCGTGGATGGCGGGATTGCGGGCGCGGATGATCGTGTCGTTGCCGAGCGGCATGATCATGCGCGGCTTGTCGCGCCGGTGGAGCGCGTCGAGTGCCGCGAGGTCGAGATGGTCGTAATGATTATGCGTGATCAGCACGACATCGATCTTCGGCAGGTCGTCGAAGGCGACGCCCGGAGCGTTCACG
Source organism: Allobosea sp. P4_E12 (assembly GCF_056401655.1). Taxonomy (NCBI): domain Bacteria; kingdom Pseudomonadati; phylum Pseudomonadota; class Alphaproteobacteria; order Hyphomicrobiales; family Alloboseaceae; genus Allobosea; species Allobosea sp. P4_E12. The sequence goes on along the minus strand of NZ_JBFUIY010000001.1, from coordinate 270,413 downwards.
CGTCGTGGGCCAGCGAAGGAGAAGGGGCTGGCGCGCTCGGAATAGACCGGGTCGACCAGCACATTGAGCCCGGCGATCTGGTAGAGGAACGAGGCGTGGCCGAGATGGACGATGCGCAGGCCCTCGACACGCGCAGGTGGCTTGTCCTGCGTCGGGGCCGGGTAATGCGCCGGAAAGGCCTCACGCTCGCGCTTCGAGGTCTGCCATCTCAGGACGTCGAGCAGGCCCTTGTTGACCGGCCGGCCATCGGTGAAGCGCAGTCCGTCGAAATTCTCGCTGACCGGCCCTTGGTAATAGGGGTTGCGCGAGCGTGAGAATGCGGCCCAGGCCATGCCAGTCGAGCTGAGCAAAGCGGAGACACCGAGAAGCGAGAGGAGTTTGCGGCGGTTCATGGCGGGAGAAGTGGGGCCTGTTGCGGCGGGATCAAGCCCTGCGATCCTGCCCCGGAAAGAGGGCCCCGCCCACAGGAAACCGCATCGTCACGGCATCTTGAACGCTGTGACATGCAGCCAATCGGTGGGCTCGCGGTCATAGCCGCTCCCGATTTCCTCGACGATGTCGAGCCTGGACCAGCGCCCAGTGCCGTACGCGCCGCGCAGCCATTCGGGCGACGGGTAGTTGAAATAGCGGCCGAAGCGGTCGCGGCCGTCCTGCTCTCCAGCCTTGAAGCTGGCATAGAAGACGCCGCCAGGTTTCAGCGCGGCATGCACGCGTGCGATCATGGCAGGCAGGGCCGCACGGGGGACGTGGAGCAGGCAGGCATTGGCCCAGATTCCGTCAAAGGCCTCATGCTCGGCGAGGTCCTCGAACAGGAGGACAGCCACCGGACGACCGAGGCGGCGCTCTGCCTGTGCCGCGAGTTCTGGAGAGCCATCGGTCGGCAAGACGTCGAAGCCCTGCGCCAGCAGCGCCTCGCTGTCCTGTCCGGCGCCGCATCCAAGTTCGAGCACGCGTCCGCCGGGCGGCAGCAACGACATGAAGCCCTGAAGCTTCGCGCGGCTCGCCGCCTGGCCGCGCGACGCATGGGCTTCGGCCTCGCTCGCGTAGAAATCGAGCGTGTGGCTGTCCTTGCCGTCGCGCATGCTGGCTCTGCCCATTATCAGTGGTTGCCCGAGCGTATCGCCACGGTCGCGATGCCGGCACCGATCAGGAGCGTTCCGCCAGCCTTGTTGAACAGGCCGATCGCACGCGGATTGCTGACCACCGAACGGGCACGCGAGGCGATCAGCGCGTAGCCCAATGCATTGGCGAAGGCGAGCGTGATGAAGGTTGCCTCGAAGATCAGCATCTGTGTCCAGAAATCGGCCTTGGCGTCGAGAAACTGCGGCAGGAAGGCGACGAAGAAGGTGATGCTCTTCGGGTTGAGAGCTGTCACCAGCCAGGCATGGCCGAGCATCTTCAAGGCCGAGGCAGCATCCTTGCGGGGTTCGGCATTCAGGCTGCCGCCGGCGCGGAAGAGTTTCACGCCGAGATAGACGAGATAGGCTGCGCCAACCCATTTCAGCGCGGTGAACACAGTCGCCGAGGCTGCCAGCAAAGCGCCGACCCCGAGCATCGAGAGCGTCATTGCGGTGAAATCGCCGAGCGCGACGCCGACTGCCATCGGGAAGGCGGTGCGCCAGCCCTGGCCCAGGGCATAGGACATCACGAGCAGGATCGTGGGGCCCGGGATAACGAGCAGGACGGCGGTTGCGGCCGCGAAGGCGGCCCAGGCTTCGAAGGTCATGGCGAGGCTCCCGAGGTTGCAGCCCGAGCAATCCCGAGGCGCGAGACTTTGTAAAGAGGCCGCCGCAGCCTCAGCCGCCGCGGCCGCTACGAGGCGCGTAATGCGGCCTCAGCGACGAGCGCTCGAGATGAATTTGCACATCGCCGCGCGGGTGCCGCCTTCCTCCGCGATCTGTCCCGGCTGCACGGTGAAGACGATGTCGACCCGCGTACCCTTGCCGCTCGGGCGTGCGGTCACGCGAAGCGTTTGCGGGCGGCCGGATCCGGTCACTTCCTGGAGGGCGGAAATCGTGCCGAGTGATTTGTCGACCTGGATGCCGTCGAAGCCGTCGGCCGCCACGGCCCTGGCAAGCGCGGGCAGCACCACGGCCGGCGCCCGGTTGGGGATGAGATCCCAGGTCCGGTAGGTGAGGGCGGTGAGCATCGGAACACCGGCCGATTTGAAGTTGCTGGCGCAGGGTTGGGCCTGAGCTTGAGCCTGGGACAGGCCGACAAACAGGGAGGCTGCCGCAAGGGCGATCAATTTCGGCGCAGCGTAAGGCATCTCGCAATCCGTATTCAAAAGGGGGGACGCGACAACTACCGCCCTGCAATCTGCCTGTCACCTTCAGCGCGAACCCTGCGTAAACTTTCCACCGGAACGAGCGGCCCGGCGTCTACCGTCCTACGGGGCTGCGGGTCAGCTGCGACAACCAGGGCCCAATAGGCGCGGTACTGAGTGCGTGGGTCCTTTGCCAGCGCAATGCCGAAGCGCGTCGCCTCGGGCATGCGCAAATTCGCGTCATGTCCCGACGATTGACGCCACCCCGCAAAAGCCTCCTCGGTTGAATAGTAGCCGCCTCCCAGATTCTCGGCTGCACGGCCCGTATTCAGCCCGGCCGCGTGCACGCGGGCCGTGAAGTTGCCGCCGACATCGTGCGAGAGCGCGTTGCCGGCGACCATCGCGTCGGCCTGGCGCTGGGCCATCGCCGTCAACGCGGGGTCGAGCCGCACGGGGCCGAGGCCGAGACTGGCGCGATAGTTGTTCAGGATTCGCGTTGCTGCGGCGCGGTCGACCTGTACCGCGGCCAGCTTCTCGGCGGATTTCGGATTGATGGGGCCCGTGCGCAGTGGTTCGGTGGCGCAGCCAGCGGTCAGGAGGGCGGTGGCGAGAAGGGCGGCAGCAGCGGTTCGGGTCATGCGATCAGGACGATTCTGTTGTTGATCGGGTCAGATCAGCTAGCGGTCAATCGCGGCGAGATTGCCACCATGCGTCCGCAATCTTGACTTTCGCCACATTCTGACGCTTTAACCCCAGCATTCGTTTCGCCGACATCGACGAGACCGCATCCGCCGACCGGGCCGCTCGCATGAGCCATGAGAGCCCGGAGGTCAACGCCCGACAGCGCGTCTGCGCCCTCGGGCGCGAAACCGCTTGGGGGTGATGTCCGTTCTGTTGGATGAAAGAGCCGTACAAAACCGACAAGGGGCCGCATGTTCGGCACATTGAGCGACAGACTCTCCGGCATCCTCTCGGGCCTGACCCGCAGGGGCTCGCTGACCGAGGACGACGTCAACGCAGCCCTGCGCGAGGTTCGCCGCGCGCTGCTGGAGGCGGATGTCGCGCTCGAGGTCGTGCGCAGTTTCACCGACAAGGTACGTGAGCGCGCGGTCGGCGCCGAGGTTCTGAAATCGGTCACGCCCGGCCAGCAGGTCATCAAGATCGTCAACGACGTCCTGATCGACACCCTTGGCGGCGAGGGCGAAGGCATCACGCTCGATTCGGTGCCGCCGGTGCCGATCCTGATGGTCGGCCTGCAGGGCTCGGGCAAGACGACCTCGACCGCCAAGATCGCCAAGCGCCTCAGCGACCGGCACAAGAAGCGGGTGCTGATGGCCTCGCTCGACACGCGCCGCCCCGCTGCCATGGAGCAGTTGGCTATCCTCGGCCAGCAGGTCGGTGTTGATACGCTGCCCATCGTCGCCGGCCAGTCGGCCGTCCAGATCGCGCGCCGCGCGATCGAGGCCGGCAAGCTCGGCGGCTTCGATGTCGTCATGCTCGACACCGCCGGTCGCGTCACGCTCGACGAGGCGCTGATGGCGGAAGTCGCCGATGTGAAGGCTGCGACGAACCCGCATGAGGTGCTGCTCGTCGCCGACGCGCTGACCGGCCAGGACGCGGTCAATACGGCGCGTGCCTTCGACGCGCGCGTTGGGCTCACCGGCATCGTGCTGACCCGTATGGATGGCGATTCGCGCGGTGGCGCGGCGCTCTCGATGCGTGCCGTCACCGGTAAGCCGATCAAGCTGGTCGGCACGGGCGAAAAGACCGATGCCCTCGAGGATTTCCATCCCTCGCGGGTCGCCAATCGTATCCTCGGCATGGGCGACATCGTTTCGCTCGTCGAGAAGGCGGCCGAGACGATCGATGCCGAGCAGGCGCAGGCCGTCGCCCAGCGCATGGCAAAGGGCAATTTCGATCTCTCCGACATGCGCACGCAGTTGCAGCAGATGGAGAAGATGGGCGGGCTCGGCGGCATCATGGGTATGCTGCCCGGGATGAAGCAGGCTCAGAGCCAGCTCGCCAGTTCTGGCGTGGGCGACCAGATGTTCAAGCGCATGATCGCGGCGATCGACTCGATGACGCCGGCCGAACGCAAGAACCCCGACCTTCTCAAGAACAGCCGCAAGAAGCGCATCGCGGCAGGGTCAGGTACCTCGGCAGAGTCGATCAACAAGTTGCTCAAGATGCACCGCGGTATGGCCGACGCAATGAAGGCGATGTCGAAGCAGAAGGGCGGCATGCTCGGCAAGCTTGGCCAGATGTTCGGCATGGGCGGCGGCGGATTGCCGCCGGGCATGCCTGATCCGTCCAAGATGGACCCGGCCCAGCTCGCGGATCTGCAGAAGCAGCTCGGCGCTGGCGGCGGGCTGCCTTCGCTGCCGCCGGGCGGTTTCCCCGGCCTGCCCAAGGGCGTGACGCCGCCCGCCGGCATGATGCCGAAACTGCCCGGATTGGGCGGCCTGCCTGGTCTCGGCGGCAATCCGTTCGGCGGGAAGAAGAAGTGATCCCCGTCCTCGAGACCGAGCGCCTGGTGATGCGCGGCTGGGCCAAGGGCGATTTCGATCGCGTGGCCGCGTTCCTGGGCGACGAGCAGCTGACCCGTTTCGTCGGTGGCGCCAGCGGGCGCGAGGATTCGTGGCGTCGCTTTGCCAGCATGGCCGGCCATTGGTCCCTGCTGGGTTTCGGTCTCTGGGCCCTCGAGGCCAAGGAAGACAGCCGGCTCGTCGGCTGGTGTGGGCTGCTCTCGCCGGAAGGCTGGCCCGAGCCGGAGATCGGCTGGAGCCTTTTCGCCGGTGAGCATGGGCGCGGCTACGCGACCGAAGCTGCGCTGCGCGCTCGTGACTATGCCTATCGTGACTTGGGTTGGACGACGCTGATGAGCTTCATCCACCCCGACAATCGACCCTCGATCCAGGTTGCCGAGCGTCTCGGCGCCAGATTCGAGAAACCCTTCGTGATCCGTGGCTGGGAGGTCGGCATCTACCGGCATCCGGCTGCCGAGCCTGCGAAACAGAAGCCTGCAAACCTGAACTGACTGGAGATTATCATGTCCCTGAAGATCCGCCTCACCCGCGGCGGCGCCAAGAAGCGCCCCTATTACCGCATCGTCGTCGCTGACGCCCGTTCGCCGCGCGATGGCCGCTTCATCGAGAAGATCGGCGCCTATGATCCGATGAAGGCGAAGGATTCGCCGGAGCGCGTCGTGCTCGACCTCGAGAAGGCCAAGGCCTGGCTCGCCAAGGGCGCCCAGCCGACCGATCGCGTCCTGCGTTTCCTCGACGCTGCTGGCCTGCTGAAGCGTCCGGCCCGCAACAACCCGGCGAAGGCCGTTCCCGGCGAGAAGGCCAAGGAGCGCGCCGAGAAGAAGGCCGAGAAGGCCGCTGCTCCGGCTGAAGCTGCTGAGTGAACCTTTTGAGACGCGGCCGCCTTTCGGGGCGGCCGCGCCGATTTCTTCCTTTACTCCTTGGTGATTATGGGTTCCGGGCTGCTCGCTTCGCGGTGACCCGGAATGGCGTTTGATGGCTGATAACGAACTCGTCCTGCTCGGCATCGTCGGGGCGCCGCATGGCGTCAAAGGCGAGGTGCGGATCAAGGCCTTCACGGCCGATCCGCTCGATATCGCGGCCTATGGCGCGCTGATCGACGATCACGGCCGCCGTTTCGAAATCGCGGAGATCAGGCCCGCCAAGGAAGTGGTCATTGCCCGCCTGAAGGGCGTGACCAGCCGCGAGGCGGCCGAAACCCTGACTGGGCTCAAGCTCCATACCGAGCGAGCAAACCTGCCGCCGGCCGATGATGAGGACGAGTTCCTCCAGGCCGATCTGGTCGGCTGTTCCGTGGTCGGGCCGCAAGGCGAGCCTCTCGGCGAGGTCACGTCCGTCGACAATTATGGCGCCGGCGACCTGCTTGACATCCGCACTCCGGATGGCCGCTCCGTGCTGATGCCGTTCACCAAGGCCTTCACACCCCGAATCGACATTGCAGCGCGACGCATCGAAGCGGACCCTCCGGCCGGATTGTTTGAGGATGTCGATGACAAGTGAGACCTCGATCCGCGCCCTGATCTTCGACATGGATGGCACCATCGTCGACAACATGCGCTTCCACGATGATGCCTGGGAGGCGTGGCACAAGACCGAGAACCTCGCCTTCGACCGGGCAAGCTTCTTCAGCCGCACCGCCGGCAAGGCCAATCTCGAAATCCTTTCTGCCTATTTCCCAGAGGCTGAGGATGCTGAGCTCGAAGCGCGCGGCCTGCGCAAGGAAGAACTCTATCGCGCGGCCTATCGCCCCCATGTCGCGGCGTTGTCGGGGCTGCTCGATCTGATGGCGCGAGCCGAGACTGCCGGGATTCCGATGGCGGTCGCTTCCGCTGCGCCGCCGGCCAATATCGACCTCGTGCTCGATACGCTTGGTCTGCGCTCGCGCTTCGCCACGATCGTCTCCCCATCGCAGGGGTTTCGGGGCAAGCCGCATCCCGACATGTTCCTGGCGGCCGCCGAGCGCATGGGCGTGGTTCCCGAAAGCTGCCTCGTCTTCGAGGACGCGCCGCTGGGCGTCGAGGCCGCGAAGCGTGCCGGCATGCGGGCCGTCGCGATCCTGACGATGCTCGAGGCGGGGGCCTTCTCCGGCTTCGACAATGTCATCGGCAGTGCCAGGGATTTCGCAGCGCTGGACGGGCATCCGTCGCTGCGCTTTGCTTCGGCATGAGCTTTCGCGCCTCGATCCTGACCCTCTATCCCGAGATGTTTCCCGGCCCGCTCGGTGCTTCCCTGGCGGGGGAGGGATTGCGCAAGGGATTGTGGCAGCTCGATACCCACCAGATCCGCGACCACGGCATCGGCCGTCATCGCAATGTCGACGACAACCCGGCTGGCGGCGGTGCTGGCATGGTGCTGCGCTGCGACGTGCTGGCAGCTGCGATCGATGCGGCGGTTCCGGTCGACGATCCAAGACCGCGCCTGCTGATGTCCCCGCGCGGGCGCAGGCTGGATCAGCGCCAGGTCCGCGATTGGGTGGCCGGCGATGGCGTCGTCATCGTCTGCGGGCGCTTCGAGGGCGTGGATGAACGGGTGATCGAGGGGCGCGGCCTGACCGAGGTCTCGATCGGCGACTACATCCTCTCCGGCGGCGAGATGGCGGCGATGGTGCTGCTGGATGCTTGCGTGCGCCTGATTCCCGGCGTGATGGGCAAGGAAGCCTCCGGTTCGGAGGAGAGTTTCGAGAACGGCCTGCTCGAATATCCGCACTATACGCGCCCGCGCGAGTGGGAGGGCAGGGGGCTGCCCGAGGCGCTGCTGTCGGGAGACCACGCTCGCATCGCCCGCTGGCGGCGCGAGCAGGCTGAGGCGATCACGCGCGAAAGGCGGCCGGACCTGCTTTCGGGCCGCAGATCTCAGGGATAGGCCGTCACCGGCAACTGCTCGGCCAGCCAACCCTTGTCGCCGGGATTGCCGAGCAGGCCGCCGCGGACATCGACAATGTCACGCCAGCCGCGGCCGGCGAGCTTGCGCTGCAGCGAGCTGCTGCGGTTTCCAGTACGGCAGATCAGCGCGATGGTCTTGCCGGGATTCTCGAGCCGTAGCGCGGCAAGCCGCGCCTCGAAGGCGCTGGCCTCCATATCCAACCTGATGGCGCCGACCGGCACGCCGGTATCGGCCCATTCCTCTGGTGTCCGGATATCGACGAGAATCAGCGTGCCGGCCTTGGCTCCGTCATAGGCCTGCCGCACGGAGAGCGACGGAGGCCCAGATTGCGCCACGGCCGCCCCCGCGAGGAGCGGGGCGGCCGTCAGGATCAGAAAGGAGCGGCGGTTCATGCCGCAAGCGCTAGCCGAGTGGCGCGCCCGCGGCAATTCACGATCGCTGGCTCAGCGCAGCTCGGCGCAGAAGCGCTGGATGCGGCGGCAGGCTTCTTCCAGCTTCTCGTCCGAGGTGGCGTAGGAGATGCGGAAATTGGGCCCAAGGCCGAAGGAGGAGCCGTGGACGGCCGCGACGGCTTCCGTCTCGAGCAGGCCCATGACGAGGTCTTCGTCGGTCTCGATCACCTTGCCGTTCGGCAGCTTCTTGCCAATCAGCGCCGAGCAATCGGGATAGACGTAGAACGCGCCTTCCGGCGTCGGGCACTTGAGGCCGCGCGTCTGGTTCAGCATCGAGACCACGAGATCGCGGCGACGCTCGAAGGCCTTCCGGAAGACCGGAATGTGCTCCTGCGTACCGTCGAGCGCCTCGACCGCCGCCCATTGCGAAATCGCCGAGGTGCCGGAGGTCTGCTGGCCCTGGACGAGGTCCATGGCGTTCATCAGATGCTGCGGGCCGGCAGCGTAGCCGATGCGCCAGCCGGTCATGGCGTAGGATTTCGAGACGCCGTTCATGGTCAGCGTGCGCTCGTAGAGACCGGGTTCGACCTGAGCGGGCGTGACGAACTGGAAGTCGCCATAGACCAGGTGCTCGTACATGTCGTCGGTCAGCACCCAGACATGAGGATGGCGCATCAGGACATCCGTGAGCTTCTTCATCTCGGCATGGCTATAGGCGGCGCCCGACGGGTTCGAAGGCGAGTTCAGGATGACCCACTTGGTCCTGGGGGTGATCGCTTTCTCGAGATCCTCCGGCTGGAGCTTGAACTCGTTCTCGATGCGGGTCTCGGCGAAGGTCGGCGTGCCGCCGCAGAGCGCAACCATCTCGGGATAGCTGACCCAGTAGGGCGAGATGCAGACGACCTCGTCGCCGGGGTTCAGGGTGGCGAGGAGCGCGTTGTAGATGACATGCTTGCCGCCGGTGGAGACGATCGTCTGGCTCGGCTTGTAGTCGAGGCCGTTCTCGCGCTTCAGCTTGCGGGTAATCGCCTCGCGCAGCTGCGGAATGCCGGAGACCGGCGTGTACTTCGTCTCGCCGCGCCTGATCGCGGCGATGGCGGCTTCCTTGATATTATCGGGCGTGTCGAAGTCCGGCTCGCCGACCGAAAGCGAGATCACGTCCTTGCCCTGGGCTTTCAGATCGCGCGCCTTCTGCGTGATGGTGATGGTCGCGGACGGCTTCACGCGCTTCAGGGCATCGGCAAGAAAGGCCATGATCGATCTCCGGCGGAGCTTTCGGATAGCGCCACATGGCGCGCGCGTGGTTTAGGGCGCGCGAGCCGGCACCGCAAGCAAGAGTGCGTCATGGCTGGCAGCAGCAATGTGAATGATGCGCCTCGCACGGGCTGGCGAGGGAGGGCCACGCCCATCAGTGCCATCCCGGCCCGAAAGGTGCATGGTGCCGGACGCCCCTTTGGGGGCGCAACCAGTGACCAGCGCGGAGTGTCGCGCAGAAGGCATCACGTGAAACTCAGGATCGGCTACGAGCTCGATTACGACTTTCCGCAACCAACCCCCATGATCCTGATGCTGCATGTGCATTTCAGCCGGGTGTCCGAGCTGGACGAGCCTGACCACATGCGCCTGGATCCACCGGTCCGCGTCAGCGCTTATCGCGACGGTTTCGGCAATTGGTGCAGCCGGCTGGTGGCGCCGCAAGGGCGCGTGCGAATCTCGGCCGATGCCGTGATCAACGACAGCGGACTGCCTGAAACGCTCCGCCACGACGCAGGGCAGGTCCCGGTCGAGCTGTTGCCGGAGGAGTGCCTGGTCTTTCTGCTCGCCAGTCGCTTCTGCGACAGCGACCGCTTGCTCGATCTGGCCTGGCAGCTCTTCGGCCATGTGCTGCCGGGCGCGCCGCGTGTGCAGGCGATCTGCGACTTCGTGCACCAGCGCATCGCCTTCGACTACAATGATGCGAGCGTGACGCGGACGGCGTCGGAGGCCTATCGCGAGGGGCGTGGCGTTTGCCGCGACTATGCGCATCTCGCGATCGCGTTCTGCCGGGCGATGAACATCCCGGCGCGTTATTGCACGTGCTATCTCGGCGACGTCGGCACGCCTCCCCCGTTTCCGCCGGGCGATTTCGCAGCGTCCTTCGAGGCTTACCTGAGCAGTGGCTGGGAGATGTTCGACCCGCGCAATAACGTGCCGCGGATCGGCCGGGTGCTGATCGCGCGCGGCCGCGACGCGGCTGATGTCGCCATCACGACCACCTTCGGGCCGAACACGCTGGTCGGTTTCAGGGTCTGGACCGACGAAGTCATCGAGGCCTGACGAGCAGGTCCCCGGAGCTATTCGTCGAAGAGCCGGGCTGCGCCCTGCTTCTTCGCCCGGACGGGCTTCTGCTGAGGCAGCTCCTGTGCCGCTGCCTCAGCACTGCTGGAGCCAGCCGCCAGTGCCCCGGCCTTGGCTGATGCGGGCTGAGCGGAGGCTGCCGACGGCGCAGTGAGTTTCGCCGCCGCCTCCGGTTCGATCGTCCTGAAGCGTATCATCTGTGTCCTGTCGGCGGTGCGTTGCGGTCGGGAAAAGCCGGCCCTGCGAGGCAGGGCAGCGGCTGCCGGCGCCTCACTTCTTCTTTTGCGGAGCCGCGGCCTTTGCGACCACGGCAGCGAAGGTCGAAGGGGCCGCTGCCGAGACCTTCGGCTTGTCCTTCTTCGGCTTCTTGGCTTCGCGGTTGCCGCGTTGTTCACCCTTTGCCATCGTCTCATTCCTCGCTTCGAGGGGCGCGGGCTGCGCCCCTTCTCAGGTCAACGGGCAGATCGGCAGTCCTGGTCGGATACCGACATACTCGGAGTGGTTGCGCGAAAGCGGCGCTGTGCAGTGAAACTCGTGCTGTCTTCGGTCATTCTGCGGCCGGCTTTCGGCTGCCGCGGTCGGCCCGGGCGGTAGCCGGACTCTGTCACATCGAAGCAGAGTTCGAGCCTAGGCCAGCGCCGGCCGAAGTGCACGCGGTTTCTCGGGATATCTCGCGTCGCCCGGTTGATGCCTGGGCGACATCATCATGCGCCTCCGCCATGCGCCGGCGCCGCGTAATCGTTGCGACGCTTCCCGTGCTCCAGCGCGGACGGCCCCAGCAGGGAAAGCCGCGACGATTCAGCCGCCGGGCGATATCGCCGGGATCGTCGATGCCGACCTCGACGAGTTGATCGATCAGCGCCCCGGCTGCTGCGAGGAAGATGGCGTAGAGTTCCCTTTCAAGTCGCCGGTCCATCGGCCGTTGCAGGTTCTTTCGGTCGGCCGCTTCAACGGTCGAGATGTGGTCCCAAAGGGAATGGCCGGTGTCATGAAGCAAGCGGCCGGGCTTGCGCCCGGCCGAAGCAGATACGGCATCGTCAGACTGGATCAGGATCAGCGTACTCCCATGCCGAAGCTGGGCTCGACCGCGTTGGGCGAGAGCATCACCGCGTTGGGATGGCCGCCCTCGAACATGGCGAAGCGGACCGCATCCTTCTTCTCGCGAAAAATGCCTTCAGACTGGCCTTCGAGGTCGCGGGCGACCCAGAAACCGTGCTTCGACTGCCCGACAAGGAAGAGATGGCTCGCTCCTTCGAGCGGCTGGACCGGCGTGGATTGTCCCATGTCGCAGCGCTCAATTCGGCAGGAACAGCCAGGCGCGCAGGCCGATGAAGCCGGCGGCCGCGAGCGCAAAGCAGGCCAGTGCAGCAAGCTCTGCCGCGAGCAGGCCGGTCGCCGGCCGCTTCTTCGCCACAGTGCGATAGACCGCGCGGGCGCGGCGCTGGTGAGAGGTATGGGCGTAGGCGGTATCAGTCGTCATCTCGACCTCCATCGATGGTCGAGATGTAGGTCCGCTCCCGCTAAGCTTGCGATGTGGAAGACGCGCTGCCGCATAAGGCCGGCATAAAGCCGTCCTTGCATGCCCTGCCGTTCCCTGCGATGCGCTGACCCCCATGGAACCAAGCCCCAGCACCATCGCGATCTATGTCGATGCCGACGCCTGTCCGGTGAAGCCGGAGGTGTATCGCGTGGCCGAGCGGCATGGGCTCAAGGTCTTCGTTGTCGCCAACAGCTTCATGATGGTGCCGCGGGAGAGCTGGATCGAACGGGTGATCGTATCCGACGGGTTCGATGCTGCCGATAACTGGATTGCCGAGCGGGTGGCGCGCGGTGCGATCGTCATCACCTCCGACATCCCGCTTGCCGATCGCTGCATCAAGGCCGGAGCCGATGTCATCGGGCCGACAGGCAAACCCTTCACCGAAGCCTCGATCGGCATGGCGCTGGCGACGCGCGACATGATGGAGGATCTGCGTGCCGCCGGGGCGGTGACCGGCGGGCCGAAACCCTTCTCGCAGAAGGACCGGTCAGCCTTCCTGCAGGCACTCGACGTCGCGGTGCAGCGGCTGAAGCGGGCGGGGTTCGGCGAGTAGGGCCTGGCGACCGAGCTGAAACCGCGTGCCATTCCGGCCCGGCCGAGACAGAGGCAGCCTTCAAATATCCTCGAAGTCGCCGCCACGCCCCTTGCCGCCGGCGAAGCGTCCGGCTCCGGCCGCACCGTCCTTGACGATGGTCTCGACGGCTCCAGCCCATTCCCGCGCCAGCGCCTCGCGGACGCCGAGGCCGTGCCCGGCAATCGCGTTGCGGCGGTCGGCCAGCATGGCGCCCTGTGGGAAGCGGACGATCTGCTGCGCCATTGCCTCGGCGGCGGCGCGGGCTTCTCCGCGCGGGACCACTGTCTCGCAGAGCCCGATCCGCAGGGCTTCGTCGGCTGCGACCTTGCGCCCGGTCATGATGATCTCGAGCGCACGGCCCTGGCCGACAAGGCGGGGCAGGCGCACCGTGCCGCCGTCGATCAACGGGATACCCCAGCGCCGACAATAGACGCCGAAATAGGCGTCCTGGGCCATGATCCGGACATCGCACCAAAGTGCGAGTTCCATCCCGCCAGCGACGGCCGGGCCCTCGATGGCGGCAATCACGGGCTTGCCCATCTCCAGCCGCGAGGGGCCCATCGGGCCGCGTGGGGCCGGGCCACCGCCGTGGGGAAAAGCCAGTCCCTCGACGATCTCCGTGCGGAAGCGCTCTGCATCGGTGAAGGCCTGCGCATATTTCAGGTCCCAGCCGGCGCAGAAGGCGCCGCCTTCGCCCCAGAACACGATCGCGCCGGTTTCAGGATCGGCGTCGAGTTCGCGGAAGGCGGCCGTCAGCGCTTCGGCGCTGTCGGGATCCATCGCGTTGCGGGCCTCGATGCGGCTGTGGATGACGGTCGCGACCTTACCGTCGCGTTCGATGCGGATGGTCATGGGCGGCTCGTTCCCCGTTGCTCGCTGAGCGCAGGCTACAGCCTCCCGCGGCGCCGGCACCTGCCGCTGGACGCATGGCGCCTTTGCCCGTAATTCTCGCGGCAAGCCCAGTCTCCAAATCGGGCACCCCGGAGGACTTTCATGTCGCTGACCCGCCGCACCACGCTCGGCATCATTGCCGGTGCCGCCTTTGCTCCGGCCATCGTTCGGGCGCAGACGTTTCCGTCGAAGCCGATCACGCTGGTCGTTCCCTATCCGGCGGGTGGACCGACCGACGCCATTGCCCGCTTCGTCGCGCAGGATCTCTCGACCTCGATCGGCCAGAACGTGCTGGTCGACAACCGTGCCGGTGCATCGGGGGCGGTTGGCACGCGCGCCGTGGCCAAGGCGGAACCGGACGGCTACACCTTCATCTTCGGCAACAACCAGACGCATGGGAACAACATGTTCCTGCTGAAGGAGCCCGGCTACGATGCGGTGAAGGATTTTGCGCCGCTCTGCGGCGTGGGCGCCTTCGAGCACGCCTTCGTCGTCCGCAACGACCTGCCGGCCAAGACCATTGCCGAGCTGATCGCGCTGGCCAAGGCGGATCCCGACAAGCTGAACTACGGCTCCACCGGCGTCGGCTCCGGCTCGCATCTGGCGATGGAGCTGTTCATGCAGCGCACCGGCATCAAGATGACGCATGTGCCCTTCCGCGGCGCCGCGCCGCTGGTGCAGGAGATCATCGGCGGGCGCATCGACATCGCCAATTCGACGCTGCCGAGCGTGCTGGAGCAGATCAACGCCGGCAGCATGCGCGCGCTGGCTTTGGCGAGCCCGGAGCGGAATCCGCGCGCCAAGGATATCCCCACCCTGCGCGAGCAGGGGGTCAGCAATGCCGACGCCGATTCCTGGGCGGCATTCTTCGCACCTGCCGCGGTTCCGCAACCGATCCTGGACACGTTCTCGAAGGCAGTCATGGCCTCGATCGCCAAGCCTGCCATAACCGAGGCGATCCTCAAGCTCGGCTTCACACTGAAGGTGCGCGATCCCGCCGCGTTCAAGCCCTATCACCTCCAGGAGATCGCGACCTGGAAGCAGATCATCGCCGATGCCGGCGTGAAGCCGGAATAACCGGCGTTATCGTTCAGTCCGCCTCCGTCATTCCGGGCATGTGGCCTGGCCGCTCGAGCCCCGAATCCGTCGTGCATCCCATGACGGATCCGGGCTGGCGGCGTCGCTGTCGCCGGATCGACGCGCGTGACTCTGCCCGAGATCATTGAACACCGGAGCGTCGTCATGAATCTGATGCCACTTCTCGCCACCCGCCGCGATGCAGGAAAGCCCGTACGCGTCGCACTGATCGGGGCCGGAAAGTTCGGCTCGATGTTCCTGTCGCAGGTGCCCCATATTGCGGGGCTGGAGGTCGCTGTCATTGCCGATCTCGATCCCGAGCGGGCGAAGCGCGCGTGCCGGCAGGTCGGCTGGGACGAGGCCCGCATCGAGGCGACCCGCTATGTCGCGGACGGCGCCGAGGCGGCTGCGATGGACGGTATCGAGGTCGTCATCGAGGCAACCGGCCATCCGGCCGCCGGCGCACACCATGCACTGGCGGCGATCACCGCCGGCAAGCATGTGGTGATGGTCAATGTCGAGGCTGACGTGCTGGTCGGCCCGGTGCTCGCGACCCGTGCTCGGGCCGCGGGCGTGGTCTATTCCATGGCCTATGGCGACCAGCCGGCGCTTGTCTCGGAGATGGTCGACTGGGCGCGTGCGACCGGATTCACGGTTGCCGCGGCTGGCAAGGGCACGAAATATCTGCCGGCCTACCATCAGGTCACGCCGGACGATGTCTGGACCCATTACGGGCTGACGCCCGAGGCGGCCAAGGCGGCGGGCATGAACCCGCAAATGTTCAACTCCTTCCTCGATGGAACGAAGTCGGCGATAGAGATGGCGGCGATCGCCAATGCCTGCGGGCTCGACGTGCCGGAGGCCGGCCTCGCGTTCCCGCCCGTCGGCGTCGACGACCTTGCCCATGTGCTGCGGCCGAAGGCGGTCGGGGGGCAACTCGATCGCGACGGCATGGTCGAAGTGGTGTCTTCGCTCGAGCGTAACGGGCGGCCTGTGTTTCGCGACCTGCGCTGGGGCGTCTATGTCGTGCTGAAGGCGCCGAACGACTACGCCGCGGCCTGCTTCAAGCAATACGGCCTGCCGACCGATTCCACCGGCCAATATGCGGCGATGTACAAGCCGTTCCACCTGATCGGGTTGGAGCTTTCGATGTCGGTCCTCAACGCGGCCCTGCGCGGCGAGCCGACCGGCAGCACCCGCGAGTGGCGCGGAGACGCTGCTGCGGTGGCCAAGCGTGACCTCAAGGCCGGCGAGATGCTGGACGGGGAGGGCGGATACACGGTCTATGGCCGCTTGATGCCGGCGCGGGCGAGCCGCGAAGTCCGCGCCCTGCCGATCGGGCTCGCGCATGGCGTCAAGCTCGAACGGGATGTCGCGGCCGGCCAGGCCGTGACCAGCGACGACGTCGCGCTCGACGAGACCCAGGCGATCGTTTCACTTCGGCGTGAGCTCGAAGCAACCGAGTGGTGATTCCGCGCGTTTTGCCTCACTGACGTTCCGCTACGACAGGGAGAGTTCCATGCGCCACAGCGTTCTTGCCGCCTGCTTCAGCGCCACGCTTTCAGTCCTGGCACTGTCGGCGACGGCCGATGCCCAGCAGCGCTTCCCATCGAGCGCGGGCGAGCTGGTCGTCGAGACGGTGGCGAGCGGTCTGGAGCATCCCTGGGGCCTCGCCTTCCTGCCTGACGGGCGCATGCTCGTGACCGAAAGGCCGGGCCGGTTGCGGCTGGTTTCCGCCGCGGGCGAGATTTCGCGGCCGATCGCGGGTGTGCCGAGCGTCATGGCACGCGGGCAGGGCGGGCTGCTCGATGTCGCGCTCGATCCGCAATTTGCCCATAACCGGCAGATCTATCTCTCCTTCGCGGAGCCGCGCGCCAATGGAAACGGCACCAGCGTCGCGCGCGGGCGTCTCAATGCGGGCGGCACCGCGCTCGAAGGGATGAGCGTGATCTTCCGGCAGATGCCGACGATCAACAGCAACATGCATTTCGGCTCGCGATTGGTCTTCGACCGGACGGGCGCGCTGTTCGTCACGGTGGGCGACCGCTTCAGCCAGCGCGATCAGGCGCAGAACCCGGGCAATCACCTTGGCAAGGTCCTGCGGATCAGCCCGGAGGGAAAGGCGGCGGCGGGCAATCCAAAAAAGGAGGGCTGGCAACCGGAGATCTGGTCGATCGGCCACCGCAACGTGCAGGGCGCGACGCTGCATCCAGAGACCGGGCAACTCTGGACCGCAGAGCACGGCGCGCGCGGCGGCGACGAGATCAACACGCCGAAGGCCGGGCTCAACTATGGCTGGCCGGTGATCACCTACGGGATCGACTATTCCGGCGCGAAGATCGGTGAGGGCACATCGAAACCCGGTATGGAGCAGCCGCTGTTCTACTGGGACCCGTCGATCGCGCCGTCCGGCGCGACCTTCTATACCGGGCAAATCTGGCCGGCCTGGAAAAACTCTCTCTTCGTTGGCGCCCTTGCCGGGCAGATGCTGATCCGCCTCTCGACACAGGGCGAGACGGTCACCGGCGAGGAGAGGCTGTTGACCACGCTCAGCGAGCGCATTCGTGACGTCAGGCAAGGCCCCGACGGTTATCTCTACCTGCTGAGCGATGATGCCAACGGCAAGATCCTGCGGGTCAGGCCGGCGCGGTAAGCGCCGGAGCGGGCGCGTCAGGGACCGCAATCCCATTCGTTCTCGATGACGAAGGCATTGCGCGTCGAGAGCTGACCGCGCGTGTCATAGAGATCCCCGACATAATAGGACGTACCGGCGTCGTCGCGGGCGTTGCGCTTGACCTGCAGCGACCAGCCGTAACCGACATGTTTTCCGCCGCGCCAGGTTGGGTGGACGTCGCCTGTGCTGGCGGAGGCGAGGATCCTGGCGCGGTCGTCGCTCGGGCTGCAGGTCGGGCCGGCGAGCGCCGGCGTCGAGAGGCTCAAGATGGATAGGGCGACGAGGATCGCTTTCTTCACGGCAGTCTTCCTAGGTGGTCGGGGTGATACGGTCATCCCGGCCGCAGCGAAGCTGAAGGCCGGAAACCATTCTTGAGCCCGGCACCGACCCGACGTGCCGGACGGCAGCGCTATGGCGGCGTGTCCGGAATGACATACGGCAGGCAGTGCGCCGGCAGCTCAGGTGATGTCCGCCAGCCGGGTGTCGAGCGACAGCACCAGGCACCAATGCGGTTCGAAGTCGGCGCCCAGCGGCCAGATCTGCTCCTTGAAGATATCGAGCATCCGAGCCTGATAGCGCTCGAACCAGTGCTGCTCGCAGAGCACGAATTTGGTGGCGCCGACAATCGTCTCACGGTCGATGATGCAGAGCGGCACAATCTGAGGGTGTGCATCGAGATAGGCCTGCACCGCGACCATCAACGTCGGGTAGCCGGGATGCAGCATGTCATCGAGAACGATCAGCCCGCCATCGGCCAGGCAGGCGGTGGCGAGTGCGAGATCTCTGGCGAGCGCCACGCGGGAATGCTCGCCGTCGATGTGGATGAGACGCAGCTTCGCGTCGCCGGTGTGCTTCAGCAGGTCGACTGGCGCCATCGCTCCCGCATCGCCCTTGATCGTGACGCGCCGCTCGGGGCCGATGCCGTGCTTCAGGCAATTCGCCTCGAAGCGTTGCTCAACCTCCGGATTCGGCCACTCGAAGATATCGATGCCGAGAGCGACCTCGCCCGGCTCGAGCGCATGGGCGAGAGCGATGAAGAAGCGTCCCTCGAAGGCGCCGATCTCGGCAACCGGGCCATGCAGCCCTTCCTCGGTTTGCAGGCGCAGCAGCCGCGCGCAGATCGCCGCGGCAAAGCGGGACGACATGCCGACGACTCCGTCATAGCCATTGGCGAGATAGGCGGAGACCGCGGGATGTCCGGGCGAAGGGAGATTGGCCATCCTGCTTACGCCTTGCCCTGGAAGATGAAGAAGGCACCGGCCGCAATCAGCGCGAAACCGATCGCATGGTTCCGGCCGAGCGGCTCCTTGAGCCAGAGCACGGAAAAGCCGGCGAAGACGGTGAGGGGGATGACCTCCTGCATCGTCTTCAGCTCGGCGGCGGAATAGACCGCATTGCCGATGCGGTTGGCAGGGACGGCGAGCATGTATTCCGGCAGTGCAATCATCCAGCTGGCGAGGATGGCGAGCCAGATCGCGGTGCTCTTGTAGCTGAGATGGCCATACCAGGAGAAGGTCTTGAAGACATTCGAGCCGACAAGCATGGCGGTCGGCAGGAGATGGGCGGTGGAGAGGGTTGGCATGGGGATTGGCGGTCCGAGGCTGTGTCTACAGAAAGCCTAACCAGCGTGCGGGGTTCCCGATAGAGCCGGTTCAGCCGTAGCGCAGCTTCATGGTCAGGATGGTGAGGACCAGCACCAATGTCACGGCATTGGCGCCGATCAGCGGCCAGGACATCAGCAGGAGCCCGTAGACCAGCCAGAGAATAATGCCGAGCGCGAAGAATATCTGCGTCCAGAGCGAAATCGCGCGTGTGTCCCGGGTCCGGATCGTGTGCCAGGCCTGGGGCAGCCAGCACAGGGTCGTCAGCGCGGCTGCGGTGAAGCCGAGGAGCTCGGTTGTGGCGACAGGCATGGGCGGCATCGCCTCGAATCAGGTCAGGCCCCTGCCATAGCCGTCTTTTGCGACTTTTGCGCGCAGTTCGCGCATGGTTAATCTCCTTTAACCATTCGGCCCTAGTTTTGCGTCATTCCTTGGGTTTCGGTGGGTTCATGCGCGCATTCAAACTGGCTTTTCCGCTCATCCTCTTCGCGTCCGGCGCCCAGGCGGACTTCCAGTCCTGCATTGCCGGCCTGCGTTCGGAGGCTGCAGCGAAAGGCGTGTCCGGCGCCACCTTCGACCGGGCCATGGCGGGCGTCACGCCCGACATGAAGGTGATCGAGGCGATGAACAACCAGCCGGAGTTCAAGACTCCGATCTGGGATTATCTCGGCACGCTGGTCGATGAGGAGAAGGTGGCGGAGGGGCGCAACATGCTGCGTCAGCATGCCTCGACCCTCGCCGCGGCCGAGCAGCGTTTTGGCGTCGACCGCCATGCCATCGTCGCGGTCTGGGGCGTCGAGAGCGATTTCGGCAAGGCGCGCGGAAAGATGCCCCTCGTCCAGGCGCTCTCGACCGGCGCCTGTCTCGCACCGCGTCGCAACGCGTTCTTCAAGGGTGAGCTGATCGCGACGCTGCAGATCATCCAGCGCGGCGATGTCCGGGCCGACCGCCTGATGGGTTCCTGGGCCGGCGCCTTCGGCCACACCCAGTTCATCCCCTCGACCTATATGCGGCTCGCCGTCGATGGCGATGGCGATGGACGGCGCGATCTCGTCGACTCGATTCCCGACGCACTACATTCGACCGCCAACTTCATGGCCAAGGCCGGCTGGGTGACTGGCGCGACCTGGGGTTACGAGGTGCGCGTCCCCAACGGCTATTCCGGTCCGACCGGGCGCAATCCGAAGCAGCCGCTCTCATCCTGGGCTGCACGCGGGATCGTCAAATATGACGGCTCGGGACTGTCCGGCTCGGGCAATGCCGGGTTGCTGATGCCGGCCGGCCGCAATGGTCCGGCTTTCCTGGTCTTCAAGAACTATGACGCGGCCTACAGCTATAACGGTGCGGATTCCTACGCACTTGCCATATCGCTGCTCTCGGACCGCATCCGCGGCCGGCCGGGAATCCAGGCTGACTGGCCGACCGACGATCCGCCGCTCTCGCGCGAGCAGCGTCGCGAATTGCAGCGCCTGCTGAGCGCGCGGGGTTACAATGTCGGCGAGCCGGACGGCGCCGTCGGTTCGCTGACCAGGGCCGCCATCAAGGAAATCGAATCGCAGATCGGCATGCCGCAGACCGGCCGGCCGGGCGCCAAGGTGTTGCGCGCGCTCAAGGGTGGACGGGGATGACGATGTTGGATCCGAAGCGCCGGCTGATATCCACCGGTTCGCCGTTCGAGCTCGCCTTCGGCTATTCGCGGGCGGTGGTCGATGGCGACCTCGTCTTCGTCTCGGGCACGACTGGCTATGACTATGTCACCATGACGATGCCGGAGGATCCGGCGGAACAGGCGCGCAACATCTTCCGGACGCTGGACGCGGTCCTGACCGAAGCGGGCTCTGCACTCGCCAACGTCGTGCGCGCGCAGTATTTCGTCACGGATCGCAGCTATTGCGAACCGGTTCTCACCGTCTGCGGCGAAATCTTCGGGCAGATCCGGCCAGCGGCCGGCATCTATGTCGTATCCGGGCTACTGAAGCCCGAGATGAAGATCGAGATCGAAATTACGGCCCGGCTGCGCGGTTAGTCGGGACGGCGCGCTTCAGATGCCCAGGAAGCGCCTGACAGGCTCTGGTCCGTCCGACGCCGTCAGGCGCGTCCACGGGCCGGATGCTTCGACGCGGCCATTCCTAACGAAGGCAAAAAGGTCGGCATGGCCGGCCGCCTCTTCCGGCGTGTGCAGCGTCATCAGCACGGTGAGGCCGTGTTCGCGGCGCAGCGCATCGACGCGCTCGATCATCTCGCGGCGTAGCCCGGGGTCGAGTGCGCCGAACGGTTCGTCGAGCAACATCAGCGGTTTGCCGCGCAGGAGGGCGCGGGCGAGGGCGACGCGCTGACGCTGACCGCCCGAGAGTTCCGCCGGTCGGCGGGCTGCGAAGCCGGCGAGATCGACCGCGGCCAGCGCAGCTGCCACGCGCTCGCGCTCGGAGGCGTCGAGCCGCAGTGACGGTTTCAGTCCAAGCGCGACGTTTTCAGCTGCCGTGAGGTGCGGGAAGAGATTGTGATCCTGGAACAGGATCGAGACTGGTCGTCTGGCTGGTGCGAGCGGCAGCAGATCTGCGCCGGCAAAGCGGAGGGTTCCGGCCGCAGGCTGTTCGAAGCCGGCGATGGCATGGAGCAGCGTGGTCTTGCCGCCGCCTGACGGGCCGATGACGGCGCAGAGCGCGCCCGCTGGAATGACGAGGTCGTAGCGCGCCTCGAATCCGGGATAGTTGAGGGACAGGCCCGCCAGCTCAAGCATGACGCGCACTCCAGTGCTCGGTCAGGTAGGCGAGCCCCCCGGCGGAAAGCACCAGCACGAGCGCCAGCGCTCCCGCTTCATCCATGCGATAGGCGCCGAGGCGGTTCGCCAGCAGGTAGGGCAAGGTGGTGAGCTCGCCGCCACCGAACAGAGCAATGACGCCGAAATCGCCGAGCGAGAGCGCCGTGGCAAAGGCGAATGCGGCCGCCAGCGGTGCGCGCAGGGCTGGCCATTCGACGAGACGCAGCCGGGTCCAGCCGGCAATGCCGAGGCTCTCTGCCAGTCTTCCATGGCGCTCGGCGCTGGTCGCGAGTGGCGGTGCCAGCAGCCGATAGGCATAGGGCAGCGCCATCAGGGCGTTGACGAGCGGCACAAGCAGCAGACCGAGCATTGCGGGATCGGCGAGGTTGCGGGTCAGGACGTACAGCCCTGCCACGAAGGCGAAGGGCGGCAGGCCAAGCATGGTGAAGGCGGCAAGGTCGGGAAGTCCCGGGCGCGGCCGGCGTCCGCGCGCGGCGCTGGCGAGCAGTACGGCAAACAGGCAGGCGAGGAGGCCAGCGCCAAGCGCGATCGCCGCGCTCGTCGCGGCAGCCGATGCGAATTCGGCGGTCGCGAGCATCGGTACGGCTGTGAGGCCGCTTGCGATGCTGAGGAGAGGCGGTGCGATCCATGCCGTCGCCAGAATGAGAACAAGGCAGTCCAGCCGCCGCAGGGAAGGGGCGAGGATATCGGGGCGCACCGCATGGCGCTCGGCACTTGCCTCGTCGCGGGCCGCCGGCGCGAGTGCGGCGAGCGCAGTCGCAAGTCCGAGGCAGAGCACAAGCTGGAGGCTGGCGAGAGCGGCCGCGCGGGCGAAATCGGCCTCGAAACGGACCGCTTCGTAGATCGCGACTTCCAGCGTCGCATTGGCAGGCCCGCCACCGAGCGAGAGCACGACGGCAAAGCTCGTGAAGCAGAGCAGAAAGACGAAGGTGGCTAGCGCCGGGGCTTCGCGCCGGATCACGGGCCAGTCGAGATGCCGGAAACAATCGGCGGCGGAGAAGCCGAGTGCCGACGCCAGGCGCCTCCGCTCGCCCGGTTCGCGGCCGAAGGCCTGAAGCAGCGTGCGCGTCACCAGCGGCGTATTCATCAGCACATGCGCGATCAGGATACCCTGGAGCCCGTAGATCGCCGGCGGTTCAGCACCGACGGCACGCGCCAGGTCGCCGAGCAACCCGGAACGGCCATAGATCGCGATGACGCCGAAGACGATCACGATCGTCGGTGCGACGGCGGCGGCGGTCAGCACGGCGAGCAGGAGGTTGCGGCTTGGGAAGCGGCGGCGCAGCAAGGCAAGCGCCAGTGCCGTGCCCAGCAGAAGCGAGAGCAGCATCGACAGGCCCGCCTGGACGGTCGCTCCTGCGACGAGGCGAGCGAGATAGGGGCCGAGCGACGACAGGGCCGCGACGTCGCCGCCGGCTCGCGCCAGCCCGGCGAGCGAGGCGCCGGCGAGCGCAAGGATGGCAAGCGCAGTGAGCGTGGCCGGGCGGAGCAAGGCCTCAGCGGCTCGCTGCGGCGAGCCAGGCGTCGATGAAGGTTCGGCGCTGCGTGCGCACCTCGTCCGGCGTGAACAGCAAGGTTCGTTCCGGCTTGACGACATCGGCGAATGAAGCCGGCAGTCCACCTGTCGCCTGTTTCGCCGGCATCATCCAGTTGCCTTCCGGGATCAGCGATTGGAAGGCGTCCGAAAGCGTGAAGGCGAGGAAGCGTTTGGCGAGTTCCGGCTGCCGCGTCGTGCGCGTCATGCCGGCGAGTTCGACATGCAGATAGTGGCCTTCGCTGAAGGGGGCGGCCTTGTACTGCGTCTTCTTCTCGGCGCCGATGTGATAGGCCGGCGATGTCGCGTAGGAGAGCACCATGTCGGCCTCGCCCTTGAGGAAGAGTCCGTAGGCCTCGGACCAGCCCTTGGTGAAGGTGACGATGCGCGGCTTGAGCCTGGTCCAGGCGGCGTCAGCGCCGTCGCCATAGACGGATCGCATCCAGAGCAGGAAGCCAAGCCCGGGCGCGCTGGTGCGCGGGTCCTGCAGCACGAGCTTTGGCCCATTCGGATCGTCGACAAGCTGCTTCAGGCTGGTGGGCGGCGCGGCAAGTTTGGTTGAATCATAGACGAAGGCGAGATGCCCCCAATCGAAGGGCAGGAAGGTATCGTCAGTCCAGGCGATGGGCAAAGTGAGCGCGGCACGGTCCTGGCCATGGGGCTGGAACAGTCCCGTCGCCTTGGCTTCTGCAGCAAGGTTCATGTCGAGGCCGAGCACGGCATCGGCCTTGGTCGCCTCACCCTCCAGCTTCAGGCGCGCGACGAGGGAGCCGGCATCATCGCTTGCGACCCAGTTCAGCGTGCAACTGCATTGCGCCTCGAAGGCCGCCTTCACTTTCGCGCCGGGACCGTATTTCCCGGTGAAGGAGGAATAAGTGTAGACCGTCAGTGCCGGTTTCTCCTGGGCCATGGACGGCGTCGCGAGCAGGAGCGCCGAGAGCGCGGCGGCGATCCGGGTCAACCGGTTGTTCAGAAAGGTCATGGCGTCACCCCGCATGCATTCGACGGCAGGCCATGACGGTCGAGAGGGAAGGCGGTCTCCGGATGCGAGACGCCAGTGCTCAATCCCTCCGCCGGCACGATCCGGATCAGGTTCGACGGGTTGAAAGCCCTGCGCTTCCCTCTCAGCCCGAAATCGCCGGGCACCCCGTTGAGACGGTCAAGGGAATAGCGAGCGGGCCGGGGCGAGTCCAGTTGATGCCGCCTGGCCATCGCAAGGGCCATTGCGTCTGGCCGCATGGTCATGCTGGTATATCTCTTGCTTAACAGAAGGCAGGCGCGCCAGGCGCGAAAGCTCAAGAGCAAGGGGATGCCGAATGCGACTCAATCGCCGTCAGATTCTGGCCGGAAGTTCCGCTTTAACCGCTTCCAGCCTCGTTGGATTTCCGTCGCGCGCGCAGTCGCGCGCCAATACGCTGCGCTTCATTCCGTCAACGCCGTTGCCCTCCCTCGATCCGATCGTCGCTACGAGCTATGTTATCCGCAATCACGGCTATCTGATATATGATACCCTCTTTGCGACGGACGCGCAGTTCCGCATCCAGCCGCAAATGGTCGAGAGCTGGGAGACTGCGCCGGACGGGCTGCGCTGGACCTTCCATCTGCGCGACGGACTGATGTTCCACGACGAGCAGCCGGTCAGGGCGCAGGACTGCATTGCCTCGATCAAGCGTTGGTCGGCGCGCGATGCCTTCGGGCAGACTTTCGCGACATTCGTCGAGGGTTACGATGTCGTCGATCAGCGCACCTTCGCCATCCGCCTGAAGAAGCCCTTCCCGATGCTGCCGGACGCGCTCGGCAAGCTCTCCTCGAACGTGCCCTTCATGATGCCCGAGCGCGTGGCCATGATGGAGCCAACCAAGAACATCACGGAGGCGATCGGTTCCGGACCCTGGCGCTTCATGGACAAGCAATGGGTGCCGGGCCAGAACGCGATCTATGAGCGCTTCGCCAAGTACAGGCCACGAGAGGAGGCTCCGTCCTGGGCCGCTGGCGGCAAGGTCGCCAAGATCGACCGTATCGAATGGTTGCCGCTGACCGAGGTTTCAGCCGCAGTCGGCGCGCTGATGCAGGGCGAGGTCGACTGGTACGAACAGCCGCCGGTCGATCTCCTGCCCCTGCTCAAGAGCAATCCCGAGATCGCGATCGAGAACGTGCCGCTGGGACTGATCTTGCTGATGCGTTTCAACCATCTGCAGCCGCCCTTCAACAATCCCGGCATCCGCCGGGCGGTGATGATGGCAATCGATCAGACCGACTACATGGAGGCGGTCGTCGGCAGCAAGGACTACTACAAGGAGTGCAAGACCTTCTTCACGCCGGGCTCGCCGATGTCGACCGGAGCGGGCGGACAGGCTGCACTCGGCAACAATCTGGAGCGGGCCAAGGCCATGCTGCAGGAGGCCGGCTACAAGAACGAGAAGGTGTTGCTACTGGCACCCGCCGACCAGCCGATCGCCTATAACCAGTGCCTGGTGACACAGGAACTGCTGAAGAAGCTCGGCATGACTGTCGATCTGGTCGCGACCGATTGGGCCAGCTTCATCGGCAGGCGTTCCAACCGCGGATTGCCGGACCAGGGCGGCTGGTCGGTGTTCCACACGCTCTGGTCGGGCGCCGACGTGCTCAATCCCGCGCTGCATCCGCTGTTGCGCAGCAATGGCCCTGCCGCCTGGTTCGGCTGGCCGGAGGATGCCACGCTGGAAGGTCTGCGCGATCAGTGGATTGCAACGCCTGAGGTGGCCAAGCAGAAGGAGCTGGCCGCCTCGATCGAGAAGCGCGCCTTCGAGACGGTGCCCTATGCGCCGGCGGGGCTGGTGCAGCAGCCAATGGCCTATCGCAAGAGCCTGACCGGCATGGTGCTCTCGCCCGTCCAGTTCTTCTGGAACATGGAGAAGAAGGCCTGAGGACGGAGCACCCGTTGCCGTCGGGATACTGGCTGATGCCAGAGGCACTGCGCTAGCGGCTCCGATCCGGAAACCATCGTCGCGCTCTGCGACGGCTTCCAGCTCTCCGCTTCACTCCGGCCGGAGTGAAGCGGTTCGATGCTGGTGCCGATCGTACAGCTTCTGCTTGCCGCGCAGGCGCGCTGCCCCGCGGCTGCGCTTGCGTCACTCCCGTTCCCCGCCTAATCAGCCCGGCAAGGCCGCTCTGGCCCCAGCAACATCCGACAAACGCGTGAGGCGACCATGGCGACCCACAAGCTCCTCCTCCTGCCGGGCGACGGCATCGGTCCCGAAGTGACCGGCCAGGTCGAGAAGATCGTCGGCTGGTTCGAGAGGCAGGGCCTCGCCTCCTTCGCCATCGAGCGCGGACTTGTCGGCGGCGCTGCCTATGACGCGCACAAGGCGGCGATCTCGGAAGGCGACATGAAGCTCGCCCAGGATGCCGATGCGGTGCTGTTCGGCGCTGTGGGCGGCCCGAAATGGGCGGATGTGCCCTATCAGCATCGCCCCGAAGCCGGCCTGCTGCGCTTGCGCAAGGATCTTGGCCTGTTTGCGAATCTGCGGCCTGCGATCTGCTATCCGGCGCTGGCTTCCGCCTCCTCGCTCAAGCCCGAGGTGGTCGAGGGGCTCGACATCCTGATCGTGCGTGAGCTCACCGGCGGCGTCTATTTCGGCGAGCCCAAGGAGATCGTCACGCTGGAGGACGGTTCCAAGCGCGGCGTCGATACCCAGCTCTACACCACGCCCGAAATCGAACGCATCGCGCGCGTCGCCTTCGAGCTGGCACGCACCCGCCGCAACAAGGTCTCCTCGGCCGAGAAGCACAACGTCATGAAGACCGGCGTGCTCTGGAAGCAGACGGTCACGGCCCTGCACGCCAAGGACTACCGGGATGTCGAACTCGAGCATGTGCTCGCCGACAATTGCGCCATGCAGCTCGTGCGCTGGCCGAAGCAGTACGACGTCATCGTCTGCGACAACCTGTTCGGCGATATTCTCTCCGACGTCGCGGCGATGCTGACCGGCTCGCTCGGCATGCTGCCCTCCGCTTCGCTTGGTGCTGAAGATCCGGCCACCGGCAAGCGCAAGGCGCTTTACGAGCCCGTCCACGGCTCGGCTCCCGACATTGCCGGCAAGGGCCTGGCGAATCCGATCGCGATGATCGGCTCCTTTGCGATGGCGCTGCGCTACTCCTTCGGCGCCATCGAGGCGGCCGACCGGCTCGAAGGCGCGATCGCCGATGTGCTTGGCGCCGGCACCCGCACCAAGGACATCGCCGCGCCGGGCGCCAATGCCGTCTCGACCGCCGAGATGGGCGATGCGATCGTCAAGGCGCTGGAAGCGCGCGGCTGACGCGTCCACTCCAAACACTCCGACGTCATCCCGGTCCTGCGCTTCGCTTGGGCCGGGATGCATGGAGCCATGCGGTGAGGGGCCCGATGCCTCTCCCCCTCGTGAATTGCACTTGAAGCTCATCTGTGGACTAAGCTTCGCTCTCTGAAACGGAGCATGTCCGTCGATGCTGATCAAACGCCGCCCTGGCTGGGAATTGCCCGAAAGCCAGGCCACTCCCGAACATATCGCCATGAACCGCCGGGCCTTTCTCGGCGGGAGCGCGGGGCTGATCGCCGGGAGTACATTGCCCCAGATCGCAGCCGCGCAAGGCGCGGATCCGACGCTCGATCTCTATCCTGCCAAGCGCAATGCGAGCTACACGCTCGACCGGCCGGTGACCGACGAGGAGCTGGCGGCGAACTACAATAATTTCTACGAATTCGGCATGTCCAAGGATGTCGTCAGTGCGGCGAAGAAGCTGCCGACGCGGCCCTGGAACATCGCGATCGACGGCATGGTCGAGAAGCCATTCGAGATCGGGTTCGACGATCTCGTCCGCAAGATGCCGCTTGAGGAGCGGCTCTATCGCTTCCGCTGCGTCGAGAGCTGGGCAATGGCCGTGCCCTGGACCGGCTTTCCGCTGAAGGCCCTGGTGGCGCTGGCGAAACCGCTCTCGAGTGCCAAATACGTCAAGTTCGAAACCTTCCTTAACCCGCGCGTCGCCTCCGGGCAGACGCAACGCTGGTATCCCTGGCCCTATACCGAGGGGCTGACTATGGCGGAGGCGAATAACGACCTGACGCTGATGGTGACGGGGATCTACGGCAAGCCACTGCCGAATCAGCATGGTGCGCCGGTTCGCCTGATCACGCCGTGGAAGTACGGCTTCAAATCGGTGAAGTCGATTGCGCGGATCAGCTTCGTCGCCGAGCGGCCCAAGACCTTCTGGGAGGCTCTGCAATCGTCGGAATACGGCTTCTGGGCCAATGTGAACCCGGAGGTGCCGCATCCACGCTGGAGCCAGGCCAGCGAGCAGGTTCTCGGTTCGCGCGTGCGTCGACCGACACTGCTCTTCAACGGCTATGGCGAGCAGGTCGCAGCGATGTACAAAGGGCTTGAAGGCGAGCGGCTCTACGTCTGAGGCCGCCGCTTCCGTCGGGAGGCGTGATGAGCCAGGGTTTCTGCCTGTTCGATACGGCAATCGGCGCCTGCGCGCTGGTCTGGAATGCCGAACGCCTGATCGGTGCGCAACTGCCGGAGCAGGATGAGGCGCGAGCCCGCCAGCGGTTGGCTCGGCGCTATCCGGAGGCTGTCGAAAGCGCTGCTCCGCCGTTCGTGCAGGATGCGATTGGCGCGATCATGGCATTGCTGCGGGGAGAGAAGCGGGATCTTGCTCACCTGCCTATCGAGATGGACGGTCTCTCGGCCTTCAACCGAAAGGTCTATGCCGTTGCCCTGAGCATCCCGCCAGGCGAAACTTTGACCTATGGCGAAGTCGCGGCGCGGATCGGAGAGCCGGGCGCAGCGCGCGCTGTTGGTGTCGCGTTGGGAGAGAATCCCTTTCCCATCATCGTGCCCTGTCACCGCGTCCTGGCGGCCAACGGCAAGACCGGCGGCTTCTCAGCCGATGGCGGGGTGGAGACCAAGCTGCGCATGCTGACGATCGAGAAGGCGCGCACCAGCGCTGTGCCGAGCCTGTTCGATTCGCTGCCGCTGGAAGCGCGGCGGCGCTGAGTTTTTCTCTCAGGCGAGTTTGAGAAGCTTGCGCTTCGGCTCCTGCGCTTCGTCGAAGCGGCTCCGCGCGGCCGTGATGTCGCGCCGGTTCGCGACGACCCAATCGCTGAGCGCCTTGACGGGATAGCGCAGTGAGTGCCCGAGTTCGGTCAACTCATAATCGACGCGTGGCGGAATCGTCTGGAACTGTGTGCGCGTGACGAGGCCGTCGCGCTCCAGATTGCGCACCGTCAGCGTCAGCATGCGCTGCGAGATGCTGCCGAGCGCGCGCTTGATCTCGGTGAAGCGCTTCGGCCCTCCGCCGAGCAGATCTACGACCAGCATCGTCCACTTGTCGCCGACGCGGGACAGCATCTCGCCAACGGCGCGGCACTCGTGAGGCACATGCAGGTTCTCTGGTGACAAAATTGTGCCTCCTTGCGTGGCTTTGACACAGGCATTTATTGAGCCTCGGTCTCTTTTTGTAACCAAGGAAAACTCCCATGGCAAAGCTGAAGCTCGCCGTCATCATTGGCAGCGCACGCAAGGATTCCATCAACGGCAAGCTCGCCGTCGCGCTGTCGCGACTCGGCTCCGGCGCCTTCGAGGCGAGCGTCATCACGATCGACGATCTGCCACTCTACAATCAGGATCTCGAGGCGAACTGGCCGGCAAGCGCGACGCGCCTCAAGAACGAGATCGCGGCTGCCGACGCCGTTCTCGTCGTTACACCTGAGCATAACCGTTCGATTCCCGCGCTGCTGAAGAATGCGATCGACTGGGCGGCGCGGCCCTATGGCAAGAGTTCCTGGCGGGGCAAGGTTGTCGCCATCGCCGGCACGAGCCCGGCAGCGATCGGTGCCGCGATAGCGCAGCAGCATCTGCGGGTGATTCTTGGCAATCTTGGTGCGCTGGTTATGGGCGGCGAGGCCTATATCGGCCTGAAG
Source organism: Allobosea sp. P4_E12 (assembly GCF_056401655.1). Classification (NCBI taxonomy): domain Bacteria; kingdom Pseudomonadati; phylum Pseudomonadota; class Alphaproteobacteria; order Hyphomicrobiales; family Alloboseaceae; genus Allobosea; species Allobosea sp. P4_E12. Next base: position 240,376 of record NZ_JBFUIY010000001.1, on the reverse strand, counting down.
CCCAATCTGGTCGACGAGGCCGGCGATGTCCCCGATGAATCGACCCGCGCCTTCCTGCAGGCCTTCATCGACCAACTCGCCGAACTTGCGGGCCTGCTCGCGCGCCGGGCTGCATAACCACGCATGAAAAAAAGGCCAGCGTCCCGAGGGAGCTGGCCTTTGAAGTTTGAAACATCCGGCGTTACCGCCAAACATCTCAGAGGGGAACGGCTGGAACGAACTCAACGCCGGGAGGAGAATGCGGAGCCCGTTCCGAACAACCGTGATTGCTATATCGGGCAGCACGTGCCGTTTTGCAATGCAGCATAGCTTGGGGCCGCTATGCGGAAACTGCATGACCTATCATTATGTGCGACAAATTTTAGCCTAAATGGCTGAAAGCATGCGTTCGCCGCAGCGCGGGATACCCGCGCTGCGCGCATAGCCGGGGCATCCGGCCGTTTAGTAGGTCCAGCGCTGGGCCTTCTGGATCAGGAAGTCGCGGAATGCCTGCACCCTGGCCACCGACTTCATCTCTTCCGGATAGACCAGATAGCTTTCGAGTTGCGGCATCTCAGTCTCGCGCATGAGCTGGACGAGGGGTGAGCCGGTCTCGATCAGATAGTCCGGCAGCACCGCGATGCCCGCGCCGCTGTCGACTGCCCGCTTCATCGCCGTGATGTTGTTCACGGTGAGATGGATCGGGCGTGGGTTGCGCTGTTCGCGGCCCAGGGTTCCGAGCCAGTGCACGGCGGTCAGATAGGACGGCGAGGTGCTGCCGAAGGACAGGAGCCGGTGATTGTCGAGATCCTCGTAGCTCTTCGGCTCACCGAAGCGCTTGATATAGGCCGGTGAGCCATAGACGTGGAAATGCACGGTGAAGAGCTTGCGCTGGATCAGGTCCGGCTGCTGCGGCTGGCGCAGGCGAATCGCGATATCGGCCTCGCGCATCGAGAGGTCGAGTTCCTCATCGGTGAGGATGAGGTCAACCTTGATGTCGGGGTAGAGATCGAGGAACTCCGCCAGCCTTGGGGTTAGCCAATGGCCGCCGAGACCGCGTGTCGCGGTGACCTTCAGCTCGCCCGATGGATGCTCGCGCGTCTCCGAAAGCTGGGCGCGCGTACGCTCCAGGCGCTGCGTCATCTCGCGTGCCGCGCGCCAGAGCAATTCGCCCTGCTCGGTGAGAATGAGCCCGCGCGTATGGCGGTGAAACAGCGGTGCACGCAGCTCACGCTCAAGCGCGCCAATCTGCCGACTAACGGCGGATTGACTCAAACCAAGTACGTCGCCAGCCTTGGTAAAGCTGCCGGATTCTGCGACGGTATAAAAAATCCTGATGCGGTCCCAATCCACCGCGTTTCCCCCGTTATGCGTTTCGTGCATGTTGGGGGGTAAAACGCAGGAACGTCAACGATTGCTTTGCCGACGGGGCCTCTTTTCACACTGAATCTCGTGAGACAACCCATCAACAATCGTGATGGGTTGTCTTTTTCGGCCTATTCGGCCGCTTCACGCTGTTCCGTGACGTTGGCGGCAAGCCATCTTTCGGCATCGAGCGCGGCCATGCAGCCCAGTCCCGCGGCCGTCACCGCCTGGCGGTAATGCTCGTCGGTGACGTCACCCGCGGCAAAAACGCCGGGGATGTTGGTCTGCGTCGTGCCGGGCGCCACGTCGAGATACCCTGATTCACGCATGGCGAGCTGCCCGGTGAAGAGTTCGGTCGACGGCTTGTGGCCGATGGCGATGAAGACACCGTCGGTCTTCAGTTCGCTCTCTGCGCCCGTCTTCAGGTTGCGGAGCTGCAGATGCGTGACTGACGGCGGCTGCGTGCCGCCGCAGATCTCGGCGATCTCGCTGTCCCAGACGACCTCGACCTTGGGATGCTTGAACAGGCGATCCTGCAACACCTTCTCGGCCCGCAGCGAATCGCGCCGGTGCACCAGGGTGACCTTCGCAGCAAGGTTGGCGAGATAGAGCGCTTCCTCGACCGCGGTATTGCCGCCGCCGACGACGACCACTTCCTTGCCGCGGAAGAAAAAGCCGTCGCAGGTGGCGCAGGCCGAGACGCCAAAGCCCTGGAAGGTCTGCTCCGAGGGGATACCCAGCCACTTCGCCTGGGCGCCGGTGGCCACGATCAGGGCATCGCAGCTATAGGTGGCGCCGCCATCACCCCAGAGCCGGAACGGGCGCTGTGACAGATCGACCTTCGAGATATGGTCGGAAACCATCTTGGTGCCCATGTGCTCGGCCTGGGCGCGCATCTGCTCCATCAGCCACGGCCCCTGAACCACGTCGGCAAAACCCGGATAGTTCTCGACATCGGTGGTGATCATCAGCTGGCCGCCAGGCTGGAAGCCCGAGATCATCACCGGTTCAAGCAGCGCGCGGGCCGCATAGATCGCGGCGGTATAGCCGGCGGGGCCCGAGCCGATGATCATTACGCGGGCATGGGTATGAGCCATGGTTTCGGTCCTTTTCGCGCAGCGTGGCGCTGCGTCCTCGTTCCGTCAGATACGGTCTCGTGCGGCGGACGCAAGCCCAGGCCCGCTCATGCTCAGGCGAGGCCGAGTTCGGCGCGGTGCCGCAACCAAGCCTGTCGCACCGCTTCCGCGATGACGCCGGTGGAGTCTATGGGGTCATAGCGGGTGCCATCAAGCCGTCCCTCGAAATGATGCACAACGCCTTGCCGCTTCAGCGCCTCGAGGAAGCGAGCGAATTTGCTGTGGCCGCCATGCGGCTCGAAGACGAGGAGGGGGGCGCCGGTGGCTGCAGCCTCGCCGACGATATTGGTCGAGTCTGCGGTGACGACCACGGTATCGGCATTGGCGAGCAGCGGCACATAGGGATTGGCGCCCGTGCCATCCCACCACCAGCCGCCATGGCGCGCGAAGACCTCGGCAATGGCCTTGTCGAGCGCATCCGGCGTACGTCGCGAGCGCGAGCCCATCAGGGCAACGCCCGAGCCCGCGAGCGCATCGAGTGCGTTCGCGAAACGGACGATGTCATCGGGCTGGAAGCTATGATGCCGGCTGTCGCCGCCCACCATGACCGCAGCGCGCGGTCGGGGCAGGGCGGCGATGGCCGGCGGCGGGCTCTGCCTGGCCTGAGCGAGCTGGCCGGGGGAGAGCCGGTGCGGCGATGTCACGGTGACGAGCACGTTTGGGCCACGCAGGCGATCATGCTCGGAGACCCAGATCAGGTCGGCTGCTCCGGCTCCGATCCTCGGATCCTTGAGAAAGACGGTGAAGGTCCTGCCCTTCGAGGCCTTCTTGACCGCACGCAAATAGGCGGCGGCACGCCGGCCCGAAGCGACGACGATATCGGGGAAAGGCGGGCGGATCGGGCTTTGAGGTCTGTGGGAGGCCTCGCGAGGATCGATCGGCCCGCGCGGCATCAGCCAGCTCCAGGGGCGACCGGGGGCGATGTGCCGGATCTCTGGGGTGATGCCGAGCCGTTCGGCGACGCCAAGGCACTGTATCTCGTCGCCAGCCTTGCCGTCGGTGAGGACCCAGATCGTCGGGATCGGTTCAACTGGCAAGAGCAGGCTCCGCGGCAGTGGTTGGGACGCCTTGTATCGCGTGGGAGCTGCGTCTACACCAGCGCGACTTTGCTCTGGGGATCTGTGTGCGTTCCAAACTCGACGAAATCGATCTGCGTATCCTGCGCGAATTACAGGCCGACGGGCGCATGACCAATGTCGAGTTGGCGAGCCGGGTCGGCATCTCGCCGCCGCCCTGCCTCCGGCGTGTCCGGGCACTCGAGGAAGCGGGGCTGATCACCGGCTATCGGGCGCAACTCGATGAGCGCAAGCTCGGGATCGAGGTCGTCTGCTTTGCCTTCGTGCATCTCGCCAGCCAGGCCGAGGCCGATCTCGCGATATTCCAGGAGCGCATCCGCAAGTGGGGTGCCGTGCGCGAATGCTGGACGCTCTCGGGCGACATCGATTTCATCCTGAAATGCGTGGCGCCTGACCTGAAGGCGTTTCAGGACTTCGTCGGAGAGCTGACTGCGCTGCCGAATGTCCGCAATGTGCGCACGGCCCTGGCGCTTGACCGCGTCAAGGACGAGCCGATCGTACCGTTCGGCTAGAGCATGCTGCGAAAAAGTGGCAACGGCTTTTCGCATCACGCATGCTCTAAACTATGAGAATCGATCACGCTGCGTTTGGACGATTTCGTCCAAGCGCAGCGTGATCTAGCGGGGGCCGGATGCAGATCGCGATCCGCAAGGCGGGCATCGAGCATCTGCCGTCCATCCTGGCGCTCTATGCGCAATTGAATCGCGATGACCCGCGCCCGAATGCCGAAATGGCCGCCGAGACCTGGCACCGGATCCTGGGCAGCGACCTGATCACGGTTCACATCGCCGAATTGGGCGGAGCCGCCATCGCAAGTTGCGTGATCGTGGTCGTGCCGAATCTCACCCGGAACCTCAGCCCCTTTGCGCTGATCGAGAATGTCGTCGCGGACGCGCGGTTTCGGGGCCAGGGGCTTGGAAAGCGGGTCATCGGCGCCGCTGTCGAGCAGGCCTGTTCGGCAGGATGCTACAAGGTCATGCTGCAGACGGGGCGAAAGGACGAAGCGGTGCTCGGTTTCTACGAGGCCTGCGGGTTCTCGCGCAGCAAGACCGCCTTCGAGATCAGGCGGCCCGCGGCTCATTCGCCGACATAGCGTCTGATCCAGGCGGCGTTGGTCCGGACCAGGGCCGCGAGCCGGCGCTTGTCGAAGCCGGGCTCGAACCAGGCGCCTCCGGATGAGGCTGATGAAGACGAAACGATCGGGTAGCTTGCGATAACCCGTCCATCGGCAGCGATCAGCCGGGCTTCGGATTCCATTCCGTCCACAGTGCCGCCGGTTTCCTCCGCGTCGCCGCCCGAATAGCTCGGCATGTTGATGCGAAGCACCGAGACGACAAGCGTCGAGCCCGCGCGGCCGCTGCCGGCAAGTTCGCGTTCCAGCTCTGCCTTCACAAGGGCGGCGTTGGGACCCCAGCCCTGTTGAACAAGGTGGGAAACATCGACGCGCACGCCGCCTGCGGCCGCCTGGACCGAGACAGCGAACAAGGCAGAGGCAGTGCCGCCGAGTGCGGCGGCCAATACGGCGCGACGATTCAGCATGGCTCTCTCCTGTCGGACAGGGACATCGTACTGCATTCCGCAGGGGCGCAACTGAAGCAATGAACTACGCCGCCACCGAGTGCGGCGCCATACGCGGCAACGACAATCCCAGCCGTGTGAACGAGATCAGCCGGCCACGTAACGTTTGATCCAAGCGACGTTGTTCTGGATCAGGCTGACGATGCGGCGCTGATCGATATCCTGCAGATACCAGGGACCCGAATAGCTGGCGGAAATCGTCGAGAGCACCGGATAGGACGCAAGCACGCGATTGCCTGCGCCGACCAGGACCGCCTCACTGTCGAGATTGTCGTTGTTCTGGCCGCCGCCACCGCCCCAACGGCCGCCGCCATTGCCAGCGTAACTCGTCAGGTAAATGCCGCGGACCTTGACGACGAGAACCGGCCCTCCGCGCTGGATGGCGCCGGCAAAGGCGGTCCGAAGTTCCCGTTCCATGCCGGCTTTGATCGTGCCGGCATTGGCCCCCCAGCCTTGCTCGACGAGGCGGGAGACATCGACATGGATGCCGCCGATCGGACCTTGCGCCTGGGCAAGCGCCGATGCGGCTCCAAGCGGCGACGACGCGAGCGCCGTGGCCGCCAATGATGACATGAGAAACGCGCGACGGGTGGTCATGACTGTATCTCCCGATGCCAATGCATCACCGACGAGATAATCGTCCGGGGGCATCAATTCTATGCCCCCGGAGGCCTCAGCGGAAGCTGACGCTCACGACTTCGTAGGACTTGCCGCCGCCGGGGGTGTTGACCTGCACGGAATCGCCGACCTTCTTGCCGATCAGGGCGCGCGCGATCGGCGAGCCGATCGAGACCTTGCCGGAGCGGACGTCGGATTCCGGCTCGCCGACGATCTGATAGATCTTGGCTTCCTCGGTGTCGTCGTCGATCAGATGGACGGTCGCGCCGAATTTGATCGTGTCGCCGCCGAGCTTGGTGACATCGATGATGTCCGCCCGCCCAATCAGCGATTCCAGCTCCAGGATCCGACCCTCATTGAGGGACTGTGCCTCCTTGGCCGCATGATACTCGGCATTCTCGGAGAGATCGCCAAGTGCGCGCGCTTCCGAGATCGCAGCGATGATGCGTTGACGTTCGACCTGCTGGCGTTGCTTCAGCTCGACCTCGAGGGCGGCAAATCCGCCCACCGTCATAGGAACCTTATCCATCTTCTCGTCCCAATTCCGAAAGCCAGAACCCGCCGGCCGCGTCCCCCGCGGCCTGCGTTCAGCTTCCGATCGTTTTCAGAACTGCTTCGGCCGCGCGGCCGTTCAGGCGGCGCGGACGAAGTAGGATTGCAGCGATCGTACTTCGAGATCGCCGCTGCAATAGGCCTTGATGCCCTCGGCAGCCGCGATCGCTCCGGCCAAGGTGGTATAATAGGGCACCTTGTGCAAGAGGGCGGTGCGGCGCAACGAGCGTGAATCCGCGAGTGCCTGTGGGCCGTCCGTCGTGTTGAAGACGAGCTGGATCTCGCCGTTCTTGATTGCGTCGACGACGTGCGGCCGGCCTTCCAGAACCTTGTTGATCTTGGCGGCTGGAATGCCTTCCTCCTGCAACAGGCGCAGCGTTCCACCGGTGGCAAGGATGCGGAAGCCGAGATCGGACAGGATGCGCATGGAGGGCACGATGCGCGGCTTGTCCGCGTCGCGCACCGAGACGAACACAGTCCCCTTGATCGGTACCTTGGAACCTGCACCGAGCTGGCTCTTGGCGAAGGCGATGTCGAAGGAACGATCGAGGCCGATGACCTCGCCGGTCGAGCGCATCTCCGGACCGAGCAGCACGTCGACGCCGGGGAAGCGCGCGAAGGGGAAGACCGCTTCCTTGACGCCGACATGGGTCAGAGCAGCGGGCTTCAGCCCGAAGCTCGCGAGGCTCTCGCCGGCCATGATGCGCGCTGCGATCTTGGCGATCGGTTCGCCGATGACCTTGGCGACGAAGGGCACCGTGCGCGAGGCGCGCGGGTTGACCTCGAGGACATAGATGACGCCGTCCTTGATGGCGTATTGCACGTTCATCAGCCCACCGACATCGAGCGCCAGCGCCATGGCCTTGGTCTGGCGCTCGAGCTCAGCGATGGTCGCCAGCGAGAGTGAACGGGGCGGCAGCGAGCAGGCCGAATCGCCCGAGTGGATACCGGCCTCCTCGATATGCTCCATGATGCCGGCGATGAAGGCGTCCTTGCCGTCGCTGAGGCAGTCGACATCGACCTCGATCGCGTCCGAGAGGTAGCGGTCGAACAGCAGTGGGTTCTTGCCGAGCACCGTGTTGATCTGGCCGGTCTTGTCGTTCGGGTATTTCGCCTTCACCTCGGACGGGATCAGGCTCGGAAGCGTGCCGAGCAGATAGTCCTCGAACTGCGGCTCGTCGCGGATGATCGCCATGGCACGACCGCCGAGCACATAGGACGGACGCACGACGAAGGGCAGGCCGAGCTCGGCCGCGATCATGCGCGCCTGTTCGACTGAATAGGCGATGCCGTTCTTGGGCTGCTTCAGATGCAGCTTGTCGAGCAGGCGCTTGAAGCGGTCGCGGTCCTCGGCGAGGTCGATCATGTCGGGCGAGGTGCCCAGGATCGGGATGCCGGCCTCTTCGAGCGCATTCGCCAGTTTCAACGGGGTCTGGCCGCCGAACTGGACGATGACGCCATGCAGCGTGCCGCTGCGCTTCTCGGTCTCGAGGATCTCGAGCACGTCCTCGGCGGTCAACGGTTCGAAATAGAGTCGGTCGGAGGTGTCGTAGTCGGTCGAAACCGTCTCCGGGTTGCAGTTGACCATGATGGTCTCATAGCCGGCATCGCGCAGCGCGTAGCAGGCGTGGCAGCAGCAATAGTCGAACTCGATGCCCTGGCCGATGCGGTTCGGGCCGCCGCCGAGGATGACCACCTTCTTGCGGTCGGACGGGTTGGCCTCGTCAGCCGGCATGCCGGCGAAGGGCATGGCATAGGTCGAGTACATATAGGCGGTCGGTGAGGCGAACTCAGCGGCGCAGGTGTCGATCCGCTTGAAGACCGGCCGCACTTCGAGCGCATGTCGGCGCTGGGTCACCTCGGCCTCGGTCAGGTTCGCGAGCGCAGCGAGGCGCTTGTCCGAGAAGCCCATCGCCTTGATCTGGCGGAAGGCGCCGGGCGTCGTCGGCAGGCCGTACTTGCGCACCTTGTCCTCGGTCTCGACCAGCCCACGCATCTGCTCGAGGAACCAAGGATCGATCTTGCAGCTTTCGTGGATCTGCTCGTCGGTGAAGCCGAAGCGCATCGCTTGGGCCACCTGCAGCAGACGGTCTGGCGTCGGCGAGGAGAGGGCGGCCTTGATCGCGTTCTTGTCGTCGCCCTGGCCCAGACCTTCGATTTCGATCTCATCGAGGCCGTCGAGTCCGGTCTCCAGCGAGCGCAGCGCCTTCTGCAGCGATTCCTGGAAGGTGCGGCCGATCGCCATCGCTTCGCCGACCGACTTCATTGCGGTCGTCAGGGTCGGCTCGGCGCCGGGGAATTTCTCGAAGGCGAAACGCGGGATCTTGGTGACGACATAGTCGATCGTCGGCTCGAACGAGGCCGGCGTCGCGCCGCCGGTAATGTCGTTCTCGATTTCGTCGAGCGTGTAACCGACGGCAAGGCGCGCGGCGACCTTGGCGATCGGGAAGCCGGTCGCCTTGGAGGCCAGCGCCGAGGAGCGCGAGACGCGCGGGTTCATCTCGATGACGATCATCCGGCCGGTGGCAGGATCGACCGCGAACTGCACGTTCGAGCCACCGGTCTCGACGCCGATCTCGCGCAGCACCGCCAGCGAGGCGTCGCGCATGATCTGATATTCCTTGTCGGTCAGCGTGAGCGCCGGGGCGATGGTGATCGAATCACCGGTATGGACGCCCATCGGATCGATGTTCTCGATCGAGCAGACGATGATGCAGTTGTCCGCCTTGTCGCGGACGACCTCCATCTCGTACTCCTTCCAGCCGAGCACGCTCTCTTCGATCAGCACTTCGCTGGTCGGCGAAGCGTCCATGCCGCGCTCGCAGATCTCGATGAATTCGCCCTTGTTGTAGGCGATGCCGCCGCCTGTTCCACCCATGGTGAAGGAGGGGCGGATGATTGCCGGCAGACCGATGTCGTCAAGCGCCTCGAGGGCTTGGCCGAGCGTCCTGACATGGTGCGAGCGCGGCGTATCGAGACCGATCTTGGTCATCGCCTCGCGGAACAGCTCGCGGTCCTCGGCCTTGTCGATGGCTTCGGCGGTGGCGCCGATCATCTCGATATCGAATTTCTCGAGTACGCCCATCTTCTTGAGCGAAAGCGCGCAGTTCAGTGCCGTCTGGCCGCCCATGGTCGGCAGCAGCGCAAAACCGCCGGGCAGGACGTTGCGCTCCTTCTCGATGATCTTGGCGACGATCTCGGGCGTGATCGGCTCGACATAGGTGGCATCCGCGAGGTCCGGATCCGTCATGATCGTGGCCGGATTCGAATTGACCAGGACGATGCGGTAGCCCTCGGCCTTCAGTGTCTTGCAGGCCTGGGTKCCGGARTAGTCGAACTCGCAGGCCTGGCCGATGAYGATCGGGCCGGMGCCGATGAYGAGGATCGTCTTGATGTCTGTGCGCTTGGGCATGGGTCCGGCCAGTGCTTGTGCGGGCGCGCGCCGGACGGATCCCCGTCCGCGAGGAAAGGGGAGTCAGCGAGCGCCTGAATGAATGCTAGGCGCTCGCTATAGAGGGAGGTTGCCGCGGAAGGAAGGGAAAAGCGCGCTTACCTCTCTTCAACGCACAGACGTCGCCACAGGGACCCTGCCGATTTCCAGTTCGCGACGCGCGGTCCGGCGTCGCCGGATGGAGATCCAAAGCAGGGTAAGTGCACCGATCTCGCACATCGCGCCGACGAAACCGAGTTGCCATGAGGCGCCGTGGCGCAGGGTCTGCTGGCCCAATGCCGAGCCGGCGGCGATGCCGATATAGAGCGCGGATGCATTGAGCGAGAGCGCGACGACGGTCGCGTCGGGCGCCATCGCGGCGAGCCTCGACATCTGCGAGGGGTGCCCGGCCCAGCCGGCCATGCTCCAGACGAAGAGGATCGCCGGAGCGACGAAGACGGCCGCCGCGGGGGGCAGCGTGATCGCCATGAGCGAGGCGGAGGCGAGCGCCAATGCGAGCACCGTGAGGACGAGGGTGAGGGTGCGCTCCGGGCCGAAGCGGTCGCTCGCCATTCCACCAGCCTGGTTGCCGATGGCCGAACCGATGCCGGAGACGATCAGGGCGGCGCTGAGCCAGGGGCCGCTGATGCCGGCATGGGTCGCGAGGAAGGGCGCGACATAGGTGTAGAGCGTGAAGGCGCCGGTGGTCCAAAGCGCGGTGGTGCCGAGCGCCAGCAGCACATCGGCGCGGCGAGCGACCTGCAGGCGCTCGCCGAGCGAATTGGCGCCGCGCGGCAGGTCGTCAGGCAGGTTCAGGAGCAGCCCGGCGACGCCAAGGGCGCCAATGAACGCGACCAGGAGGAAGGCGAGATGCCAGCCGCCATAGGAGGTGATGGCGGTGCCGAGCGGGACGCCGAGAATCAGCGAAACCGTCATGCCGCCCGTGACCAGCGCGATAGCCCGGCCACGCCGCTCCGGTAAGACCAGCGCGACCGCGACCGCGTTGGCCGACGGCATGAAGACGCCGGCCGCGAGCGCCATGGCGATGCGCGCGACCATCAGCCAGGCGAAGCTCGCCGCGAAAGCGGCAAGCAGATTGGCAAGGGCGAAGACGCTGAGCGAGCCGGCGAGGACCATCCGGCGGTCGACGTCGCCCAGCAGGGTGGAAAGGACCGGGGAGCCTAATGCATAGGCGACGGCGAAGATCGAGATCAGCAAGCCGGCCGTATCGATCGAGGTGCCGAAGGCGGCCGCCAGATTCGGCAGGATGCCGGTGATCATCAGGCTTCCCGTGCCGATGACGAAGGCGCCGCCGGCGAGCCAGACGAGACGCGTGTCCATTGGACATTCCTTCAAAATTTCAATGATCGTTGAATTTAAGATCGTGTTCGATCTGCCGTCAATCTTAATTTCAATGAACGTTGAATATTGTCAGGAGTGCCGCAATCTCCTATGTCCGGGGCATGAAGCCGATCTTTCATCCCGACATGGACGGCATTGACGCAGCGACGGTCTTTGGCGCGCTTGCCGATCCGACGCGGCTCGCCATCGTCCTGGCGCTGGCCGACTCCGAGGAGTTCGAGGCGCGCTGCGGAAGTTTTACGGATTTCGCCTCCCCCTCGCTGCTGGCCTATCATTTCGCCAAGCTGCGCGAGGCGGGCATAACCCGGGCCCGGGCGGAGGGCACGTCCCGCTTCATCAGCCTGCGGCGCGGAGAACTCGACGGCCGCTTCCCCGGGCTGCTCGACAGCATCATTGCGACGGCGCGGCGCGATCCGTCGCTTCCCCGGTTTTCCGAAGACAAGCTGCTCGCTCCGTAGGGGGCATCAGCCCATCCCGGTCGAAACCGGCTTGCCAATGTTTCGCATCGCTGTTTATGTTATGTTGTAACATAACATAATGGATGCCGAATGGATTCCCGCCTTCCCGTCACCGTGCTCTCCGGCTTTCTCGGGGCCGGCAAGACCACGCTCCTCAATCACGTCCTCAACAATCGGGAAGGCCGCAAGGTTGCGGTCATCGTCAATGACATGAGCGAGGTGAATATCGACGCCGATCTGGTGCGGGAGGGCGGGGGCAAGCTCTCGCGCACCGACGAGAAGCTGGTCGAGATGAGCAATGGCTGCATCTGCTGCACCTTGCGTGATGACCTGCTCGCCGAAGTGCGTCGCCTCGCCGGGGAAGGACGCTTCGACTACCTGCTGATCGAAGGCACCGGCATTGCCGAGCCCTTGCCGATCGCCGCGACCTTCGAGTTTCGCGACGAGGATGGCGCCAGCCTCTCCGATCTCGCGCGGCTCGATACGATGGTGACCGTCGTCGATGCCATCAACCTGATGAAGGATTATGGCTCGCGCGACTTCCTGCGTGAGCGCGGCGAGACGGCGGGCGAGGACGACGAGCGCACCCTGGTCGATCTCCTGGTCGAGCAGATCGAGTTCGCCGATGTCGTCGTCCTGAACAAGGTGTCGGATGTCGCGCCGGAAGAGCGCGATCTGGTGCGCAAGATCATCCGGGCGCTCAATCCCGATGCAAAGCTGGTCGAAACCGATTTCGGGCGTGCTCCGCTCGCAGCGATCCTCGATACGGGCCTGTTCGACCATGAGAAGGCGGAGCAGCATCCGCTCTGGTACAAGGAGCTCCATGGCCGCCGGGATCATGTTCCGGAAACCGAGGAGTATGGCATCTCCTCCTTCGTCTACCGCGCCCGGCGGCCATTCCATCCGGAGCGGTTCGACGCCTTCCTGGCGCGCGACTGGGACGGCCTGATCCGTGCCAAGGGCCATTTCTGGCTGGCGACCCGGCCGGAATGGGTCGGCGAGATGAGCCTTGCTGGCAGCGTCTGCCGAACCGAGGCGATGGGGTTCTGGTGGGCGTCCGTGCCGCGCAGCCGCTGGCCCGACCATCCCGAATGGAACGCAATCCTGAACCGACACTGGCATTCGGTCTGGGGCGACCGGCGGCAGGAGCTGGTCTTCATTGGCTCGGGCATGGACCAGCAGGCCATCGCCAGCGCGCTCGACGCCTGCCTGCTCGGCGAGACGCCGACCATCAGCTTCAAACCGGAACGCTACCGCGACCTGCCTGACCCATTTCCGGTCTGGCGCCGGGCCGCTGCGGCCTGAGAGATCCGGTCCGCATACCGGCGGACCTTTGCCCTTCGTTCACAGGAGACAACGATGCGTTTTCAGTTCGCAGCGGGAGCTGCGCTTACCCTTGTTCTCGCCGCAGCTGCGGCCTCTGCCCATGATCACGCCACCTTGCGTGGCCGGCTCGTCTTTGCAGATCACGAGAAGCCGGTCGTGCGCGTGCTCGACCTCGACTCCGGCGAGGTGACGCATAGCTTCGATGTGCCGAAACCCAACCCGTCCTTCGCCAGCGCCGAGGGCGGCCGTTTCATCGTCATCAAGACAGGCGACGAGGTTGGCACCATCCGCTTCCTCGATAGCGGACTGCGCTATGAATCTCATGGCGATCACGTCGATGTCGACAAGGGGCCGGTCAGGCTGCTCGACTTCGCCGTGAAGGGCGACCGCCCGGCCCATGTCGTTTCCAGGCATGGGCAGATTGCGCTGTTCTTCGACGGAGACAGGCCCTGGGAGCGCAAGAGCGAGCCGAAGGCGGTGCTGGTCGATCTCAAGAGCCTGGATGGCAAGTCTCCCGTCAGCAAGATATGGCCAAGCCCGGCGCCGCAGCACGGCATTGCCATTCCGCTCGGGCGCCGGCAGTGGCTGATGTCGGTGCCGAATGCGATCTACGCCAAGGGCGAGGACCGCAGCGCCTCGTCTCGGCCGGACGGCTTTGAAATCCTCGAGCGCGGCAAGGGCTGGAAGCGGGTCGCAAGCTTCAACGATCCTGCACGCACTGACGCCTCCTGCAAGCTCTTCCACGGTTATGCCGAGAGCAAGGGGCGCCACGTCTTCGGCTGCAATGACGGGGTGGATGGCGGCGTTCTCGTCCTCGCCCGGGATACGTCCGGGCGCTGGACTGCGCGCAAGATCGCCTATCCCGACGAGCGGCGCGTCAGTGCCATCAAGGCGCGCACGGGCGCGCGCTATGCCGTCGCCAATTACGGGCTGAAGGGGCCATACAATGCGCTTCTGCGGATCGACCCTGCCGCAACCTTGCTCTCGGTCGCGGATGTCCTGCCGGTGCCAGGCGGTCAGCCAGCCTGCCAGTTCGATCTCGACGCCGGTGGCGACCGCCTGGCGAACCTCACACCGGACGGCAAGCTCCGCGTCTATGAAATCGCGCCGGCCTGGCGAGAACTCGCCAGCTTCGACGCGGTACCCGCCTTCGATTGCCAGTACGGCGCGAAATCGCCGACGCCGAGCCTGGGCATCGTCGGGAACAGCGCCTTCGTCAGCGATCCCACGAGCGGTCGTATCAGGGAGTTTCATTTGGATACGCTGAAGCAGGGGCTCGACATGCCGGTCGGCGGGATGCCCGCCAATCTCGCCGGCGGTGGCGATGCCGGCTGAAGGGCTGCGCGGAGCGTTCCGGTCGGAATTCCGGAAGCCATCACGGCACACCGCGATCTGATGACTTCCGGACCTGCGCCGCCTCGCGCCTTGCCTGGGCTGCCTTGATTGAGTGTGCCATGCGGGGCTTGCGCGGGCCTTCACGCGAGCCGGTACTGGCCAGCAGGAAAATGCTGTAGAGGGCGGGGATGCCTCTCTCTCGTCTTCCCCGTCAGTCGCGCCAGATCGTGGCCTATGTTTTCTCCGGTGGCGTGACGGCGGTGGCGCATTATGCGCTGCTGATCGGACTGGTCGAGCTTGGCGGGGTCGCCCCGGTGCCGGCTACGCTTGCCGGTTTCACGCTCGGCGCGGTCGTGTCCTATACGCTGAATCGCTGGCTGACCTTTGACGCTACGCACAGCCACGCCCAAGCGACCTGGCGCTTTGCGCTGATCGCAGCGGGCGGCTTCGTGCTGACCGGCATCCTGATGCATATCTTCGTGACGCGGGCTGGCCTACCCTATCTGCCGATGCAGATCGTCACGACGCTGCTCGTGATGGTGTTCTCCTTCCTCGGCCATAAATTCTTCTCCTTCGCGGATCGCGAAGGCGTCTAAAGCATCGGCCCGAAATGTGGATTGCGGTTTTCGGGAAGGCCGATGCAAACACAAAGGGTTAGATCATCTGTCCGGATACGATTTCCGGGCCGATGATCTAGTGGCGGCTTAGCCCGGATTGCGGGCGCGGAAGGTCATGCGGTGGGGGTTGTGGCCGAAGTTCGGCTGGCGCTCGATCTCGTCGAACCCGCCCTCTCGGATCAAAGTGACGATGGCGGTATCGCTATAGGTCGAGAGCCCGTACTCGGCGCGCAGCTTCCGGTAGTCGGAGAACGCGGTGCGTACGAGCCCGCCGAGCGCGGCAATCAGGAAGCCGCCGCGCCAGGCGAAGGAGAGCAGTTGCGTGGCGTCGGTCAGCGCGCTGACATCGGGTGGAATCACGTCGGCGATGACGAGATGTCCGCCGGGCTTCAGCTTGCGCCGCCAGAGCAGGAGCAACTGCGCCAGCTCCTCGCGGCCGAGATACTGGATCAGCGAGTTGGCGACGACGAGATCGAGCGCGCCGTCGTCCAGTGCCTCGATCTCCTCCGGCGAGACGACGGTGATCGCCGGGATCGCGCCAAAGGTCGCGCGCAGCTTTTCACGCACGCTCGGGGCGGCCTCGCAGAGATAGAGCCTGGCGCAGGCTGCGGCGACGCGATCGGCGGCGAGGGCTTCGCCACAACCGTGATCCAGTACGACCGCCTCGGGCGAGGGGATATGGCGAATCAGGTCGGTGGCGATCTGGCGGTAATGCAGCAGCTTGTGACGGGGCGAGACATAGATCGCGTGCTCGCTGTTCCAGAAATCGCGCCAGGACATCGTCTCGCCGTCATCCGCTCAGTGACGGACACACGGGCGCCCGTTTCGGCCTCAGGACTACGCTGTCGCTGCGGGTATCGGCAACCGCCGATATGGAGTTCGCGCAACACCTCGCCAGTTCCGCATCCTTCTGCCGGCTCGGCATTTCCCTGCGCCGACCGCTCGGCTTAAGGTCGCGCAAGGCTGGGAGGCTTGCATGCTGCTGTTGCCGCGACTTCTGAAACGCTTCGTCAGGCAAGGACGCCTGACGGTGATCACCCCGGACGACAAGCGCCATGTCTTCGGGCCGGGCCCAGGGGCGATCCTGTTCGCAGGTCAGAACAAGACGGCGCCGGCTGTCACCGTGCGCTTCTCGGACGACAAGATCGAGCGGGAGATCTTTCTGAATCCCGAACTGGCCCTGGCCGAAGGCTACATGGACGGGCGGGTGAATTTCGAGGACGGCTCGACGATCCATGACCTGCTCAGCCTGTTCTGGCTGCAGCGCAAGGAGATGCGCAAGCATCCGCTGCAAAAGGCGATCCGCAACATCCGCTTTCGCATCCGGCGCTTCCGCATGCACAACCCGCTCGGCGTGGCCGGCAAGAAGGTCAAGCACCACTACGATATCCCGACCGATTTCTACCGGCTCTGGCTCGACGAGACGATGACCTATTCCTGTGCCTATTGGCATAGTCCGGAGGTCGGGCTCGAAGCCGCGCAGAAGGCAAAACTCCGCCATATCGCGGCCAAGCTGAAGATCGAACCCGGCATGACGGTTCTGGATATCGGTTCGGGCTGGGGCGAGCTCGCGATCTATCTCGCCAAGGCCTGTGGGGCCAAGGTGACCGGGCTGAATGTCTCGCCCGACCAGATGGCGGCGGCGCAGAAGCGGGCCGAAGCGGCCGGGGTCGGCGGCAGCGTCACTTTCATCAACAAGGACTATCGCGAACTGACCGGCAGCTTCGACCGCGTCGTCTCGGTCGGCATGATGGAGCATGTCGGCGTTGCGCATTATCTCGAATATTTCGAGAAGATCCGCGATCTTCTGACGCCGGACGGGATTGCGTTGGTGCACTGTATCGGCCGGGTCGGCCCTCCGGGCTTCACTGGACCGTTCTTCGACAAATACATCTTCCCGGGCGGGTACGCCCCAGCGATGTCGGAGGTATTCGCCGCGGTCGAGCAGACAGGGCTCTGGTCGTCGGACTGCGAGTTCTGGCGCCGGCATTACCACTGGACGCTGGCTGCCTGGCGACAGCGGTTTCTCGCCAAGCGCGAGGAGGTCGTCGGTATGATGGGCGAGCGTTTCGCGCGGATGTGGGAGTTCTACCTCTCGGCCTGCGAGATCTCGTTCGATATCGGGGGAGACATGGTTTTCCAGCTCCTGCTAGGGCCGCACAAGAGCGCTGTGCCGGTGATCCGCGACTACATCACCGAGAACGAGAAGGCTTTGGAGGCGCAGGGTTTCTGAGGCGGGCGACATGCCGTTCCGTAGGGCCTCGGATACGGGTTGGAACATCTCCGCCGGCGCTCAGGCATGGATCCCGGCTCTTCCCAACGGGCTGGCCGCGGTGAGTTCGCATCGTGCCTCGGCCGGCGCTCGTTGGGCTAGCGCCTCAAGCGTCGGTGGCTTGCGTGAAATCCAGCGCCAGAAGCGCTTCGTCATAGAACTGGCCGTTGACGTACAACGCCTTGGACTCGATGCCATAGGGGGCAAAGCCAAGCCGGGCGTAGAGCGAGTGCGCGGCACGGTTCGTCGTCACGACACAAGCTTGGAGCACCAGGACGTGGCGGGCGGCGTGTCCGATGACGGCATCGACGAGGGCGCGGCCGACGCCGTCCCCGCGCCAGCCGGCCACGACATAGACGCCCCAGAGCACGCCCTTGTGGCGCGACTTGGCGGAGGTCGTTGCACGGAAGCCAGCGATCCCGATCAGGTCACCGCTGTCGGAGAAGGCCCCGAAGACCCTGTTGGGTTCCTCGGCCGAGAGGCGCGAGCGGAAGAAGCTGTCCGGTTGGGCGGCCTCTTCGGCGTGGCTCGCGCCGAAGGCTTCCGGCGTGTCGGAAAGCGCAACCAAGCGCAGCGCGCGGAGTGCGACCCAGTCTTCCCCCACCAATGGTCGTACGCGAACGCCAGCGGCAGACGGAGATGATTGAATGGCACTGGGCTGATCACTGGTCATACGCATCCTCGCGGGGCAGGCGAGGAACAGTATCGCAGCGGGCGCCCGTGGGGGAAGCTGGTGCTCTCAGCGCTTCAGATTGACAATCACGACACCGCCCAGCGCCATGACCCCACCGAGGATGCCGAGTGCAGTCGGAGCCTCGCCGAGCCAGAGAAAGCCCATCAAGGTCGCGACCGGTGGCACGCAATACATGAAGTTCGAGGCGCGGCCCGCAGGCAGCCGCGCGAGCATCATCGTCCAGGTCGCATAGGCGAGCAGGCTTGGCACAATCCCGAGATAGACGACGGCAAAGAGAGCTTCGCTCGACGCAGAGGCCGACTGGCTGACGGCATGCGGGAGGAACGGGGAGAGGGCCAGTGCACCCACGACCATGTTCCAGGCCGAGACGGTGAGCGCCTTGTGCCGGGCGAAAAGCGGCTTCTGGACGACGGCGGTGACCGATTGGCAGAGTGCAGCGCCAAGGATGAAGAGGACGCCGGTGCTGAGCTCGATGCCCTGGCCTTCGCCTAATGCGATCAGGCCAATGCCGGCGAAGGAGATCGCGGTGCCGAGCCAGGCGAGTGGCCCGAAGCGTTCGCCGAGGATCAGCATCGCCAATCCGGCGGTGATGATCGGATTGACGTTGATGATGAAGCTCGCGGCGCCGGCAGAGACCGTCTTCTCGCCGAAATTCAGCAGGGTCGTGTAGAGCGCGACATGAACCAACCCACCAAGAAGGAAGCGCCAGCCATCGGACCAGCCGGGCAGGGCAGGGCGCATAATGGCGAGAAAGATCGCGCTCGGGACGGCCGCGATCGCGAAACGAGCGGCGCCGAGCTCGATCGGCCCTAACGCCGTCAGCCCGGCCCGGATCGCGGGAAAGGCGGAAGCCCAGGCGATCACGGTAAAGGCGACGACGGCGACGGTGGCCGGATCGAGGCTGCGCGGCGTGGAGACGGCTGGGTTGAGCGAGTTCATGTCGAGCCTCGGTGGTCAGGGGGCGACACGTGATAGATACCCGGGCAAGCTGATTGACAAACGAGTAATTCGAGCATGATCTGTGAGCATGGATCACAGCTCCGGATTACCCCCGCTCGACACTCTGCGTGCCTTCGAGGCGGCGGCCCGCTCGGGAAGCTTCTCGGCGGCGGCCGAGACGCTCAACCTGACCCATGGCGCGATCAGTCGGCAGGTGGCCAAGCTCGAGCATTGGCTCGGCACCCGGCTCTTCGCCCGGCAGGCGCGCGGCGTCGCGCTGACGCCAGAGGGCCAGCGACTGATGCAGCGCACGCAGGAGGCCTTCGCGCTGATCGCGGACACATCGGATCGCTGGACCGAGCCGCGCGGTGCCGCGGTCGTGCGCTTCAGCGCGATTCCTTCAGTGTGCAGCCTGTGGCTGATGCCCCGCATGAAATGGCTCGAGAGCGGCGATCCCGATCTGCGCATCGTGCTTCAGGTCGACCATCGCCGGGTCGATCTGGAGAGTGAGGGCATCGACCTCGCCATTCGCTGTGGACGCGGCGGGGCGCCGGGGCGGGTCTCGGTCCAGCTTTTCGAGGAATGGTGTTTTCCAATCGCTTCGCCGGAGCTTGTGCGGAGCATCGGTGCCGGCAAGGCCGCGCGGCTGCTCGACCAGCCGCTGATCCATGATTCCGATGCATCCGGCTGGCGGGCCTGGTTTGCGGCGCAGGGGCTGGATTACCGACCCCGTCCGCAGGATCGACGTTTCGAGGATTACAATCTCGTGCTCGATGCCGCCGCCTGCGGGCTGGGTGTGGCGCTTGCCCGTCCACCGCTGGCGCAGGCGCAGATCGAGGTAGGGCGCGTGGTGGCTGTTGATCCACGCACTGCGCTCAATCCGGTTTCCTACTGGCTCGACCGTCCGATCGGGCAGCCACGCCCCGCAGCCGCTGCACTGGCGACGCGGATCGCGCAAGAAGCGGGCTTGTCTGCGGCACGGCTGACTGCCTTCTTGAAAACGGAAGCAAAGGCAGCTTAGCGCGCCCGGCGTGACGCATCTGTATGCTGCGAAGGCGGTCGCGGGCATCCCAACGATGGGCCATTCCGCGGAAGGGGCGAGATCCGGTCTCGACCCATGCCTGCTTCGGCAGATCTACCCCTTGATGCGGGATCGAATCCGAACTCGGTTCAGTTGGCGATCTTGCGATCGACCAATTGGTAGAAGTCATCCTTGGCGGGATCCGCAGCCAGTTCCGTGGCCAATGGGTCGGAAGGGACGCGCAGGCCGCCCAGATTGACATGAAATGCGCGGGCGAACCTCTCATCTGAAAAACAGATCCGGATCGCCCCGTTGTCGCGCGGCACCGAGACGGCACGATAGGGAATTTCCCACTGGCTGAGCCACGCATCCATGGCATGGAGCCTGGACAGGAAATCGTCGCCCTCAACAGCGATCAGCACTTGATGTGCCCATGATCGCGTGCGTTCGCTTCCTCTACGTTCCATCGCAATGCTCCGGATCGTTCTCTCACGACAGCAGTTGGGAGCTTTTCAGCCGTGAGTTGTGTTGGATAGTAGGATATTGAGATAGGAGCAATGCAAAAAGAGCAAGTTGCTATTTGAACTGGGCGCATTTCCGCCGCGATGTCGTAAGGGAAAACCGCGACGTCGACTGAGAGCGCATAGGCGGATCGGCTCGCAGCAAGCCTCTCCGCCCTCGGTGATCACCTCGCGCTATGGCGTGGTATTCCGACTTCGCCGCGCTGCGACGCCCGCGCCATTTCGAAGCTATCGGCGATCCGGCGTGCCCGTATGATGAAGGCCTGGGCGATGGCAGGCGGACAGAGTTCCTGCGCTGTCGCCTCGAAAAGTTCGAGCCAGCGGTCGAAATGCCTGCCTTCCAGCGGCAGGATCAGGTGCGGTCGCATCGGCCGGCCGCCATAACGACCGGTGCGCAGCATCACGCTGCTCCAGAACTCGCTGATCTTGCCGATATGGTCATCCCAATCATCGACGGCGGCCTCGAATACCGGTCCGATCACGTCGTCCAGCCGCGCCCGACTGTAGAATGTGCGGACGAGCAGGCCGATTGTCGCCTCGTCGAGGTCGGGATGGGCGGTGGCCGGATCGGCAAGCGGATTGTCGGTCATTGTCTTCCTGCGGTCCAGCCGCCGCTGCGCGTCAGGATGTGCTGGCGGCTTGCGGCGAGATCTATGCGGCGTGGTCGATTGTTCAAGCTCACCTGCCATGCCTCGTCACTTGCCATGTCCAATCACCGGCCATGCCTGGACACTGGCCTCGGCTGCGGATCTCCGAGACAGGGTCTGCGCGGGCCGGGCGAGGTGATCGTCTTCCAGCAACTGCCGCATCTCCTCGGCAAGGGCAAAGAACCTGTCGCGGACTGCCCTGGCATGTGGATTGGCGCGCTCGATCGCCATGAAGACGTTCGGCGCATCATGCCGGACCATATCGGTCGCCTGCATCAGGAGATCGAAGCTGGCCGTCGTCATGCGGTGCGGCAGCGGCTCCATCCGCACCAGGATCTTGGCAATCAGATGTGTCAGGCCCTGAACCATGGCTGTTTCGCGGTCATGTGCGTCGGGCGTGGTCATGATCACCCTCAATCCGAGCACCTTGCGCAGGAAGGCGGCGACGCGCGGACCGCTGTGCCCGCGGACCGGGCACAGCGCAATCTTCAGTCCCTTGATGCCGTGACGTGCGCTTTGCGGACCAAACAGCGGGTGAGTGCCGAGAATGTCGACGTCTTCCGGCAGGTCGGCCTGCATGGCGCGCGCCGGGCCAATCTTGACCGAACCGACATCCAGCACCAGCGCGCCCGCCCGCAGATGCGGCCGAAGGGCCGCAATCGCGGTCTGGATCCGATCGACCGGCACGGCGAGGATCACGACATCGCAGGCGCCGACTGTCTTCACATTCGATGGAACGAGGCCCTTGCCCGCTCTGTCGGCATCGGGCGGCCGCTCGGGATCGCAGACGAAGAGCGGAAAATGTGGCTGGAGATGACGAGCCATGAGTCGGCCGAACGCGCCAAAGCCCATGATGCCGATAGACGAGACGGTTTTGCGGGAGGAGTGCATCGCGTTTTTCCTAATGGAGGCCGCGATGCCGGGTGACTGCCTGAATTCAACCGCCAGCGCGGCGGTTGAACATGGGAATGCCACCGCCTTATGAGGACGGGGCGTAATAGTTCCGCGCGAGGAGGCAGGACATGGTCATGGCGCGCTTAAACCGCGGGCCGGTCGGCCTGTCAACTCAGAGCCTGGGGGAATAGTCGGTCAGCACCATCAGGCGATCCTCGATGGCGCCGACGAGGTCGCCATGCTCGATCGCGGTGACGCGTTTGATCTCGGTCCATTCGGGATCGGCCATGAAGCTCGCCCAGCGCGCTGCCTTGGTCTCGGCGTCGGGCCAGGCAAGGATATAGGCGAATTCCGTTCGCGTTGCGCTCCGGGTTTCCCACATCCCCACGATCTCGAAGCCGTGGCGCGCCATGATGCGCGCCGCGTGGTCGCGGAAGCGCGCATGGAAAGCCGACTTGTTGCGTTCGAAGATCTCGTAGATGCGCAACTGGTGGAGCATCGCGTCGCCTCAGGCTGCGGCCTTGGCCTTTTCGGTTTCCATCAACTCCACGAAGCGGGCGAAGAGATAATGGCTGTCCTGCGGCCCGGGGGAGGCTTCTGGATGGTGCTGGACGCTGAAGKCCGGCCGATCGTCGAGGGCGATGCCGCAGTTCGAGCCGTCGAAGAGCGAGACATGCGTCTCCTTCGCATTGGCCGGAAGCGTCGTGGGGTCGACGGCAAAGCCGTGGTTCATCGAGACGATCTCGACCTTGCCGGTGGTCTTGTCCTGCACTGGATGGTTGGCGCCGTGGTGCCCCTGCTTCATCTTCATGGTTTGCCCGCCAATGGCGAGCGCGAGCATCTGGTGGCCGAGGCAGATGCCGAAAGTCGGAATCTTCCGGTCGAGAAGTTCGCGAATGACCGGCACGGCATATTCGCCGGTCGCGGCGGGGTCGCCAGGGCCGTTGGAGAGGAAAACACCGTCGGGGCTCAGCGCCAGGATGTCGGCGGCGCTGGTTGTCGAAGGCACTACGGTCACCTCGCAGCCGGCCTTTGCGAGCAGGCGCAGGATGTTGCGCTTCACGCCATAATCGATTGCGACGACCCTGTGTGCCGCGCTCTCGCGCTTGCCGTATCCGGCGGGCCATTGCCACGGCGTCTCGCTCCAGTCGTAACGCTGGGCGGCGGTGACCAGCGGCACGAGATCGAGCCCGGCCATGTCGGGCAGGGCGGCGGCCTGCTGCTTGAGACGGGGAAGATCGAAGATGCCGTCGGGATTATGGGCGAGGATCGCGTTCGGCATGCCGTTGTCGCGGATCAAGGCGGTCAGGGCGCGTGTATCGACGCCGGCGATGCCGACGATGTTGCGAGCCTTCAGCCAGGCGTCGAGATGCCGCGTGGCGCGCCAGTTCGAGGGTTCGGTGATGTCGGCATGGATCACGATGCCGCGCACGCCTGAGGACGCCGCGGCGTTCACCGTCTCGGTGTCCTCGTCGTTGACGCCGACATTGCCGATATGGGGGAAGGTGAAGGTGATGATCTGCCCGGCATAGGACGGGTCGGTCAGGATTTCCTGATAACCGGTCATCGCCGTGTTGAAGCAGACCTCGCCCGGCGCTTCAGCGACGGCGCCGAGGCCGAAGCCTTCCAGCACGGTGCCGTTGGCCAGCACGAGGAGAGCGGTCGCGCGCGGTTCTGTCCAGCCGCCGGTGGCGGGGTTTCCTTCGGGAGCGGTCATGTCTATGTCTCGTCCAGGCCGCGACGAGGCGGCAATGTGTGGGGCGGGGCAGCGGCTTCGCGCTCCGCCGATCTGGAACGCGAGCCTTAAAGACGCCGGTCCACGTCGTCAATCGAGGCCTGCGCCGGCCTGATACAAGAAAAGGGAATGACGAACATGACGAGCCTGCGTGAGCGCTTCACCAGCGAGCTGAAAGAAGCGATGAAGGCCGGCGAGAAGGGCAAGGTCGGCGCGATCCGCCTGATCCAGGCCGCCTTGAAGGACAAGGACATCGAGGCGCGCGGCGCCGGCAAGGGCGAGGCCTCTCCCGACGAAATCCTCGCTCTGCTGCAGAAGATGATCAAGCAGCGCCAGGAATCGATCGCGATCTACGACGCCAATGGCCGTCCGGAGCTTGCTGCCGGCGAACGTGCCGAGGTCGACGTCATCTCCGCCTATCTGCCGAAGCAGATGGATGAGGACGAGGTGAAGGCGGCGATTGCGGCTGCAGTGACCGAGAGCGGCGCGGCCTCGGTCAAGGACATGGGCAAGGTCATTGCGACCCTGCGCGCGAATTACGCGGGCCAGATGGACTTCGCCAAGGCGAGCGGTCTGGTGAAGGCTGCGCTCGGCGGTTGATCGCAAGCGAGTGCCGGGGGCGCCGGTGCTGTGGATAGAGCCGATAAGCCGGTCCGCTTGCGGATCGGCGATTGGCTTCCTGTGCGCCAGGCCCCACATAGGAAGCCATGAAGTTCCCCCCATCCGTCCTTGAGGAGATCAAGGCGCGGCTGCCGGTTTCGGCGGTCGTGGGCAAACGCGTGCGCCTCGCCAAGGCCGGGCGGGAATGGAAGGGGCTTTCGCCCTTCAATGCCGAGAAGACACCGTCCTTCTTCGTCAATGACCAGAAGGGCTCCTTCTTCGATTTCTCCTCCGGCAAGAACGGCGACATCTTCAAGTTCGTGATGGAGACCGAAGGGCTCTCCTTCCCTGAAGCGGTCGAGAAGCTGGCCTCCCAGGCCGGCGTGATCCTGCCGACCGTGACGCATGAGGCGCAGGTCCAGGAGGAGAGGCGCAAGGGGCTCCACGAGGTCGTGGAGCTTGCGGCGTGCTTCTTCGAAGCCGAGTTGGCCGCCGAGCGTGGCGTCGCGGCGCGGCGCTATCTGTCGGGCCGCGGCCTCGACGGAGAGCCGAGGAGGCAGTTTCGCATCGGCTACGCGCCGCCAGATCGCTTCGCGCTGCGCGACCATCTGGCGGGCAAGGGGGTCGATGCCGCCTTGATGATGGAGGCCGGGCTGCTGATCCATGGCGATGAGATCGCCGTGCCCTATGATCGCTTCCGCGACCGGATCATGTTCCCGATCCACGATGCGCGCGGGCGGGTCATCGCCTTCGGCGGCCGGGCGATGAGTGCCGAGGTTTCCGCCAAATATCTGAATTCGCCGGAGACACCCCTCTTTCACAAGGGGCGGCTGCTGTTCAACCACCACAATGCCCGCAAGGCTGCTCATGATGTCGGGCAGGTCATCGTGGTCGAAGGCTATGTCGACGTCATCGCCATGACGATGGCGGGCTTCCCGCAGGTCGTTGCCCCGCTTGGCACGGCGTTGACCGAGGACCAGATCGGCCTGCTCTGGCGCATGGCCGACGAGCCTGTGATTTGCCTGGACGGCGACAAGGCCGGGCGCAAGGCCGCGAGCCGTGCGATCGATATCGGCTTGCCGCTGCTCGAGCCCGGGAAGTCGCTCGCCTTCGCCCTGTTGCCGGACGGGCAGGACCCGGATGACCTGGCACGCTCCGGCGGCAAGGTCGCGATCGCCGAGGTGCTCAAGGCGGCGCGGCCGCTGGTCGACATGCTCTGGAACCGCGAGGTCGAAGCCGGGTCGCTCGATACGCCCGAGCGCCGGGCGGCCTTCGAACGTCGGCTGAAGGAGGCGCTCGGACATATCCGCGACGAGGTGACGCGGCGCCATTATCGCATCGAGATGGAAGAGCGGCTGTCTCAGCTCTTCACCAGTGCTGCTCCTGCCCGCGCCGAAAGGAATTTCGGTGGAGGCGGGCAGCAACGGGGGCGGGGCGGCGCCGGCAATCGCGGGCAGGGCGGTGGTGGCGGCGGTGCGAACCGCCAGGCCGTGCCGCTGAGGGCAAGCTCGCAGCTTTCGCGCTCGCGCATCGTGTCGCAAGGGCGCGGCGAGGATAAGCGCGAGGCCTTTATCCTGCTGGCGTTGGCGAGCCATTCCGGATTGATCCTGCGTTGCGCCGATGAATTGTCGGAGCTTTCGCTCGACGGCATGGCGGCCGAGCGTTTCAGGCAGGTGCTGCTCGATGCCGCCTTCGGCGACGGGCTGGATCAGGATGCCCTGGCGAATCGGCTCGACCAGCCAAGGGTCCAGGAAGCCAGGGCTGCGCTGATGGCCGTCACAGGTCCGGCCGAGCGGCTGAAACTCGCCCAAGCGGCTGATCCGGAATCAGTTTTTGAATCGATTCGTCAGGCAATCGTCTTGCATCATCGGGCGCGAACGTTACATAGCGAGTTGAAGGCAGCCGAGCGCGCACTGGCTGACGAAGCGACTGAAGCAAATTTCGCCTGGATCAAAGACGTCAAGGCCCGGCTCGAGAACCTCGAGGGCACCGAGGCCATGGCAGGTGATTGATCGGAACATAGCTTTCGCTGTCGTCGTCACTGTCGCACGGGGCATGGGTGGTTCACGATTCCTAAGGAGGATCGGGTCCATCTGGTCGAGATGATTTGGGTGGGGTGAGCGCGCCGGACCAGCGGCCGCGCCGCCCTTTTATGCGTCGACATGGGGCACTTCGCGCCTCCTGCCACGCGAGAGTGCGGAGCGCTGATTGATGGCGACTAAAGCGAGCGAACGGGAAAAGACCGATCAGGTCGCACCGGAAGCCCCCCCGACCACTGATGGGCCGCTGCTGGATCTGACGGATCAGGCCGTACGCCGGATGATCAAGCTCGCCAAGAAGCGCGGCTATGTCACCTATGACGAACTGAACGAAGTCCTGCCTTCCGAGGAATTCTCCTCGGAGCAGATCGAGGACGTGCTTGGCCAGCTCAGCGAGCAGGGCATCAACGTCGTCGACAACGAAGATCCCGAGGCCGCCGGCGAGGAACGCGCCCAGCGCGGCAAGGACGGCGGCGGCGACGACGAAGAAGGCGAGGGCGATCTCGTCGAGACCTCCCGTTCGGCGCTGCCGGTCGAGGTCAAGCGCAATCTCGAGCCGACCGAGCGCACGGACGATCCGGTCCGCATGTATCTGCGCGAGATGGGCTCGGTCGAGCTCCTGTCGCGCGAAGGCGAAATCGCGATCGCCAAGCGCATCGAGGCCGGCCGCGAGGCGATGATCGCCGGGCTCTGCGAAAGCCCGCTGACCTTCCAGGCCATCATTATCTGGCGGGACGAACTCGTCGACGGCAAGGTTCTGCTGCGCGACATCATCGATCTCGAAGCCACTTATGCCGGTCCCGACGGCAAGAATCCGGTGCAGTTGCCGGGTGAAGAGGGCGAAGAAGGCGAAGGCCAGCCGGCAGGCGGCGCCCCGGCCTTCGGTGGCGAGGGTGGCGAACCGCCGCCCGAGATGGATGACGACGACATCGAGAACAACGTTTCACTTTCGGCAATGGAAGCCGAGCTGAAGCCGCGCGTGCTCGAGACCTTCGATTCGATCGCAGACAACTACAAGAAGCTGCGGCGTCTGCAGGACCAGGATATCGCCAACCGGCTGGAGAACACCAAGCTCTCGCCGTCGCAGGATCGCAAGTACAAGAAGCTCAAGGACGACATCATCACCGCGGTGAAGTCGCTCTCGCTCAACAACAACCGCATCGAAGCGCTTGTCGAGCAGCTCTACGACATCAACAAGCGCCTGATCTCGCATGAGACGCGCCTGCTCCGCCTGGCCGAAACCTATGGCGTCGCGCGCGACGATTTCCTCAAGCAGCATGTCGGCGGCGAGCTCGACCCCAAATGGGTCCTGCGCGTCTCCAAGCTCGGTTCGCGCGGCTGGCGCGAATTCGTCGGGTCCGAGAAGGACCGGATCAAGGAGCTGCGCGAGGACATCCACACGCTTGCCTCCGAGACCGGCCTGGAGATCCAGGAATTCCGCAAGATCGTGCTGATGGTCCAGAAGGGCGAGCGCGAAGCCCGGCAGGCGAAGAAGGAGATGATCGAGGCCAATCTGCGTCTCGTGATCTCGATCGCCAAGAAGTACACGAATCGCGGCCTGCAATTCCTCGACCTGATCCAGGAGGGGAATATCGGCCTGATGAAGGCGGTCGACAAATTCGAGTATCGTCGCGGCTACAAGTTCTCGACCTACGCGACGTGGTGGATCCGGCAGGCGATCACACGCTCGATCGCCGATCAGGCCCGCACCATCCGCATCCCGGTGCACATGRTCGAGACGATCAACAAGATCGTCCGGACCTCGCGCCAGATGCTGCACGAGATCGGCCGCGAGCCGACGCCTGAGGAGCTGGCCGAGAAGCTCGCCATGCCGCTCGAAAAGGTGCGCAAGGTGCTGAAGATCGCCAAGGAGCCGATCTCGCTGGAAACGCCGATCGGCGACGAGGAAGATTCGCATCTCGGCGACTTCATCGAAGACAAGAACGCGATCCTGCCGATCGACGCGGCGATCCAGTCGAATCTGCGCGAGACGACGACGCGGGTGCTGGCCTCGCTCACGCCGCGCGAGGAGCGTGTGCTGCGCATGCGCTTCGGCATCGGCATGAACACCGACCACACTCTCGAAGAGGTCGGCCAGCAGTTCTCGGTGACGCGCGAGCGTATCCGTCAGATCGAAGCCA
Organism: Allobosea sp. P4_E12; assembly: GCF_056401655.1. Classification (NCBI taxonomy): domain Bacteria; kingdom Pseudomonadati; phylum Pseudomonadota; class Alphaproteobacteria; order Hyphomicrobiales; family Alloboseaceae; genus Allobosea; species Allobosea sp. P4_E12. Next base: position 212,041 of record NZ_JBFUIY010000001.1, on the reverse strand, counting down.
AGGCGCTGCGCAAGCTCAAGCACCCGAGCCGGTCGCGGAAGCTGCGCAGCTTCCTCGACAACTGAACTCAGCACTCGGGATCAGCGAAGGGCGGCGCGAGCCGCCCTTTCCTTTTGAGGGGGACCTTCAGCCTTGGCTGGGCGTGGCGACGACAAGTGCCACTAGCCGTCGCACGAGGGGCAGCACGACAAGCAAAGTCGGGAAGGCGACCAGCCAGGACAGGGCCCAGGAGGCGGGCCAAGTCTGCAGCGCGGTCATGGAAGGACCGAGCGCCTTCAATGTCGAGATGCCTGAGACGATGAAGGTCATTACGATCGACAGGATGAAGGGCATGACGATGCCGGCATATCGTGCCGGCAGCTTGCAGCGCGGGCGTGAGACGTCAGTCGGAGACATGGAGAACGAGCTCTCAGGACAGGCGGTGTCGCTTGGGGAGGCGCTTTCGGCATCCATCGGCGCAACGCCGCGGTGGATGCGTTGCCTGACGTGAGACGCTTACGACCACTCCCTGGAGCGATGCGGCCTTCTAACCGCTGCCTGGCCTCCTGCCAAGCACCACATTCCCCTTCCGATTCAGCGGCCGGCGAAGATGTCGGGCCTTGGCAGCGGCTCCCATGAGTTGCCTGCCGAAATCAGGCAGCTCATGCCTTCGGGCGTGGTGGCAAAAACGGTCCAGCTACCGGCCGGGCCCGTAAAGAGCTCAAGCATATAGCCGCCCTCGGCGAGGCCGTTGCCGACAAGGTGTTCGCCGTAAATGTCGCGCAGATGTCCGACGACTTCGCTTCGCGCTGCGCAAGGCGGCCCTCGCGGCGCCTGTGCTTGCGCAGTACCCGCGTAACTCACTGTGGCGAGTGCGAGCAGCAGGGACGACAGCGTCCTGATCCGTCTCATGGCCACCTCCCTATTCAGAGGCGCCGCGAGAGATGAACCTGGCGTCAAGGGGCACGACGGTCGCCCTGAACCCTTAAAACGTGGGATCCGGGTTGCCTGCTTTCAAGAAACGCCGAAAGTCGATGGGGGGATCACTGAACGGTGAGGTCAAGGTCCGGCCCTTCACCATGCGGTGGTCAGGTCCTGCCGGCGAGCTTGAGGAGCAGCCGATAACTCTCGGCCGCGCCCGCGTTGCCGGCGCCTGTGTCGATCTGCTGGAAGCCGATGAAGGCTGCGTATTCGAGACGAGCGAGAGCGAGCGCATTCTTGTCATCGAAGCGTCCGGAGGCCCGGTGCAGCCCGGCGAGATAGGCGATGCGTTCACGGTCCACCTCGATGCAAACGCGCCTCACGGCGGTGTCGTTGGCGGCAAGCCGGCGCATGCCTTGCTCGACGCGGCTGTCGAGGCGCAGCGCCATCTGGTCGAGGACGGAGAGTCTGGCGTCCGGATGTTCGCCGGTATCGGCGGCTTCGACGAGCCGGCGGGTGTAAGCCTCGCGCCAATGCTCCGCGAGTGCGCTGAGATAGGCCTCGCTCGTCACGAAATGCGCGTAGAATGAGCCCTTGGTCTTGCCGCCGCGCCGGCAGAGCGCTTCGATGGTCACGCCGGCAGGGCCGGCTTCAGCAAGCGCCTCGAGGCCGAGGTCGAGCCAATCCTTCTGCGAGAAACGGCGGGCGGCTGCCTTCACCACCACAACCCCAGTGCGCCGCAGGCGGTCATGGGAATGAACAGGGCCCATTGCGGGAAATGAGTGGGTCTCAGCCGGAAGCGCCGGATCATGGCCAGGCTCCAGAGGGCGAAGAGTCCAGCGCACCCTGTCGCAAACGCCCCAAGGTCGCGGCTGCCTGCGTGCCAGGCAACGAGGCCGAAAGCGAGCGCGAGCCCCGCCAGCACGATCGTGACCAGGTGCCAGCAATAGTAATTGGTGAATTTGGGCACCTTGCCCAACCCGCCGGAGGCTAGGAGCGGCTGGGCAACTTCGCGCCCACCGAGCCAGACATGGATCACGCAGGTCAAGACTGCGATCGCTGCAGCGCCCAGGAACCAACCATTCATCCGAGTGCACTCGATGTTCGTTTAATACCATACAGTATGGTATTAAACGTTATGTGTGGCAAGGAGGCCAGGGGACGCGTGCGATGGCGAGTTGTACAATCGCTGAGGAGCGCCCGCGTCGCTCAATATATGTGAAGATGCACGAGGCTGGCTCCCTCTCGGGCTGTTTCTGCCCTATACAGATCGAGATCGCGATGGAGGCCCCATGTCATTCCTGAAATCCCTGTTCGGCCTTGGTGAGAAGGCCGAGAAACCGGCCCCTGGACCGCTCAAGACCTTGGAGCACAGAGGCTTCACGATTCACGCCACGCCTTACCAGGAGGGCGGGCAGTATCAGCTTTGCGGCGTCATCGAGAAGGATGTCGGTGGTGACCTGAAGACGCATCGCTTCGTGCGGGCGGATCGTTTCCCTGGTGTGGCGGAGGCCGCCGACTTTACCTTGCTGAAGGGGCAGCAGCTCATCGATGAGCAGGGTGAAGCCATTTTCAAATAGAATTTCCACTGTCCCGAGGATTATCGTTCCTTACTTTGCGACATTCTTGCTTTTTATCTGACTTTTTTCTTGTGTCATTTCGTATAGATTTGAGATTATGTGTTGTAATCTGCCGTAATAGATTTTCAAATTTGGATATTTTGGTCTCTTTAGTTCCGTATGTCGGGTTTTCTCCATCCCAATTGATCGGGGGCTTAATATTTTATTGGCATCTCCGTGCTGTCATCGCTCAGTGACCACAGAATGAGGCGACACGGAATTCTCGATGCATCGAGCAGCTGCCGACCCAGAAGCTCTTGATCACGCCTCGCAAACGCAGCGGGCGCCGTGATATCCGGGCTTGCGACTTTCGCCGGGAGCGACGTGGATCTCGCGCCCCTTGTTGCTGCAATGCCGCTGCTAGGCTCTCGCGCTGAGGATAACGCCTGGCTTGCGAGCGTTCTCGATCAGCTTCCCGCTGCCGTCTATGTCACGGATGCCGATGGGCGCCTGACCTACTTCAATCGCGCTGCTGCCGAGTTTGCCGGCCGCGAACCGCGCATTGGCGCGGATTTCTGGTGCATTTCCCACCGCTTGCTGACCAAGGACGGTGAGCATCTGCCGCATGATCAGTGCCCGATGGCGATTGCGCTGCGCGAGGGCCGGCCCATCCGGGGCGTCGAGGCGCAGGCCGAGCGGCCTGATGGGAGCTGCATCCCTTTCATGCCATTTCCGACGCCGCTCTTCGATGCCAGCGGCAGGCTCGTCGGGGGCTTCAATCTGCTGGTCGACATCAGCGAGCGAAAGTATGCCGAGAAGAAGATCGCCCATCTATCCCGCAACGATGCCCTGACGGGGCTCCCGAACCGTTTCGCCCTTCGCTCGTATCTGGCCGAGCGCATGGAACGCGCGAAGCATGAAGGCGAGAGCTTCCTTGTGATGCGGATCGATCCCGACCGCTTCAAGTGTTTCAACGAGGAGTATGGCCAGGTAACTGGGGACAGCCTCCTGATCGAACTCGCCAGGCGTCTGGGATCGATCGAGGGCAGCTTCGCGGCGCGAATCGGCAGCGACGAATTCGTCCTGGTGTCGCGACACTCCCCGGGTGGAGAGCATGGTCTCTTGCAGGCCGAACAGGTGCGCTTTGCCCTGGAAGCTGATTTCATCAATGGAAGGGCCCGTCACGCGGTGAGCGTCAGCATGGGCTGCGCCCGCTTCCCCGAGGACAGCGACAGCGAATCCGGATTGCTCGACGCCGCCAATGCGGCCTTGCGTCTCGCCAAGACCGAAGGGCGCAGCCGCGTCCGGATGTTTGACTTTGCCGAGCAGGAGCGCGAGCGCGAACGTCTCGACCTGCGCGCTCATCTGCGCCAGGCCATCGAGACCGGGGCGATCCTGTTGCATTATCAGCCGCAGTTCCGGGCGGATGGCAGCGTCGTCGGGTTCGAGGCATTGGCACGCTGGCGCCATCCTTCACGTGGCGTCGTCTCACCCTCGTTGTTTATCCCAGCAGCGGAAGAGGGCGGCCTTATCGCCGCGCTTGGGGCTCACGTCCTTCGCGCGGCCTGCCGCGAAGCGGTGCGCTGGAAAGAGCCCCTCAGGATCTCCGTCAACATCTCGCCGCTCGAATTCGCGGCTGACGCGCTGCCCGGCCTCGTGGAGGAGGTGCTGAGGGAGACCGGCCTCGATCCGGAGCGGCTGGAACTCGAGATCACCGAAGGGGTGATGGTCACCGATGCCGACCGCGCCATGGCAACCCTGTCGCGCCTGCGCGCACTTGGGGTGCGGATCGCGCTCGATGATTTCGGCACCGGCTATTCGTCGCTGTCCTATCTTCATCGCTTTCCTCTGACGACGCTGAAGATCGACCGCAGCTTCGTCGCAACGCTCGGCGTCACGCTCGAAGCCGTTGCGATCACCCGCGCCATCATCCAGCTTGGGCATGCCCTGGGCATCGAGGTGGTGGCGGAAGGCGTCGAAACACCCGAACAGCTCGACTTCCTGATCTGCGAGGGTTGCGACTCAACGCAGGGTTATCTGCTCGGCCGGCCACTGGATGCCGCGGCCTATGCCCCGTTGACTGGCGGCGCCTGAGCGGCATCGCCTGCTTATCCGGGGGCGGCTATCGCCGTACGGCCCGCTGTTCGTGCGTGCCGGCCGCCTGCCGCAGTTCCGCAAACAAGGCTTCTCCGGACCAGTGCGGGCGCGTGGTGCTCCTCTCGGCCGCCTGCACCAATGCATGCAGCCGCTCGTTCGCTGGCGCGCGTGTTCCATGCTGCTCGGCCAGGCGCAGCACCTCGCCATTGATCCAGTCGATCTCGGTCGGGCGGCCAGCTGCAAGATCATCCGCCATCGAGGAGCGCGCGACCGGGGCGATCGTCAGCATCTTGCTCGCCAGCCTTGCAAATACCCAGTCAGGCGCATCGAGCAGCCGTGGAAGCCAGCTGGCGGGCAATGGCGTCAGCCGGGCCGGACGAATGCCTGAGCGTTCCAGCAGTGCGAGGGCCTCCGCTTGGGCCAGCGCAAGGCAGCGCCGGTAGGCGCGTTGCGACAGTTCTTCCTTCAGCGGGACGTTGGCGAGTGCGTTGATCGCGTTGTTGAGATTGAACAGCAGTTTTGCCCATTGAACCGGCACGATGTCCGGGTACTGGCTGAGCGGCAGCCCGGCGGCTGTGAAGGCTGCGAGATAGGGATCAAGCTCCGCATGCGCCTTGACCGCAAGCGCGCCTTGCGACGCCTGATGGAAGGTGCCTGGCCCCGACATCACCACATTGAACGGGACCATGCCCTCCAGCACAGTTCGGCCTGGCAAGGCGTTACGCAGACGGTCGGCATGGCCCAGGCCGTTCTGGAAGCTGATGACGATGGTCTTGGGGCCGAGAATCGTTGCGAGTTCGGCAGCGGCAGCACGTGTCGCAGCCGACTTCACGGTCACCAATACCAGCCCAACTGCCTTTGCAGCCCCGGCAACGGTCGAGAAGTCGATGGTCGATGGCGGGAGCTGCCAGCGTCCACCCTGGTAATGCGACAGTGCAAGGCCATGCCGGCGAATCTCGGAGGCGATGCGCTCACGGCCGACGAAGCTGACATCGGCGCCAGCCGCGAGCAGCCGGCCGCCGATATAACAGCCGACCGAACCGGCGCCGTAGATGCAGATCCCCGCCATCGGGAAAGGATGCCCAACGCCTCCATCCGCAGCAAGCCGGACGCCCGCGCGTTTCGCTCCTATTTCTCCGGGAGGAGGAAGGTCAGCGTGGCACGAACGCCCCAGCGCGGCCCTTCGGTCGGTCTGACCGCATAGTACTGGAAGCCTAGTCCGGCGCTCATCGCCTGATTGCCGAGCTTGAATACCTGGCCGACGCCGACATTGATCGGAACCGTCCATTGCCGGGCGATCCAGTCGTAACTTGCTTCCGTATTGAGGGAGAGGCTGAGGCCCTGGCCGAGGCTGTAAGACAGGAAGGGCTGCAGGAACGTCGCGCTGACATCCTTGCGTCCTTCGGGGCCGGCATAGGACCAGATATGATTGGCCAGCCCGCCGACCGTCCATGCTCCGTCCTGAACCAGCATCAGGGCGGTCGGCCCCGCTCCCCATTTGCCCGAGCCGAAGCGGTCACTTGTTGCCGTCGGCCACATGAAGGCCGGCCCGATACCCCAGACGAAGCCGTTCTTCGGGGTCTTCGGCGTGAAGAAGAAGCTCTGGGTGGTGTCGCCGAGGCCCACGCCATCGGCCGGGCCGTAACTTTCACGGTGTATGACGGGCAGGATTGTTCTGACGATCAGGTTCCAGTCCTGGTTCAGCGACACCGGGATGACCGGCTGGATGTTGCTGGTCGACGAAAAGCCATCCCGATCAGGCCCGCCACGGAACTGGAAATTGCTTTGAATCGGTACGCTGATCATGCTCGCGACCGGGTTCTGCAGCTGTTTCGAGAGCTCCTCGGCATCCTGCTCGCTTGCAGTGGCGATCGCGATCGGCGCGCTCGCTGCCATCAGGGCGAGCAAAAGTCCCCGGTTCATCGTCAGTTTTCCGGGGTAGGCCAGGCCAGCGAATCGGAAAGTGTGCGTGGCTATCCTAGAGACGCTGCGGCAACCGCTGCCAAGCCTGCACGTTTGCCCGATAGTTTCCGTGCACCGGAATTGCGCGCCGCCGATGCTATTCGGCATCTGATCTTTGGGCATGAGCAGACGAGGGGCGACTGCAGGTGCGCCGGTTGGCTCTCCTGGCAAGGGATGTCCTCGCGACGAATACCGAGGCAGCGTGGCCGATGACGCTTTCCCTTCGCGCTGCGGCGCTCTAGCCTCTGCCCCCGGGGCAGTGCTCTTGTGAAAGGCAGCGAGTGATGAAGAAGGGGTCCGATCTCCTGGTAGCGGCGCTCGAGAATGAGGGCGTCGACTGCATCTTCGGTGTGCCGGGCGAGGAAAATCTCGATGTCGTCGAGTCCCTCCGCAATTCCGGTATCAAGCTCGTCCTGACGCGGCATGAGCAGGCTGCGGCCTTCATGGCGGCGACGCATGGTCGGCTGACGGGCCGACCGGGGGTCTGCATCGCGACGCTCGGACCGGGTGCCCTGAACTTTTCGACCGGCGCGGCCTATGCCCATCTCGGTGCCATGCCGATGATCATGATCACCGGCCAGAAGGCGATCATGACCGCCAAGCAGGCGCGTTTCCAGATCGTCGATGTCGTCGCCTCGATGAAGCCGCTGACCAAGATGACACGGCAGATCGTCAGCGCCGCCAGCATCCCGGCTGCTGTGCGCGACGCCTTCCGCGTCGCGATGGAAGAACGGCCGGGGCCGGTGCATCTCGAGTTGCCCGAGGATGTCGCTGCCGAGGAGATCGACGACATCCCCGTCATCCCGGTTCATCCGCTCGAGCGGCCGGTTGCGCAGACCGCGGCGCTCGACCGCGCGGCCGAGATGATCCTGGCGGCAAAGAGGCCGCTGGTCATGATCGGTGCTGCCGGCAACCGGCCGCGTCTCGTCGAGGCACTCTCGGCCTTTGTGCGGCGTACAAGGCTGCCCTTCTTCAACACCCAGATGGGCAAGGGCGCCGTCACCGGCGGCTCGAACCTCTATATGGGGACCGCTGCCCTCTCCGAACGAGACTATGTCCATGAGGCCGTGAACCGGGCCGACCTGATCATCTCGATCGGTCACGACACGGTCGAGAAGCCGCCCTTCCTGATGCAGAGCGCTGGCGGTCCGAAGGTGATCCATATCGGCTATCAATCCGCCAATGTGGAGCAGGTCTACCACCCCGACGCCGAGGTGATCGGCGATATCGGCGCGACCGTGACGCAGCTTGCCGAACGGCTCGGCGGCAAGCTTGAACCCGATGTGTCGCTGCTCGATCTGCGTCAAAGGATCCTGGCGCGGATCAATGACCGTGCCGATGAGGACCGCTTTCCGATCACGCCCCAGCGCATCGTCCATGACGTACGCCAGGTGATGCCGGAGGATGGCATCGTCTGCCTCGACAACGGCATGTACAAGATCTGGTTCGCCCGAAACTACCGCACCCATGTCGCCAATACGCTGCTGCTCGACAATGCGCTCGCAACGATGGGGGCAGGGCTGCCCTCCGCGATGATGGCGGCGATGCTGTATCCCGAACGCCGCGTCATGGCCGTCTGCGGCGATGGCGGCTTCATGATGAACTCGCAGGAGATGGAAACCGCCGTCCGGCTCGGCCTCAATCTCGTCGTCGTCATCCTCAACGACAATGCCTATGGCATGATCCGCTGGAAGCAGGCGGTCGATAATTTCCCGGATTTCGGCCTGACCTTCGGCAATCCGGATTTCGTCCGTTATGCCGAAGCCTATGGTGCCAAGGGGTCTCGCGTCGCCGCAGCGGAGGATCTTGCTCCAACGCTGGAAGCCGCATTCGCGGGTGGCGGCGTTCATCTCGTCGAGGTGCCGATCGACTATTCCGAGAACACGCGCGTTCTGGTGGACGAGTTGCGCAACCGTACGCCCGATATCGAGCTGGCCTGACGGGAGAGGGACGATGCTGCAGATTGTTCAAGCCTTTGACCGCGCTCCTATCGCCGAAATCGAGACCGATGACGCTGCTGCGCTCGAAGCCAAGCTGCAGGCGGCCGAACGTGTGTTCCGGGATCGGGATGGCTGGCTGAAGCCCTATGAGCGCATCGCCATTCTACGGCGACTGGCCGGTCTCATGGAGGCCCGACGCGATCATTTTGCCATGCAGATCGCGCGCGAGGGTGGCAAGCCGCTGCCGGACGCCATCGTCGAAACCACCCGCGCAATCGACGGCGTGCACAATGCCGCCGACGAGCTGCGGAATTTTGCCGGGCGCGAGATTCCGATGGGCCTCTCGGCGGCGGGAGCGGGCCGCTGGGCCTTCACCACCAAGGAGCCGATCGGGATCGTCGCCGCGATCTCGGCCTTCAACCATCCGCTGAACCTGATCGTGCATCAGGTCGCTCCGGCGATCGCCGTCGGCTGTCCGGTGATCATCAAGCCGGCCGGCCCGACGCCGCTTTCCTGCCGCGACTTCGTGGCTCTCGTTCACGAAGCCGGCTTGCCGGAGGCCTGGTGCCAGAGCTTCATTCCTGAGAGCAATGCGCTTGCCGAGAAATTGGCGATAGACCGGCGCATCGGTTTCCTGAGCTTCATCGGCTCGGCGAAGGTCGGCTGGTATCTGCACAGCAAGCTTGCCCATGGCGCACGCTCGGCGCTGGAGCATGGCGGAGCGGCACCCGCGATCGTCGATCGCAGCGCCGATCTCGACCGCATCATCGAGCCGATCGTCAAGGGCGGCTACTATCATGCAGGGCAGGTCTGCGTGTCGACGCAGCGCATTTTCGTGCATGAGGACATCGCTGCGGCATTCACCGAACGCTTGATCGCGCGGGTCGCGAAGCTGCGTGTCGGGGATCCGACGCTTGCCGATACCGAAGTCGGGCCGCTGATCCATCCCCGCGAGGCCGACCGGATCGCCTCGTGGGTCGAGGAGGCCGTGAGCGGTGGGGCGAAGCTCGCAGTCGGCGGCGGCCGCATCTCGGAAACGACCCTGCAACCGACCGTGCTGCTTGACCCGTCCACTGAGGCAAAGGTCTCGCGCGAAGAGGTCTTCGGGCCTGTGACCTGCGTCTATCGCTACCGGCGGCTCGATGACGCGATCGCACAGGCGAATTCGCTCCCGGTCGCGTTCCAGGCCAGCGTCTTCGCGCAGGATATCGATGTCGCGATGCGGGCCGCCGACCGTCTCGATGCCTCCGCGGTGATGATCAACGACCCGACCGCATTTCGGACCGACTGGATGCCCTTCGCGGGCCGGCGCGAGTCCGGCTACGGCATTGGCGGCATTCCCTTCACCATGCGCGAGATGGCGCAGGAGAAGATGATCATGATGCGGCGTCCGTAGCCTGGTCCGCGGGCGAACCGAGGTCTCGCGGGCCGAGGGATAGGCACCCCGCGCGCCGTCTGCCTTTGGCATGCCAGAACTGCCGCGTCGCGCTGCGGACGCCGTGCCCCACTGCGGCCGGCGCGCTTGCCGCGTGGGTTCGCGGTGCCTAATCATCGCCGCGTCATAAGAGAGCCGTTCTCTAAAATCGGCCGGCGAGGAAACATGTCTCTTCAGCACGAGCGCTACGCGCCTGATTCCTCCTATGCCTGGCTGCGGCTGGCGATGGCGCTGCTCGTCGGCACCGTCGCCTGCGTCGGCACCTGGTCCGTGGTCGTCGTGCTTCCCTCCGTTCAGGCTGAGTTCGGCACGGCGCGGGCGGGCGCTTCGCTGCCCTATACCGCCGTCATGCTCGGTTTCGGCGTCGGCAATATCCTGATGGGCCGGATCGCCGATCGTTACGGCATCGTCGTTCCGATCGTGATGGGTGGGGTCTTCCTCGGTGCGGGCTATGTGCTTGCGGGTCTTGCCGGCACGCTCTGGCAATTCGCGCTCGCCCACGGCCTGCTGATCGGGATCGGCGGCGCTGCGGGGTTCTCGCCTCTGATCGCCGATCTCTCGCACTGGTTCCGCAAGCATCGCGGGCTCGCCGTGGTCTTCGGAGCATCCGGCAGCTATCTCGCGGGCGTGATCTGGCCGCAGGTGATCACCTGGGGATTGCAGAACCATGGCTGGCGCGCCACGCATATCGGCATCGGCCTGACGGCGCTGGTTGTGCTGGTGCCGCTTTCCCTGTTCTTCCGCAGGCGCCCGGCCGCCGAAACGCTGGCAGCGGCCGAGGCTTCGAGTGCCGGGGCTCGCGGCGATCTCGGCCTTTCAGCGAACCAGCTGCAATTGCTGCTTTCGGTCGCCGGCTTCGCCTGCTGCGTCGCAATGGCGATGCCGCAGGTCCATATCGTCGCCTATTGCGGCGACCTTGGCTACGGCGTCGCGCGTGGCGCCGAAATGCTCTCGTTGATGCTGCTGCTCGGCATCGTCAGCCGCATCGGTTCCGGCTTCGTCTCTGACAGGATCGGCGGAGCGGCAACCCTGGCGCTTGGCTCGGTGATGCAGGGTGTTGCGCTCTTCCTCTATCTCTTTTTCGACGGGCTGACCTCGCTCTACATCGTCACCGGCATCTTTGGTCTGTTCCAGGGCGGGATCGTGCCGATGTATGCGGTGATCATCCGCGAGTACCTGCCGGCCAAGGAGGCCGGGGTGCGGATCGGCATCGTGATGTCGGCGACGATTCTCGGCATGGCCTTCGGCGGCTATATCTCCGGGCTGATCTACGACCTCTTTGCCTCCTACAGGGTTGCCTTCCTGAACGGGCTGGCCTGGAACCTGATCAATCTCGCCGTGGTCTCCTGGCTGATGCTGCGGGCAAGGCCGCGGCTGCAGCCAGCCTGATCACCCCGCCATCGGTCCCGGCCGATAGGTGCCGAAGCACCAGACATGCCCCTCCGGATCCTTGCAGATGAAGTCGCGGCTGCCATAGGGCTGGTCCGTCGGCTCCATGCAGATCTCGGCACCGGCCTTGCGGGCGCGCTCGCACCGGGCATCGATATCGTCGGTTGCGATATAGGGCGAGGCTGTGGTGCCACCGAGCTCAGCCGGGCGTGAAACCAGCTTGCCGAAGGGATTGTTGTCGGCAGAGCCGAGCATCACGAAGCTCTCGCCCATGCGAAGCTCGCCATGGAGCAGCGTCTTGCCGTCGTCCGAGTAATAGGCGGCGTGCTTCTCGAAGCCGAGGGCCTCGATCAGCCAGTCATACATGCGCGGAGCATCCGCATAGCGCAGCGAAATGCAAATCATGGCCGGTGGTCTCGTCATGGCGTCCTCCTCAACGACTGATCATAGCGCAGGAGCGAGGACCGATGTCTCTGCGATCCATGGATCGTCAGCGCCGCAGGGAGCCTCTCCAGCAGCGCTGGTCTTCCCTTCTCAATGGCGATGCCGGAAGGGGCTTCGCGGGCTCCTGCGCAATTGTCTCGAGGCCGTTCGTGGGGATTGCCACAGGCTTCGCGCTGGCGCCGATGCTGCGTCATGTGCTCCATTCCCTCCATGTCGGAGAGGAAGGGAGCAGAGATGATCGAGCCAGGCCTAAAGCCGGACGAGGAGCCGTTGGGCGATTTGACGGTTCGCACCATCGCCATGCCGGCCGATACCAATGCCAATGGCGACATCTTCGGCGGCTGGGTGATGTCTCGGATGGATTCGGCCGGTGGAATAGCCGGCGTCGATCGTGCACAGGGCAGGGTGGTGACGATCGCGGTCGAAGCCATGACTTTCATCCGCCCGGTCAAGGTCGGCGATGTCCTCAGCGTCTACACCCAAGTCGAATCCGTTGGCCGGACCTCGATGAAGATCCATGTCGAGGCCTGGGCGAAGCGCTTTCGGACGACCCTGCACGAGAAGGTCACCGATGCGACCTTCACCTTCGTTGCGATCGACGAGGACGGCCGTCCGCGGCCAGTGCCGCCGCTTCCGGGCGCATGAGCGCCGGGTTGCTGCCAGGTTTCTGCGATCACGCTAAAGGATTCTTCACTGCGCCAAGAGGTTGAAGCAGCGCATTAACAATTGTGACAGGGCCAGATGGTTCTTTCCATGGGTCAAACTCCATTGGACAACCATCGCCATGCATCGCTCGGTCGTTCTTCGTCTCCGCAAACTGAGCGTTTTGTCGTCCCGACTGCGCGGAGACGAACGCGGTGCCATTGCCATGATCTTCGCGATCCTGCTGGTTCCGCTGATCGCGCTCATAGGCGTTCTCGTCGATACGTCGCAGGCCCAGAATGCCCGCATCGATCTGCAAAGCGCCCTCGATTCGGCGGTTCTGGCCGCGGCCAAGCTGAACGAAAGCGACAGCGAGCGGATTGCCGCCGCGAACCGCTACCTAACGGCGGCCTTGCCGCCGGGCTTTCCCGGCACCGCCGTCATCTCCAGCTTTGCCATCGTCGACGGTGCGGCAGCGGTGAAGGGGGATGCGAGCGCGAACGTCAAGACAATGTTCGGCAACTTCATCGGAGGATCCTCGACCAAGGTCGCGACCACGGCGAAGGCGCTCATCGCACGGCCGCAGGTCCGCCATCTCGATCTGGTGATGTGCATCGACGCGACCGGGTCGATGCAGAACACGCTCAACGCGGTGAAGAACGCTGCCCTGAATTTCGAGAAGAATCTGAACGATGAGCTGAAGGCGAAGAAGATCGATCCCTTCGAGTCGATGCGGGTGAAGCCCATTTTCTACCGTGATTTCGGGGGCAATAGCGGCACAAAAAAAGACCCTCGGGACTATGGCGACCGGCCTCCCATGAAAGTGGGCGAGTTCTGGAGGTTGCCCGACCAGTCGACGCTCTTCTCGAACTTCGTATCGCCGGAACAGGCCAGCGGTGGCGGCGACCTGCCTGAATCGGGTCTCGAATGCGTCAATGAGGGCATGAATTCGAACTGGATCAAGAAGGGCGCGGCCGTGGTCGGTGGAGCGAGCGCAGGCCAGGTGATCACGGCATCGTTCAACGTCATTGCCGTCTGGACCGACGCCGATGCGCACCAGCCATCCCACAGCCAATCCCTGAAGAATCCTGATTATCCAGCAGCTGACATCATGCCACGGACCTGGACGGGTACGCCGCCCGCTGCCCCTGGCCTTAATTACAAGTGGAGTTCCAGCGTCAAGATGGATCAGGAAAACAGGATGCTGGTCTTCTTCGGCGATTCAGGCACGACAAACTGGTTGCCAGTCAGGAAGTGGCCCGGTTTCTTTCAAGGAGGCACGCTGACTGAAGGCAATACGCARCTCGTCAAGAAGCTCGCTGAAGCCATCGCAACCAAAACCAAGATACCGACGTTGACGCATTGAGCCGGACCGGTGCGCGCCGGCCTTTCGAAGAGGTTAACGGAAGCTGAATCGCCCGTTCCATCGGGCGATTCAGAACAGGGCGCTCACTTAAGCGTTTTTTAAGCGCATGTCCCCGATCCTAGGGCTCAAGAAGCCTAACTCTAAGGGCTGACCTAAAGAGAGCTGGGGAACTGTTCATGCCTGATCAACGAGGCTCCTGCCGGGCCCCGCTGTCTGCGTCGCGGTTTCCTTCCTGAGGCCCCGCCGTCGCGCGCTGCATGCATCCCGGAGAACGACTATGAAGAAGGTCAAGAAGCCCACGCGGCAGCGCACGCCGCTGCGCGTCGGCATTGCCGCGCGCATCTATGCCGCGCTCGGCATTCTGACCGTACTGACGATCGTCGCATCCGCGGTCGCCTGGTTTTCCTATGGCCGGGTGAACCAGACGGTCAACGACATGATCGAGAACAAGATGCCGGTGGTCGAGCTGGCGCTCGAGCTCTCGCAGGCGGCGACGAAATCCACGGCACTCGCCGCGCGTTTCAGCGAAGTCCAGAATGCCAAGGAGCGGTCCGAGCTGACGGGAGAGCTCGATCTCATTGAAGCCAAGCAGTTCGAACTGCTGCGCAAGATCTCCGATCGCGGGCAGGACAAGGCAAAGGCCCAGAAGGCGATCGACGAACTTTCACGGCAGATCAACGATCTGAACGATCTGACGGGGCAGCGGTTGCGCAACTCCAGCGAGGCGCAGATCGCGATCGAGACCCTGGGAAAGGCCCGAGAGGACTTCGTCAGGGCTGTCGGAACCGAGGCTGAAGAGGCGAAGTTCAATCTTGCCTATGGCATCGAGAATGCGGCCAATCTGTCGGGCGACGAGCTGACCTCGGCTCTGAAATCGCTCGCCGGCCGCGATTTCACGGCCTTCGACCTGGCCAGAAGCCTACAGGCCGATGTCAGCGAGCTCGGCGGCATCCTGCGCGAGATCGCCCAGATCAGCGACAGCTCGCAGCTTGGAACCGCGCGCGAACGCTTCCAGGCCATTGCCAAGCTTGTCCGCACCGGCCTCGCCGACGCTGAGAAGATCGTGCCGAACCAGGGCCGCGTGCGCTCGGTCAATGCGATCCTCAACGTCGCCGAAGGAAGCAGCGGCCTTTTCGATGTGCGCGACCGCGACATCGTGACTCAGGGCGCAATCCGCGCCGGCCTGTCGGACCTCAATCGCGCGGCTGAAGTGGTGCGCCGCGAGGTCGAGACGCTGGTCAAGGCGGCTCGTGACGAGGCGCATTCCGCGGGCACGTCGACCGGCAACCTGATCGAGGACAGCAAGTGGTGGCTCGGCGCAATCGGCCTCGGCTCGCTGCTCGTCGCGCTGGCGCTCTCGCTCTTCTATGTCCGCCCGATGATCGTCGGCCGTCTCAACAAGCTGTGGACGGCGACACGGGCCATTGCCGATGGGCAGCTGGACGCAACCGTCGAGACCAAGGGCAATGACGAGATCTCGGACATTGCGCGCAGCGTGCTGCTGTTCCGCGACAATGCCTTGGCGCTGCGAGCCGCCGAAGCTGCGAAGATCGAGGACGAGGCCCTGGCGCAGCAGCGCCGTCGTGAGATGATGCAGGAGCTGGGGGAAGCCTTCGGCCAGGTGGTCGAGGCCGCGGCCGCCGGCGACTTCAGCCGCCGCGTCTCGGCAAGCTTCGCAGATGCCGAGCTCAACGCGCTTGCGGGTTCCGTCAATGCCCTGCTCGAAACCGTCCAGGCCGGGCTTTCGGAAACCTGCGAAGTGCTGGCCGAACTGTCGGCTGGCCAGCTCTCGACCCGGGTCAAGGGCAGCTATCACGGCGCTTTCGCCGAGCTCAAGGACGGCGCCAACGGCCTCGCCGAAGAGTTCGAAAGCACGCTCGCGCGTCTTTCGGATACGGTTTCGGCCGTGCGCAGTGCGACCAGCGAGATTCTCGATGGTGTCACCGACCTCGCCGAGCGTACGACGGAAGAAAGCAACGCTGTCTCGATGGCGACCAATCAGCTCGGCGCCTTCGCGGGCACCGTGAAGAAGACGGCCGACGAGGCCTCGCAAGCCATGGGCATGGCCGAGAGCGCCGAGCAGCGTGCCCAGCAGGGCGAAAAGGTCGTCGCCTCGGCGCTGGACGCGATGCGCCGCATCCGCGCGTCGTCGGACAAGATCTCGGAAGTCATCTCGATGATCGACGAGATCGCYTTCCAGACCAACCTGCTGGCSCTCAATGCGGCAGTGGAGGCGGCGCGCGCCGGCGACAGCGGCCGCGGTTTCGCGGTCGTCGCGGCCGAGGTGCGCAGTCTCGCGAAGCGCTCGGCGGATGCCTCGAACGACGTCAAGCGCCTGGTCGAGGCCGCGCATGGCGATGTCGCGGTCGGTGTCGGCCTCGTCGAGGAGACCTCGGCGATGTTCGAAAGTATTGTGTCCTCGGTCAACGATCTCTCCGGACTGATGAACGGCATCTCGCAAACGGCGCGGAGCCAGGCAAGCGACGTTTCCGCCATCAACAACGAGATCGACGGCATCGGCACGATGGCGCATCAGAATGCTGCGCTGGTCGAGGAGACGAATGCCGCGCTCGCACTGACGGATGAGCAGACCCGCGCGCTGACCGAACATATCGGGCGCTTCCAGTTCCGCGAGGGACACGTCGCCGGGCACGGCGGGGCGTCGGTCGCCCGGGCGGCCTGAGCGATCCACTGCATCCAACCATTGCTAACGGCCCCGCTCGCGAGACGCAGCGGGGCCGTTTCAGTTGCGGGGGCTGCCTGGGGTCTTGCGGGACAGAAGGCGAGGGTGTTAGGCGAAGAGCGGGCCGGTAGCTCAACGGTTAGAGCTCGCTGCTCATAACAGCGCCGGTGCCGGTTCGAATCCGGCCCGGCCCACCATTTCCCTCTCAATCACCTAGCGACGGCCGCCCTCGGGATTACGCCCCGTGCGATCGCGCATGCCGCTTTACAGCGATATACCAACCGCTTATCGCGATTGTGACGGATCGATGACATAACGAGGCGCCGATGCTCGGCTGGTTTCAGAAGCTCCTGCCCAAGGAGCCCAAGTTCTTCGACCTGTTCGAGAGCCATTCCAGGACATTGGTGGCAGGTGCCGCGGCCCTGAACGGCCTCCTCAGGGGCGAAACCCCGGTGGAGGCAGGTTGCACCGAGGTGCTTTTCCAGGAAAATCGCGCTGACGAGATCGCCGCGGAGGTAATGCTGGAAGTCGGCCGCACCTTCATCACGCCCTTCGACCGTGGCGATATCGAGGAGCTGATCGGTTCGATGGACGATGCCATCGACCAGATGCAGAAGACCGTAAAGGCGATCACGCTGTTCGAGGTTACGAGCTTCGAGCCCTGCATGAAGGAACTCGGGGCGGTCATCGTCCAGGCGTCCGAGCGCGTCGTCGTGCTGCTGCCGATGCTGCGCGACATCAAGAAACATGCGATTTCGATCGGCGCACTCGCCAAGGATATCCGGGCCATCGAGGAGCGATCCGACGAACTGCACGACCAGGGCCTGAAGGCGTTGTTCAAGGCGCACCAGACTTCGGACACGATGGGTTTCATCGTCGGCGCAGAGATCTACGACCATCTCGAGAAGGTGGTGGACCGTTTCGAGGATGTCGCCAAGCGCGTCAGCCGTATCGTCCTCGAACATCTCTAGGCGGTTGGCCCGGTGGATTTCTCAAGCGTCGCCTTTGCCCTGGTCTTCCTGATCGCGGTCGCGCTTCTGTTCGATTTCCTGAACGGACTTCACGATGCGGCCAATTCGATCGCGACCATCGTCTCGACCAGGGTTCTGGCGCCGCGCTGGGCGGTGTTCTGGGCTGCCTTCTTCAATTTCATCGCGTTCCTGTTCTTCGGCCTGCATGTCGCCGAGACCGTCGGGTCCGGCATTGTCCAGACCGCCATCGTCGATGACCGTGTCATCTTCGGTGCCCTGACCGGCGCCATCGTCTGGAATGTCGTCACCTGGATTGCAGGCATTCCGTCGAGTTCGTCGCATGCACTGATCGGCGGACTGGTCGGGGCCGGGCTGAGCAAGGCTGGCTTCTCGTCGATCGTCTGGTGGGGGCTCGGCAAGACCTTCGTCGCGATTTTCATGTCTCCGGCCATCGGCTTCGCCCTGGCGCTGGTCCTCGTCCTGATCGTCTCCTGGGTGTTCCTGCGCGTGGCCCCTATCAAGGTCGACAGCACCTTCCGGCTGCTGCAGTTCGTTTCGGCTTCGCTCTACTCGCTCGGACACGGGGCGAATGATGCGCAGAAGACGATGGGCATCATTGCGGTGCTGCTGTTCTCGCATGGCATGATGGGCGAGACGTTCTCGGTGCCGTTCTGGGTCGTCATCTCCTGCCAGGCGGCCATGGCATTCGGCACGCTCTGTGGAGGTTGGCGGATCGTTCACACCATGGGCTCGAAGATCACCCGGCTTTCACCCCAGCAGGGTTTCTGCGCGGAGACGGGCGGCGCGATCACGCTGTTCATGGCGACCTATCTCGGCATCCCCGTCTCGACGACGCATACGATCACAGGCGCGATCATCGGTGTCGGCGCCGCCCGGCGCGTGACGGCCGTGCGATGGGGGGTGGCTCGCGGCATCGTCTTCGCCTGGATCGTGACGATGCCGATGGCAGGACTGATCTCGGCTATCGCCTATTTTGTCTCCGGCCTGTTCCTGACCGGGCGGTGACCGGGATCAGGAGGCGCCGCCGAGGGGCGCTGAGTCTGCGCAACCCGCAGCGTCGGTCAATTCAACTTCAGCGCGCGGATCGCAGCCTTCAGGCCGGGCTCGTCGACAATCTCGGCAGCATCTTCAAGCGTGAACCAGTGCGAAAGCCGCTGATTGTGCTCGGCCCATTTTTCAAGCCGACGCTCGACATCAAGAATATAGAGCGCCACCTTGCAGAGAACGAAGTGGTCGCTCATCCGCTTCCAATAGATGTAGCGCCCCGCGGGCTTCTTGTGGGCCTTGCCGATCACGCCGGCTTCTTCGCGCGCTTCGATCGCCGCAGCCTCATGGTTCTTCTTGCCCTTGATGGGCCAGCCCTTGGGAACGATCCATCGCCGCGTCGTGCGTGTCGTGACCAGGAGAAGCTCCGGCTCCCCCGTCGGCGATCGGCGGATGGGGAGCGCGGCGATCTGCGAGCGCGGCTTCCCCAATCCTGACTTCGCCTTCTTCATCGAAACCTGTGCCCTCCCATCCGTAAACAGAACCTATGTTAGAAAGCCGGCAAATCAATATCGAATAGCCGTCCAACGCCTTAAAGGCCGTGGATTGACCGCCTCAGCGGTGATGGCCATGCTTCATTGCAGCGAAATGAACGCTCGAAGCCCTTGAGAGCCCGAGCGTCGGCTCCAGTCGGCAAGCGCGCTCGCCGATTGGCGGGTTCGTCGCGCGCCTTGCGTCCCATACAGGAATCAGCTGCCTTTCCCTAGCCTGCTGCTTAGGCAGACGTCGATCAGGCGGGGAGAAGGCGCGCCCCGATGCGCATGGCAGCGTCCTGCAAGGCATCGAGATGCGCTGGGCGCCCTTCAGGTGCGACGATCGAGGTCAGCGACGAGATGCTGAGTGCGCCGGCAAGCGCGCCGCTGCGGTCGAAGATCGGTACGCCGACGCCCGTCAAGCCAATGAAGAAGTCGTCGGCGGCCAGCTCCCAGCCTTGCGCGCGAATACGATCAGCCTCGCGCCAGAGCAGGTCGGGGTCCGTCTGGCTTGCCGGCGCGCGCTTTGGCAGTTCCAGGGCCAGTGCCTGTCGCCGCTGCGCCTCGTCGAGATAGGCCAGGATCACCCGTGGGCCGCCGCCGCAGTTCAGCGGCGCCTGAGCACCGACCGCGAACCATGTCGCATCGACATGCGGCAGTGAGGCGCGCACGCGGTCCACGCAGAGTGCGCGGCCCGAGATATGAACCCATAGGAACGAGGTCGCGCCGGTCTTCTCGGCGATCTCGGTCAGATAGGGGCCGGCCACGTCCCGAAGCTCGCGCCCGGTCGTGACGGCGCTGCCGAGTTCGATCAGCCCGACCGCCAATGCATAGGTCTGCGAGCGTTCGTCGTGCTCGACCAGTTCGTTGAGCTGCAATGTCTGCAGCAGCCGCCGCGTCGTGCCCTTGTCGAGTCCGACCTGGCGAGCGAGCTCGCTCAGCCCGAGGCGTGGTTGCTCGGGGCGGAAGGCGCGGAGCAGGGCAATGGCCCGGTCGAGCGCCCTGACGATCGGGACGCCCGGCGGAAGTTTCGCGGTCCGGCTGTCGCCTGCGCTGTTCATCGGCCCTCTCGCAGCGCCAATCGCCCGATCTTTCATCGTGTCGTCTAATAACACGCCATGTCAGTCATTGACACGAATTTTGACTCTGGCTTTCAATGGCGCGGAGCTTGCTAATCGGCACATGTTCGGGTGCGATCCCGGTAGGCCGCGATGCCAGTCGAAAAGAGAGGCCGTGCCCGGTGCGCTCACGCAGCTGCCGGAACCGGCACAGGGGAACGGGAGAACAACGATGACCGGATTGAGACTTGGCCTGGCGCTTGCCGCTTCAGTGCTCGCGCTCGGGGCAGCCACCGCGCAGGAGCCGAAGAAGGGGGGCACCGTGCATGTCGTGGTGCAGCCCGAGCCTCCAATGCTGATGCAGGGGCTGAACCAGAATGGCCCGACCAACATGGTCGCCGGCAATATCTACGAGTCGCTGCTGCGTTACGACGAGAAGCTCAATCCGCAGCCATCGCTCGCCAAGAGCTGGGAGATTTCTCCTGACGCGAAGGTCTACACCTTCAAGCTCCAGGAGGGCGTGACCTGGCATGACGGCAAGCCCTTCACGGCGGACGACGTCGTGTTCACCCTCGATAAGTTCCTGCGCGAGGTTCATCCGCGCTGGCGGCCGATCGTCAACGCTCAGGTCGAGAAAATCGAGAAGGTCGATGATCTCACGGTCAAGATCACACTGAAGCAGCCCTTCGGCCCGATGATCATGACCCAGGAAGTCGCTTCGGCGCCGATGATCCCGAAACACATCTATGACGGCACGGATTATCGGGCGAATCCGGCGAACAACACGCCAATCGGCACCGGTCCGTTCAAGCTGAAGGAGTGGAAGAAGGGCTCCTATATCCACCTCGTCAAGAACGAGAACTATTGGCTGAAGGGCAAGCCGAACCTCGACGAGATCTACTGGCAGATCATCCCGGATGCGGCGGCGCGCGCGGTGGCGTACGAGACCGGCAAGGTCGACGTGCTGACCGGGGGCTCTGTCGATGTCTACGACGTGGCGCGGCTCTCGAAGCTGCCCAATACCTGCATGACGACCAACGGCTGGGAGATGTTCGCCCCGCATGCCTGGCTGACGCCGAATGTGCGCAACGGCATCCTCGGCAACAAGCAATTCCGCCAGGGCCTGATGTACGCGATCGATCGCGAATTCGGGAAGGATGTGGTCTGGGGCGGGCTCGGCAAGCTGCCGACAGGGCCGATCTCGTCGAAGACGCGCTTCTACTCGTCCGACGTGCCGACATATGCTTTCGATCCGGCGAAGGCGAAGGAGCTGATCAAGGCGTCTGGCTACAAGGGCGAGACGATCAAGCTGCTCAACCTGCCCTATGGCGAGACCTGGAGCCGTTGGTCCGAGGCGATCAAGCAGAATCTCGAGGATGTCGGGGTCAAGATTCAGATCGAAAACACCGACGTGCCCGGTTGGACCCAGAAGGCCAGCAACTGGGACTTCGACCTGAATTTCAACTTCCTCTACCAGCTCGGCGATCCGGCGATGGGTGTGGCGCGCAGCTACATCTCGAGCAACATCGCCAAGGGTAATCCCTTCGCCAATGTCGGCGGGTATTCGAACCCGGAGGTCGACAAGCTCTTCGCCGAGGCGGCCGTCGCGCCGACAGATGCGCAGCGCCAGGAGCTGTATACCAAGGTGCAGAAGCTGCTGGCAGACGAGCTGCCGGTACTTTGGCTGCTCGAGATGGACTTCCCGACGATCTATCGCTGCAACGTCAAGAACCTCGTCACCACCGGCATTGGCGTGGATGACGGTTTCCGCGACGCCTGGAAGGAGTGAGGCCATTGCCGTCCCGGACGTCGCGTCGCGGCGATCCGGGACGACATGACGCCACTACTCTGTGACGCGCCTCTTCCTGAAGACCATCCCGGGTTTGAGCGTGCTCCTTTCGGGGAGACGCGGACCGGTCATCTTGCCCGTCCGTAGCGCCGAAGGATTTTGATGAACCTCGCTCAATTTCTCGCGGGCCGGCTGGTGAAGGGGATCGTCGTCCTCTTCGCCATCGCGATCCTGAATTTCTTCCTGATCCGCGCCGCACCGGGCGATCCCGCGCAGGTTCTCGCGGGAGAGGCCGGTGCGGCCGATGCGGTGCTGCTCGAGCAGTTGCGGGCGCGCTTTGGCCTCGACCAGCCGCTGATCCAACAGCTCTGGATCTATCTCAAGGGCTATGCCTCGCTCGATCTCGGTTTCAGTTATCGCCAGCAGAGGCCCGTGCTCGAGCTGATCCTGGACCGACTGCCCGCGACCCTGCTGCTGACCGGCGCAGCCTTTCTCGTCTCGCTGGGGTTGGGCGTCCTGATGGGCGCGCTTGCGGCGCGGCGTGCCGGGCGCTGGCAGGACAGCGTCATCACCACGCTTGCCCTCGTCTTCTACGCGACACCGCTCTTCTGGATCGCGCTGATGAGCCAGATCGTCTTCTCGCTGAAGCTCGGCCTCGTGCCGAATGTCGGCTTCGAGACGATCGGCGCGAACTATACCGGCCTCGCTCGGGCGCTCGATATCGCGCAGCATCTCTTCCTGCCGGCGCTGACGCTCGGATTGTTCTTCACGGCGCTCTACGCGCGAATGATGCGGGCCTCTATGCTGGAGATTGCCGGTGCCGATTTCGTCAAGACGGCGCGCGCGAAGGGGCTTTCACCCGGGGTCGTCTCGCGCCGGCATGTCGCGCGCAACGCTATCCTTCCGGTCGTGACGCTGGCTGGCCTGCAGGCGGGCCAGCTCGTCGGCGGGGCCGTGCTGACCGAGACGGTCTTCGCCTGGCCCGGCATCGGCCGCTTGATGTTCGATGCCCTGGTGCAGCGCGATTACTCGGTGCTGCTCGGTGTCTTCTTCGTCTCGTCGGCCATGGTCGTCGGCTTCAATATCCTCACGGACCTGGTCTACCGGCTGGCCGACCCGCGCATCGAGGCGACATCATGAGCTTCCTTAAGCGTTTCGCGCGCAACCGCGGGGCGGTGGTCGGGTTGATCATCCTGCTCGTCGTCATCGTCTTCGCCTTGCTGGCGCCGTCGCTCTTTCCACAATCGCCATGGCGCACGGTCGGCCGTCCGTTCCTTGCACCCTTCGCCATGGAGCGCTTCCCGCTCGGCACAGATACGCTGGGGCGCAACATCGCTTCAGGGCTGGTGCATGGCGCGCGTGTCTCGTTGATGATCGGCGTGGTCTCGACGGTGGTCGCGCTGCTGATCGGCGTGCCGCTCGGCGCGATTGCAGGCTATGCGGGCGGCTTCGTCGATGATGCGTTGATGCGCTTCACCGAGTTCTTCCAGACGATCCCCAGCTTCGCACTCGCCATCGTCATGGTCGCGATCCTGCAACCACAGCTTGGTTCGATCGTGCTCGCGATCGGGGTAGTCAGTTGGCCGCCCGTGGCGCGACTGGTGCGTGGCGAGGTCCTGTCGCTGAAGACGCGCGAATATGTGCAGGCCGCCGTGACGATCGGCCAGTCGACGCCGCGCATCATCTTCAGCCAGGTGCTGCCCAACACCATCGCGCCGATCATCGTGATGGGCTCGCTGATGATCGGCTCGGCGATCCTGCTCGAATCCTCGCTCTCCTTCCTCGGGCTGGGCGACCCCAACCTGATGAGCTGGGGCTATATGGTCGGTGCCGGGCGCACTCGCCTGATCGATGCCTGGTGGATCAGCTTCTTCCCCGGCCTTGCTATCTTCCTCACGGTTCTTGCGCTCAATCTTGCCGGCGAGGGGCTGAACGACGCGCTGAACCCGCGTCTGGGGCGGGGGAGGGAGTGATGACGACGCCCGTTCTCGCGATCGAGGGATTGAAGCTAGCTCTCCCGGCCCTCGCCGACCGCGCCTTCGCGGTCGAGGATGTCTCTTTGACCATCGCTCCCGGTGAAACGCTCTGCGTCGTCGGCGAATCCGGCTCCGGCAAGTCGATGATCGCGCATGCGGTGATGGGGCTGCTGCCGAAGGCGGTGAAGCCCGCTGCGGGTGCGATCCGCCTTGCGGGTCGCGATCTGCTGGCGCTCGACGAGGCTGCGATGCAGGACGTGCGCGGCCGTGAGGTCGGCATGATCTTCCAGGAGCCGATGACCTCGCTCAACCCGGTGATGCGGGTGGCCGACCAGATCGTCGAGACGTTCGAGGCGCATGGCCTGCACAGCAATGCCGAGCGCCGTGCCCGTGCGCTCGCGTTGCTGACCGAGGTCGGCCTGCCCGACCCCGAACGCTTGGCCAAGGCCTATCCGCATGAGCTTTCCGGCGGCCAGCGTCAGCGCGTGATGATCGCGATGGCGCTCGCACTCGAGCCGAAGCTCCTGATCGCCGACGAGCCCACCACCGCGCTCGACGTGACCACGCAGGCGCAGATCCTGAAGCTGATCGACAATCTGCGTCGCAAGCATGGAACGGCGGTGCTCTTCATCACCCATGATTTCGGCGTCGTTGCCGAGATCGCCGATCGCATCGCCGTGCTGCAGCAGGGCAAACTCGTCGAGGAGGGCACGGCCGATGCCGTGCTGTCGCAACCGAGGCACGACTACACGAAGCGGCTGCTCGCGGCCGTGCCGTCGATGACGCCGCCGGAGCGCCCGCCGATCGCCGAGACCGTGCCTGTGCTGAGCGTCGAGAAACTCGGCAAGGTCTATCGCAAGCGCAGCTTCTTCCGGCCCGGTCGCGAGGTGAAGGCTGCCGACGATATCAGCTTCACCCTGGCTCGCGGCGAAACGCTTGGGTTGGTTGGCGAATCCGGGTCGGGCAAGTCGACGGTCGGGCGCTGCTGCCTCAGGCTGATCGAGCCCGATGGCGGGCGGATCGCCCTGGGAGACCTCGTCCTGAGTGATCTCGGTCCGGCAGCGCTGCGCGAGCATCGCAAGCGCATCCAGATGGTCTTCCAGGATCCGTTCGCCTCGCTCAATCCGCGCCAGACGGTAGGGCGGATCATCTCGGACGGGCCGGTGGCCCATGGCACGCCGCGCGCGCAGGCGCTCGGGCGGGCAAGGGAGCTGCTTGAGCTCGTCGGCCTCTCGGCCAATGCGATAGACCGCTACCCGCATGAATTCTCGGGCGGGCAGCGCCAGCGCATCGGCATCGCCCGCGCGCTCGCGCTCGAGCCCGACGTGCTGGTCGCGGACGAGGCAGTCTCGGCGCTCGACGTCTCGGTTCAGGCTCAGATCCTGACGCTGATCAAGGATATCCAGCAGCGGCTCGGCCTGGCGATCCTGTTCGTCACGCATGACCTGCGCGTGGCTGCGCAGATCTGCGACCGCATCGCCGTGATGCAGCGCGGGCGTATCGTCGAGACCGGCCCGACGGCTGCGCTCTTCGCCAATCCGCAGCATGACTACACGCGCCAACTGCTCGCCGCCGTGCCCGGCGGCCGCCGCTTCGCGCTGTGACGCAGCCTTGCCGGCCATTGCCTCATCGTCCTGGTCGGGCCTGTCCCGACCATCCATGTCCACACCTGCCATCCGCGTCGCGAGGCGCGGATGCTCGGCACAAGGCTGAGCGTGACGGCGAGCACCTGCTTGCCGCCTAACCGACCGGAGACCTGCCCATGCCTCTCGATCCCGCGCTTCGCGACCGCATCCTTGCCTCAGTGGAGGCCGGCTTTGCCGAGCAAATCGCCTTCACCCAGGAGATGATCCGCTTCGGCTCGCTGCGCGGGCAAGAACACGCGGTGCAGGATTTCGTCTTCCGGGCGCTGAAGGGGCGTGGCTTCACGATGGACCGCTTCGGAATGGATCGCGAGGCGATCGCGGCCCATCCCGGTGGTGCGCCGTTCTCCGATGAGCATTCGGATGCGCCGATCGTCGTCGGCATCCATCACCCGCGCGAGGAAAAGGGGCGCTCCCTGATCCTGCAGGCGCATGTCGATGTCGTGCCGACCGGGCCGGACACGTTTTGGACGCATCGGCCCTTCGACCCGGTGATCGAGGGAGATTGGCTCTATGGCCGTGGTGGCGCGGACATGAAGGCTGGCCATGCCGCCAACCTGTTCTGCCTCGACGCGCTCCGGCGCATCGGCCTGCAGCCGGCGGCCACGGTCTACGTGCAGTCGGTGGTCGAGGAGGAATCGACCGGTAACGGCGCGCTGATGACGCATCTGCGCGGCTACAAGGCCGATGCGGTGCTTATCCCCGAGCCAGAGGAGGAAATGCTGGTGCGCGCCAATACCGGTGTGCTCTGGTTCCAGATCGAGGTGCGTGGCGTGCCGATGCATGTGCGCGAGATGGGCGCGGGCGCGAACGCGATCGACGGGGCCTATCGCGTCATCGGGGCGCTGCGGAAGCTCGAGGAGGAACTCAACGCGGAGAAGGCCGGACGCGAGCATTTCGAGGACGTCGCCCATCCGATCAACCTGAATATCGGCAAGATCGAGGGCGGCGACTGGGCCTCCTCCGTGCCGTGCTGGTGCAGGATCGACTGCCGCATCGGACTCTATCCCGGGGTCAGCGCCGAGGAATTGGCGAAGCGGATCGAGGCCCGCGTGCTGACGCATGCGCGTGGCGATTCGTTCCTCGCCAACAATCCGCCGAGCGTGACCTTCAACGGCTTCTATTCGGAAGGCTATGTGCTCGAACCCGGCAGCGAGGCGGAGGCCGTGCTCGGCCGGGCGCATCAGGGCGCGACCGGCAAACCACTGAAGAGCTTCATGACGGCGGGCTATCTCGATACCCGCGTCTACGCGCTCTACGACAAGATTCCGGCGCTGTGCTATGGCCCGATCTCGGAGAACATCCACGCTTTCGACGAGCGGGTTAGCCTCGCCTCGCTGAAGCGCATCACCGGAACCATGGCCCTGTTCGTGGCCGAATGGTGCGGCGTCGAGAGCGTCCCGGAGTGACGCCGCGCGGCGGCCGGGGCGATAAACGTGCATCGGCTCCTGCGCGATTTGGCATGACGATGGCGCCGCCGGTTCGGCCATAGTCACGCCATGTCGCAAACCCCCGGCCGTTCGCTTCTGCTCGTTCCGTTGCTCGGTCTGCTCTGGGGCTTCAACTGGCCGGCTGTCCGCATCGCGCTGACCGAGATCGCGCCCTGGACGCTCCGGGCCGGCGGCATGAGCTTTGCGGGGCTGGCTCTGGTCGCCATAGGGCTCGCACGTGGGCAGTCTCTGGCGGTGCCCAGAGGCCAATGGCTGAGGCTGGCGATTGCCGGCTTCCTTTCGATTGCCGCCTTCAACGTATTGCTTGCCTTCGCACAGCTCGCCGCGCCGACCTCGCGGGCGGCGATCCTGACCTTCACCATGCCGATCTGGGCGACATTGCTCGCACGGTTCGTCCTTGCCGAGCCCTTTGACCGAAGGCGCCTTCTCGGCCTCGGCCTCGGCGCTGCGGGATTGCTGTGCCTCGGCCTGCCATTGCTCGCCAGCGGCTCGTTCTCCATCGGCCTGCTCTACGCGCTGATCGCCAGCGTGAGCTGGGCCCTGGGCACGATCGTCACCAAGCGCTGGCCGGTTTCGGCGCCGGCACTGACCATCGCCGCGTGGCAGCTGCTGATCGGCGGCGTTGTCGCCGGGATCGGCATGCTGGTCTTCGAGGGCCTGCCCGTTCCCAAGATGCTGGAGGCACGGACCTTCGCCGCGTTGACCTTCCATATCCTGGGAGCACAGGCGCTGGCCTATTTCCTGTGGTTCACGGTGATCGCGCGGCTGCCCGCGGGCATTGCCAGCCTTGGCACGCTGATGGTGCCGGCCGTCGGCGTTCTGGGTTCCGTGCTGCTGCTCGGCGAGCGACCGACGCCGAGCGACTGGCTCGGCCTCGTACTGGTGGTCGCCGCATCCGGGACCATCATGCTGCCGCAGCGGCGGCGCGGGGCCAAAGCCCTATCGTAGCGGCCAGACCAGCATGATCAGCGGCACACCGAGCAGGATCACCAGCAGCGACAGCGGCGCGCCAAGCCGGGCGTAGTCGCCGAAGCGATACCCTCCCGGACCCATCACCAGCGTGTTGCACTGGTGGCCGATCGGCGTGAGGAAGTCGCAGGCCGCACCGATCGCCACCGCCATCAGGAAGGCATCGGGGCTGTAACCGAGGCTCTTCGCAAAGCTCGCGCCGATCGGGGCCATGACCAGCACTGTCGCAGCGTTGTTCAGGAAGGGCGTGACCGCCATGGCAGAGACGAGAATCAGCGCCACCGCGCCCCAGCCGGGAAGGTGCATGCCGACACTCGCGAGCCAGCCGGCGAGCAGATCCGTGGTTCCAGTCGAGCGCAAAGTGTCGCTGACCGGGATCAGGGCCGCCAGCATGACGAGGATGGGCCATTCGATCGAATCATAGGCGTCGCGCGGCGAGATCGCTCGGAAGGTGACGAGCAGCGCGGCTGCCGCAAAGAACGCGACCGAAACCGGGACGAGGTTGAAGGCGATCGCGATCACGGTCGCAAGCAGGATCGCGCCGGTAACCCAGCCCCTGCGGGCACTGCCGAGCGTCAGCGCGCGTTCCGCGAGCGGCATCAGGCCCAGTTCGCGCATTCGCTCCGGCAGGATTTTCTCGTCGCCCTGGAGGACGACGACATCGCCGGTGCGCAGGGTGATGTTGCGCAGGCGTTCCCGGAAGCGCTCGCCCGAGCGGCTCACCGCGAGCAGATTGACGCGATAGCGCTCGTGTAGCTCGATTTCGCCAACGGAGCGTCCCGTCAGTAATGAGACGGGGCCGACGATCGCCTCGCTCACGGTGATCTGATCGAGCGCGCCCGTGCTATGGGTCGGGCGCTGGTCGGCATCGAGTTGGAGGCCGCCCTGCGCGACCACGCGCTCAAGCGCCTTGGGCTCGCCGCGCAGCAACAGGATATCGCCGGGACGCAGGCCGGCATCTGGGAACGGGGCGGACAGCCGCGTCTTGGAGCGCAGGATGGCGACGACATCGACCTCACCCTCCGCAATGGCCTTGAGCTCGGAGATGGTTTTGCCGGCAAGCGCCGAGCGCTGGGGAACTTGAACCTCGGTGACATAGTCGGAGATGTCGAGCGCCTGTTCGAGCGAGGCTGCGCCTTGCCGGTCGCGCGGCAGCAGGCGGTAGCCCACGCATAGAAACAGGCAGCCGGCGAGCGCGAGACCGAGGCCGACCGGCGCAAAGTCGAACATCTCGAAGGGGCGGCCGGTCAGTTCCTCGCGGACGCGGGCGACGATGATGTTCGGCGAGGTGCCGACCAGCGTGACGATGCCGCCGAGCAGCGAGGCGAAGGCCATCGGCATCAGGAAGATGGATGGCGATTTTCCACCCTTCCGGGCGAGCTGGTAGGCGATCGGCAGCATCATCGCGAGCGCACCGATATTCTTGATGATCGCCGACATCACCGCGACCGAGAACACGAGCAGCGAGATCTGCATCTGTGTCGAGCGGACATAGGGCGCAACATGGCTGAGTGCGCGCTCGATGATGCCGGAGCGCGCGACCGCTGCGCTGACCACGAGCGCGCTGCCGACAATGATGACGATATCGTCGGAAAAGCCCTTGAAGGCGTCCTTGGCCGGTACAAGGCCCAGAGCCAGCGCGGCGAGGAGTGCCAGCGCCGCGACGACATCATAGCGGAGGCGGCCCCAGACGAAGAGCGCCATCATCGTTGTGATGACGGCGATGGAGAGCGATTGATCGAGAGTCATGCAGTCCCTGGAGGCCGCGCCCGGGCCGGCGCCTTGTCCAACCTCCACTTCAGCGGATCGTTCCGCAAGCCTGCAATCGGACGTTCAGTCCTTCAGCGACGTGCGCCGGTTCGCCTCTTCCGGGCGCTGGGTCCAGGTGTCGACCGACATCGTGGGCAGGTCGAAATAGTCGCGGGTCGTGGCATAGCCATGACCGCCCATTCGGCCGATGGCGTCGAGCCCGACCGGGTCGACATGGAGCCGTTCGTCGACGATGTCGGCCCGGAAATGGGCGTAGACGACTTCGCCGAGGATGATCTCTCGGGAGTTGCCGATGCCGAGCGTGGTGTGGTGGCGACATTCGAAGGCGGCGGGTGCCTGACCGATCCAGGGGCAGGGCACTTTGACGCCCGGCAGGGCATCGAGCCCCGCTTCGCGCAATTCGTCGATGCCCGGCGCAAAAGGCACCGCGCAGACATTCATGCCGGCAATGAGCGCGTCAGAGACGATGTTCACGGTGAAGGCGAGGGTATCGCGGACATTGCGACCGGTATCCTTCTGGCCCCCTGTCGGGCGATACTCGACGCCAAGGGCCAGGATCGCGGGATCGGCCGAAAGGCAGTTGAAGAAGCTGAACGGCGCGGCGTTGACGACGCCCTGCGCATCGACCGTCGTCACCAGCGCGATCGGGCGTGGCACGACCGCGCCGATCAGGAGCTTGTAGCGCTCGCGTGGCGTGAGCGACGCGAAATCGAAGGTGACGATCGAGGGCTGGGTGTCGGACTTGGGCTGGACGCGCGGCTGAGCGGTCATGGGGGAGTCAGTCCTTCGCTCAATGCGTAGGGGGCGAGCAGGTCGCGGATGTCGCGCTCCGCCCGGGGAGTGAGCAGGGCGCGCGTGACCACGGCCTGCAGATGATGATCCATCAGCTCGGCGGCCTGCTTCGCATCGCCGCGCTTCAGCGCCTCGATCAGCTGCCTGTGCTCCGAGACGGCGCATTCCGACGAATGCGGACGGCCGTAGATCGCCAGAACCAGCGAGCAGCGCGAGCTCAGCTCCTGGATATAGCGCAGCAGCAGGACGTTCCCGGTCATCTCGGCGAGCCGGATGTGGAAATCGCCAGAGAGCCGGATTGATTCCGGCCCGTCCTGTCCATGTGCGGCTTCCTCCTGCCGGACATGGTGCTCAAGTTCGGTGATCTGCGCCGGAGTGAGCCGGCCGGCAAGGGTCTCGGCGACCAACCGTTCAAGGCTGCGGCGGACGTCGAAGACGTCGCGGGCTTCTTCCAGGGTGGGATAGGCGACCGAGGCGCCGCGATTGGGCTTGAGCTCGACCAGGCCCTCGACGGCGAGCCGCCCGAAGGCCTCGCGCACCAGCGTACGGCTGACACCGAGCTGTTCGCCGATCGAGTCTTCGGGAAGCTTCATGCCAGGCCGCAACGCCTGCTCGATGATCGCGCGTCGCAGCGCCTTGTACACGGATTGCGCACGCAATCCATGAGGGCGGGGTTCCGTCGGCATGGTGCGTCTCCGCTCTGGCTCGGCCGTCTCAGCCTCACTCCATGTCACGGGATCCCGCTCCACTCCAGTTTCCCCTTGTCTGCGATAATCGTATACAATACGATATCTCTATCGTATGCAATATTGATTGTTGATTGCGCACGAGATGCTGCACAAAGTGCCAGGGTGGCGCGGGATTGGGCATTCACGAGGGGCACCGAGCCTGACCGAGCGCCAAAGATGCGCCGCAGGTTCATCGAGAGGAGAGATCGATGAAGAAGCACTGGTTGTTGGCGGCTGTCGCGGCTCTGGCGCTGAACGGCGCGGCTGAGGCGAAGACCCTGAAATGGGGCGCGTCGCGCGAGATCGCCTCGCTCGACCCCTATTCCTACGGCGAGACGTTCACGCTCTCCGTGCTCAATCATGTCTATGAGGGGCTGGTGCGCTACACCGGCGATCTCAAGATCGAGCCGGCCCTGGCGGAATCATGGGAGACGGTCTCCCCCACGGTCTGGCGCTTCAAGCTGCGTCAGGGTGTGAAGTTCCACAATGGCAACCCCTTCACCGCTGACGACGTGATCGCCTCGCTCGACCGCGTCACGCATGACACCTCGCCGCTCAAGGGTAATCTGCCGGCCTACAAGAGCGCCAAGAAGATCGACGACTATACCGTCGAGATCGAGGTCAACGGCCCGTATCCGCTGCTGCTGAACGACCTCACCAACATCTTCATCTTCGACAAGGAGTGGATGGAGGCGAACAACACCTCGCTCCCGACCGATTCCGGCAAGGGTATCAAGGGCTACGCAACCGACAACACCAACGGCACCGGCCCGTTCAAGGTCGAAAGCCGCCGCGCCGACGCCAAGACGATCTTCATCAAGAACCCGACCTGGTGGGACAAGCCGCAGCACAATATCGACGTCATCGAGTTCACGCCGATCACCTCGGCCTCGACCCGTGTCGCCGCGTTGCTCTCCGGCGAGATCGACTTCACCAATGTCGCGCCCTTGCAGGATCTGCCGCGGCTCGCGGCTTCGCCCGACGTCAAGGTCCTGCAGACCAACGAGCTGCGCTCGGTCTTCTTCGCCCTCAATCTGAAGGATGCGCTGTTCGAGAGCGATGTGAAGGACAAGAACCCCTTCAAGGATATCCGGGTCCGTGAGGCGCTCTATCGCGCGATCGACATCGATGCCGTCCAGAAGCGGGYCATGCGCGGCCTCTCGCGCAATACCGGCGCGCTGGTCGCTCCGGCGATCCCAGGCTACGAGCCGTCCCAGGATGTGCGCCTGCCCTTCGATCTCGAGGGGGCCAAGAAGCTGCTGGCGGCCGCCGGTTATCCCAACGGCTTCTCCTTCCAGTTCAATTGTCAGGCCGACAGCCTGGTCAACGAGGAGGAGTTCTGCCAGGCGGTCGCTTCGATGTGGTCGCGCGCCGGCCTGAAGCCCAATCTCAGCCTCGCCCCGCGCAGCCAGCAGACACCGAAACGCGTCAAGGGCGATTTCGACGTGATCTCCTTTGGCTGGGCCAATGAGCCTATGATCGACGCCTACTCGCTGCTGGTGCAGGTGCTGCGCTCGAAGAGCGGCACGGGCGGCGTGTTCAACTGGGGCAACTGGGGCGATCCGCGCATCGATGCGCTGATCGACAAGGCCGGCGTCGAACTCGACAACAGCAAGCGCATCCCGATGATGATGGAGGCGCTCAAGATCGCCAAGGCAGAGCATCTCTTCATTCCGCTGCATCAGCAGCCGATGGCGTGGGCGATGCGCAACACGGTGACCTCGACCGTGCAGGCCTCCGACAACAAGCCGCGCCTGTGGCTGACGATGCTGAAGTAAGCTGAACCGCATCGACCGACCGGGAGCGTTTAGGCGCTCCCGGCCCATTGTGACCGGAGGGGACGATGCCGGCTTTCCTGCTGAAACGACTGCTGAACGCGGCTGGCGTGATGCTCGCCGTCGCCTTCCTCGCCTTCCTGATCTTTCGCTTCGTCGGCGACCCCGTCGAGCTGATGCTGAACGAGCAGGCGAGCCAGGCGCAGCGCGACGAGTTGCGCGTGCGGCTCGGTCTCGACCGGGGCTTCGTCCTGCAATTTGCGACCTTTGTCGGCAACGCGGCGCGCGGCGATTTCGGCATCTCCTATCGCAATCAGCAGGATGTTTTCACGCTGATCACGGAGCGCTTCCCGGCCACTTTCGAACTGGTGCTGGTGGCGACCTTCCTGTCGCTCGCAGTCGGGATTCCGCTCGGCGTCTACACGGCGATCAGACGTGACAGCCTGCTCGCCAAGTCGCTGCAATTCGTCTCTGTGCTCGGCGTCTCCCTGCCAAGCTTTGCGCTCGGCATCCTGTTCATCCTGCTCTTCTCGGTGACGCTGCAATGGCTGCCGGCCTTCGGCCGCGGCGAGGTGGTGCAGATCGGCTGGTGGAGCACAGGTTTCCTGACGCCGTCCGGCCGGCGGGCGCTGATCCTGCCGGGCATCACGCTCTCGCTCTTCCAGATCACGCTGGTGATGCGGCTGGTGCGGGCCGAGATGCTGGAGACGATGCGCACCGATTTCATCCGCTTCGCCCGGGCGCGGGGCCTGCCGGCTCGCGCGGTGAATTTCCGCCATGCGCTGCGCAACTGCCTGATGCCGGTGATCACGGTGACCGGTCTGCAGATCGGCAACCTGATCGCCTTCGCGCTGGTGACCGAAACCGTCTTCCAATGGCCGGGCATGGGCATGCTCTTCGTCCAGGCCGTGACCTTCGTCGATATCCCGGTGATGGCGGCCTATCTGATCGTCGTCTCCTTCATCTTCGTGTCACTGAACGCGCTGGTCGACCTGCTCTACGCCTATGTCGATCCGAGGCTGCGCGAAGATGCGATTTCGGGAGCCGCCAATGCCCGTTGATGCCACTGCCAAGCCCGGCCGCCTGCGCCGCTTCCTCGACAGCGATATCGGCTGGAGCTTCTGCCGCACTCCCGCGGCCTGGCTTTCGACGCTGGTGCTGGTGCTGCTGATCGCGACCGCGTTTCTCGCGCCCCTGATCGCGCCGCAGAACCCGCATGATCTCGCTCAGGTCTTCATCGACAAGGCCGAGATCCCGCCGATCTGGCAGGCCGGCGGGGAGTGGCCGTTTCTGCTTGGCACGGACCCGCAGGGACGCGATGTGTTGTCGGCCATTCTGTACGGCACGCGCGTCTCGCTGCTGATCGGCATCGCGGCGGTGATCGTCTCGATGGGGCTCGGCGTTACGGTCGGGCTGGTCTCGGGCTTCTATGGCGGCCGCATCGACAACCTCCTGATGCGCCTCGGCGACACCGTTCTCTCGATCCCGACCCTGCTGATGGCGATCCTGGTCAGCGCTATCTTCCGCGAGTTGCTGCCACCCGGCCTGCGTGAGCCTTTCGCTGCGGTGGTGCTGGTGGTCTCGATCTCGCTGACCAACTGGGTGCAGTATGCGCGCACCGTGCGCGCCTCCACCATGGTCGAACGGCGCAAGGAATACGTGCTCGCTGCGCGCATCATCAAGGTCGCGCCGGCGCGAATCATGCGCCGCCACATCCTGCCAAACACCCTGACGCCGGTGATGGTCGCCGCGACGCTCAATCTCGGTCTGGCAATCCTGTCGGAAGCGACCCTGTCCTTCCTGGGCGTCGGGATGCCGATCACCCAGCCTTCGCTCGGCACGCTGATCCGCATCGGCAACCAGTACCTGTTCTCCGGCTCCTGGTGGCTGGTCGTCTTCCCGTCACTGCAGCTCGGGCTGATCGTGCTCTCGGTCAACCTGCTCGGCGACTGGCTACGCGATGCGCTGAATCCGAAACTCCGCTGACAAGAAACTGACGAGGAAACGATGGCTACCGATCTTCTGCTGCGCAATATTCGCCCGCTTGGCGGCGAGGCGACCGATATCCTGATCGAGAAGGGGCGGATTGCCCGCCTCGGGACCGGGCTTGCCGCGCCGGCCGGTGTCGTGGTCGAGGATGGCCGCAACGAGATCCTGCTGCCCGGCCTGGTCGAGGCTCACACCCATCTCGACAAGAGCCTCTGGGGCCTGCCCTGGTACAAGAACGAAGTTGGCCCGAGACTTCTCGACAAGATCGACAATGAGCGCCTGAACAAGCGTCGGCTCGGCATCGATCCCTATCAGCAATCGGCCCGCCAGAGCATCCAGTCCTCGCTGATGGGCTCGACCCATATCCGCAGCCATATCGACATCGATACCGACCACGGCATGTGGGGCGTCGAGGGCGTGATGAAGATGCGCGACTATTATCGCGACATCATCGACGTCGAGATCGTCGCCTTCCCGCAGTCCGGCATGCTGCGCCGGCCCGGCACGCTGGAGCTGATGGACGAGGCCATGAAGCTCGGCGCGGAAGTGGTCGGCGGCCTCGATCCCTGCACGATCGACCGTGATCCCAAGGGCCATCTCGACGCCGTGTTTGCGCTCTGCCAGCGCTACGGCAAGCCGCTCGACATCCACCTGCATGAGCCGGGTGAGGTCGGCGCCTTCTCGATGGACATGATCATCGAGCGTACACGGGCACTCGGCATGAAGGGCAAGGTCACGATCAGCCATGCCTTCTGCCTCGGCACGCCGGACCCGGCGCTCATCGATCCGCTGATCGCCCAGCTCGCCGAGCTCGACATTGCCATCATGACGACGGCGCCGGCGAGCAGGCCGGCCCCGCCGGTGAAGCGGCTGATCGAGGCCGGCATCCGGGTCTGCTCCGGCTCAGACGGCATCCGCGACACCTGGGGGCCGTATGGCAATGCCGACATGCTGGAGCGCGCCATGTTCGTCGGCCTGCGCAACAACTTCCGGCGCGACGATGAACTCCGGATCGCGCTCGATGTCTGCACCATCGAGGGTGCCAAGGTGATGGAACTCGACGGCTACGGGCTGAGCCAGGGCTGTCGGGCCGATCTCGTGCTCGTGCCCGGCGAGACGCTGGCCGAGGCGATCGTGACCCGCTCGCCGAAGCGTCGCGTCGTCAAGGGCGGCAAGATCGTCGCGCGCGACGGCGTCTCGATCAAGAGCGCACCCTGATGCTGCAGGCCGCGCCGCACCCCAAGGGCAGGGTCCTGCTGACCGCGCGCTGGCTCGTGGGCCACCGCGACGGCCGGCATCGGCTCATCGAGAATGGCGAGATCGTCTTCGAGAATGGCGAAGTGGTCTTCATCGGCCATCGCTTCCCCGGCGAGGTCATGCGCCGGATCGATTACGGCAACGCGCTGATCGGACCCGGCTTCGTCGATCTCGACGCGCTTTCCGATCTCGACACCACCATCCTCGCCTATGACAACCAACCGGCCTGGAAGAAGGGGCGTGTCTGGCCGCGTTCCTATATCGAGGCCGGCCCGGTCGAGATGTATTCGCGGGAGGAGCTTGCCTTCCAGAAGCATCATGCCTTCGCGACGTTGATCCGCAATGGCATCACCACGGCGCTGCCGATCGCCTCGCTGTTCTACCGGCAATGGGGCGAGACGCCGGAAGAGTTCTCCGATGCGGCAGAAGCCGCGGCGAAACTCGGCCTGCGCGCCTATCTCGGCCCGGCCTACCGCACCGGGAACCAGGTGGTCGAGGCCGATGGCAGGATCACGACGGCTTATGACGAGCCTCGCGGCCTTGCCGAGCTCGCGGAGGCGATCGCCTTCTGCGAGCGCTTTGAGGGCGCCGCCGGCGGACTCGTCCGCACCATGCTCGCGCCGGACCGGATCGAGACCTCGACTGCCGAACTGCTTCGGCGCACGACGGAGGCCGGCCGGACGCTTGGCGTGCCGGTGCGGCTGCACTGCTGCCAGTCGAAGATCGAGTACGATCTCGTGCTGGCGCAGCACGGCATGAGCCCGCCGGAATGGCTGGAGAAGCTCGGCTTTCTGACCGAGCGGACGCTCCTGCCTCACGGAACCTATGTCTCCGGCAGCAGGCACATTTCCCGGCCTGGCCGCGATCTCGAGATCATCCGCGATGCCGGTTCGACCATCGTGCACTGTCCTCTGGTTTCCGGACGCCACGGCAATGCCATCGATCATTTCGGCCGCTATCGCGAGATGGGCCTGAATCTCGGCCTCGGCACCGATACCAGCCCACCGGACATGATCATGAACATGCAGGTCGGCATGATCCTCGCCCGCACCATGGCGGGCAGCTCGGCCAGCGTGCGCAGCGAGGACTATTACGACGCGGCGACCATTGGCGGTGCCGATGCGCTTGGCCGCCCGGATCTCGGCAGGCTCCAGCCCGGCGCACGGGCCGATATCACGGTCTTCGATCTCGACCGGCCACATCTCGGCCAGGTCATCGATCCGATCCAGACCATGCTGCTCGCCGGACACGGCCGCGACTTCGCGACGGTGATCATCGACGGCCGCTTCGTCATGGAGGACCGCGAGATCCCGGGCGTCGACGAAGCTGCGGACAAGCGGCGCGCGCAGAAACAGTTCGAAGGCGTGATGGCGCAGTACCCGCGCCGGACACATGGCCACCCGCCGGCTTCCGAGATCTTCTCGTCAAGCTATCCGGTCGAACGTGGGGAGGAGAGAACATGACCGCCATGGCCGTGCCCCAGTCGCTGCTCTCGGTGCGGGACCTCAAGGTCGTCTTCGACGGCCGACATGGCCCGCTGACGGCGCTCGACGGCGTTTCGCTCGAGATCGCGCCAGGCGAGATCCTTGGCGTTGTCGGCGAGTCGGGGGCGGGCAAATCCCTGACCGGTACGGCGGTGATCGGCCTGCTCGATCCGCCCGGCCGGGTTGCAGGCGGCAGCATCCATCTCAACGGCCGGCGCATCGACAATCTCCCAGCTGAGGCGATGCGCCTGGTGCGGGGCAAGGAGATCGGCGCGATCTTCCAGGATCCGCTGACCTCGCTCCATCCACTGCTCCGGGTTGGGGATCAGATCGTCGAGACGATCCTGGCGCATCTGCCGGTCAGCCGTGGCGAGGCGCGGGCACGGGCGCTCCACCTTCTCAAGGAAGTCGGCATTCCCGCCGCCGAAACGCGGATCGACCATTATCCGCATCAGTTCTCGGGCGGCATGCGCCAGCGTGTGGTGATCGCGCTGGCTCTCTGCGCCGAACCCAAGCTGATCATCGCGGACGAGCCGACGACGGCGCTCGACGTTTCGATCCAGGCGCAGATCATGAGCCTGCTCAAGCGGCTCTGCCGCGAGCATGGCACAGCGATCATGCTGGTGACACATGACATGGGCGTGATCGCCGAGACGGCAGACAGGGTCGCGGTGATGTATGCCGGACGGGTCGTCGAGGTCGGCCCTGTGAAGGATGTGACGCGCCACCCCAGCCATCCCTATACGGCCGGGCTGATGGCTTCGATCCCGAGCGTGCATGAGCGCCATCGCCATCTCAACCAGATCGACGGCGCCATGCCGCGACTGAACGCCATACCGAAGGGCTGCGCCTTCAATCCGCGGTGCGGTTCTTGCCGCGACCGCTGCCGCGACGAGCGGCCTTCGCTGGGCGCGGGGCTCCATATCGCCGCCTGCCATTTCCCCTTGCGCGAGCTGGTTCATGGCTGAAACCGAAACCATTCTCGAGGTGAAGGCGGCGTCGTGCCGCTTCGACGTCTCGGCGCCCTGGCTGTCCCGTCTGGCTTCGCATGAGCCGCGCCGTGTGTTGAGGGCGGTCGAGGATATCTCCTTCACGGTCCAGCGTGGCACCACTTTCAGCATCGTCGGCGAGTCCGGCTGCGGGAAGTCGACGCTGGCACGGATGATCGTCGGGCTGCAGCGCCCGACCGAGGGCAGCTTGCGCTTCGCCGATATCCGCCGCCTCGATGGCAGCTTCGGTCCGCCACGCGTTCAGATGATCTTCCAGGATCCCTACGCCAGCCTGAATCCGCGCTGGCGGGTCGGCGACATCATCGCCGAGCCGATCCGCGAGCTGAAGCTGCGCCGCGATGACGCCGAGGCGACGGAACGCGTCGGCGATCTGCTCGAGATCGTCGGTCTGTCCCGCGCCGACGCCCGGCGCTTCCCGCATGAATTCTCTGGCGGGCAGCGGCAGCGCATCTCGATCGCCCGTGCACTGGCGACCGAGGCCGATTTCCTGGTCTGCGACGAGCCGACCTCGGCACTCGACGTCTCCGTGCAGGCACAGATCCTCAATCTCATGGTGAGGCTGCAGGCCGAGTTCGGCCTGACCTATCTCTTCATCAGCCATAATCTCTCGGTGGTTCGGCACATGTCCGACCATCTGGCGATCATGTATCTCGGCCGCTTCGTCGAGGCCGGCCCCGCCGATGAGGTCTTCAACCTGCCGCGCCATCCCTATACGCGGCTGCTGCTCGAGACGATTCCCGATGTCGAGAGACCGAACCGGGAGCGCAAGCCGATGTCGGGCGAGGTGCCGAGCCCGATTGCGCCGCCGAGCGGCTGCGCGTTTCACCCGCGCTGTGCGAGTGCCGTCGAGCGCTGTTCGCAGCAACGCCCCCCGCTGCGCGATTTCGGCGATGTCCGCCTCGCCTGCGACAGAGCGTGATCGGTACGCGGAGGGATGGTTAACGGCCGAACTG
Source organism: Allobosea sp. P4_E12 (assembly GCF_056401655.1). NCBI lineage: Bacteria > Pseudomonadati > Pseudomonadota > Alphaproteobacteria > Hyphomicrobiales > Alloboseaceae > Allobosea > Allobosea sp. P4_E12. The sequence goes on along the minus strand of NZ_JBFUIY010000001.1, from coordinate 172,471 downwards.
GCCGTTAACGCGCGATTTACCGTGTTTTGCCTAGGGTAAGCGAGGCTTCCTCTGGTCGCGGATACATCTCGCCATGCAAGCACAGGCGCTCAAGCTGCCGGAGACGGCCAATGAGGATGTGCTCAATGGGACTGCGGCCGCCCGCGCCATTGGCGAGATCGCGGAGCGCTTCGGCAAGCTCGGGGTCGAGATCACGGATATTTCCGGCCGCATCGGCGATGTCACACGACAGCTCGAAGGCCAGGCCGAAGGGCTGCACCGCGTCGTTGCGTCCGTCGAGCAGGTTTCGCTCTCCAATCGCTCGATCCAGAGTTCGGCGGAAGACGCTCAGAAGGCGGCGTCTGTCGTCAAGAGTGGCCTGGAACGGGTCACGGGAGCGGTTCGGCAGGGGCTGAATGCTGCCCAGAGCGATATCGAGACGCTGAGCCAGGGGGCCGAATCGATTTCGGCTGCGCTTGCCGAGGCCGTCACCAATGCCCACAAGGTTCGCGAGGCGAGCGACGCCATCCAGACGATCACGCGCGAGATCCAACTGCTCTCGATCAATGCCGGTGTCGAGGCGGCGCGGAGTGGTTCGGCGGGGCGCGGGTTTGCGGTCATCGCTGCGGCCGTGAAGCAACTCTCCGAGCAGACGCGTGAGGCGACCGCACTCAGCACCCGACAGCTCGACGCGCTTGTGGAAACGGTCGATCAGCTTGCCCGCCGCAGTTTCGAGAATGCAGCGGTCGCCCGCCGCGCGAGCGAGGAGAGCAGGGGAATATCCCGGCAGGTCGGCGAACTCGACATTTTCGGTCGCTCGGTCGTCGGGCTGATCGGCGATATCGATGCGATCTCGAATCCGACGCGGGAGAATGCCATCGCCTTCGCCAAGGTCGGCGAGGATCTCAAGGCGCTGGTCGCCGGCGTCGACCAGTCGAGCGGCAATCTCGATCTCGCGTCGGGCCGGGCGGCTTCGCTCGTCTCGATCAGCGAGGCGATCCTCGGTTCGATTGCGGCTTCCGGCGTGCGCACCGCGCAATCGGAACTGATCGCCACCGCCATGGAGACGGCGCAAGCCATTTCCGGCCTCTTCGAGGACGCCGTGGCACAAGGCAAAGTCACGATGGCCGATCTCTTCGATGAGACCTATCGTCCGATCGGCGGCTCGGACCCCCTGCAGCATATGACGCGTTTCGTCGCGTTGACCGATCGTCTGCTGCCGCCGCTCCAGGAAAGGCTGCTGGCCGCAGACAAGCGCGTCGTTTTCTGCGCGGCCGTCGATCGCAACGGCTTTCTGCCGACCCATAACCGCAAGTACTCGCAGGCGCAGGGACGGGATCCGATCTGGAACAACGCGAATTGCCGGAACCGCCGCGTCTTCGCGGATCGCACCGGGTTGGCGGCTGCCCGCAACCAGAAACCCTTCCTGCTGCAGACCTATCGGCGCGACATGGGCGGCGGCCAGTTTCTCGTCATGGAGGACCTCTCCGCGCCGATCTGGGTCAAGGGGCGCCATTGGGGCGGAATTCGCTTCGGTCTCAGCGTTTGAGGCGACCGCATTAACGGCCTGTGAGCGTTCCTGCAGGCAAGACTACGCGTAGCGCCAGGATGGCGCGTCGGGTTGAGTGAGTGTCCGGTCCAGCGTCATGCATATCGCGCCGTCTTTTCCCAATCTCTCGGTCCTGCTGATCGATAGCAGCGCGCATTACCGGCGCATCGTCCGGACCATGCTCTACCAGGCGTCGCTCCACCGCATCTTCGAGGCCCCGGATTTGTCCTCGGCCGCAACGATGTTCATCCAGAAGCAGCCGAACATCGTGGTCCTGGACTGGGACCTGCCCGATTCCGGCAGTGTCAAATGCCTGGCGTCGATCCGTTCGTTCAAGACTTCGCCCTTCGCCAAGGCTCCGGTCCTGGTGATGATGGAACGCCCCGACCGCCGCTCGGTCGTGCAGGCGGCCAAGCTCGGGGCGCACGAGATCATCACCAAGCCGATCTCGCCCAACGCGCTCTGGCTGCACCTGTCCGGGATCATCAACATCCCGCGCAAGTACAAGGAGCAGAACGGCAGCATCTCGCTCGTTCCGCGTGCCATCAGCAATGCCATGTTCTGACCACATCTGCCTCGGAAACGCCCAAAGCGTTGATGCCGGGGTGCCGCCGATTAGCGAAATTTTTACCAATCTGGCGTGATCTTCCATCCGCCAATCATGGGTCCCGCCGCCGTGGTCATCACCGTCTCGCTTCCAGCCTTTCTCGGTCGTTCCGAGGCGGCAGCCTTCCGCAATCAGCTGCTCGTCGCGCTGGAGCAGAAGGAGAGCATCGCCGTCGAATGCGCTGAAGCTGGCCCCCTGCCCAGCCTCTGGATTCAGTTGCTCCATGCCGCCGCGACCAGTGCGCAGGCAAAGGGGCTCAGCGTCACTCTCAAGGCGGCCTCGGAAGAGTGCCGCAAGTCCCTGCAGGCGATCGGCTTCGATCCTGCCCAAAGCGCTCTCGTCCTGGAGTGATATCGATGCGAATCCTGGCCATCGACGATACGAAGACCCTGCTCAGTCTGCTCAGCCTGACGCTTCGCAATGCCGGACATGAGGTGGCGGAAGCGGAGAACGGCGAGGACGGCCTCGTCAAGTTCGACCAGTTCCAGCCCGATCTGGTGATCACCGACCTCAACATGCCGTTGATGGACGGAATCGAGTTCACGCGCGCCTGCCGTGCCCGACCGGCCGGCCAGAATACGCCGATCATCGTGTTGACGACGGAAAACGGCGCCGAGATCAAGGCGGAGGGCCGGCGCGCCGGTGCCAGCGCCTGGATGGTCAAGCCGTTCGAGCCCAACACCCTGCTCGGCCTCGTTGCTCGCTATCAGAACTAAGGCTGGCCGATGGATCCGTTAGCGGAACTCAAACAAACGTTCTTCCAGGAATGCGAAGAGCTTCTCGGCGCTCTGGAGCAAAAGCTTCAGGCGCTTGATGAGGGCTCACGCGAGCCCGAGGACGTCAACGCCGCATTTCGCGCGATCCATTCGATCAAGGGCGGGGCAGGGGCCTTCGGTTGCACGGAGCTCGTCGCCTTCGCCCATGTCTTCGAGGCCTCGCTCGATCATTTGCGTTCGGGGCGTGTCGCGATCGAGGACGCTCCCTTCGGACTGTTCCTGCGCTGCTCGGATGCCGTTGCCGATCTGGTGTCGGCGGCGCGCAATGACGAACCGGCCCGCCCGCGTCCTGATCTGCTCGAGGCGCTGGAACGTGTCGGGCAGGCCGAACCCGTCGCAGCAGCTCCTGCCGCTGCCGCTTCCGCACCTCCAGTGCCATCGGCCTCCGCGCCTGCGAGCGACGACGCCCCGCCGGGTATCGCAGCGCTCGGCAATCTGCTTGCGATGGTCGAGGCGAAGTCCGCCGCGCCCGTGAAGCCGATCGATGACGGCTGGGACGACGAGCCAGTTGCCGCCGTCGCTCCGGCCGAGCCGGTGAAGGCCGGCAGCGAGATGTGCCTGCGCATCACGCCGGATCGCGACCTCTTCCGCCGTGTGATCGAACCCCGCGTCGTGCTGGCGGCTCTGCCGCCGGAGGATATCGTTTCCGTCTCCTGCGACCTGAGCCACGTGCCGTCGCTGGAGGAACTCGACGTCACCGATTGCTGGATGCGCTTTGCCGTGAACCTGCGCACGCAGTTGTCGGTCGAAGAGCTGCACGGCAAGTTCGATTTCACCCTCGCGACCGAGGAGTTCGAGATCGAGGCGATGCCCGAGCCGGCCAATGACGATGTGGTCTCGTTCGCGCCAGTCGCTGCCGTCGAAGCAGAGGTGCCGCAGTCGGTTGCTGCCGATCTCTCGGCAATCCTGGCGAAGCTCGGGCCTGCTCCGGCCGCTGCGCCGGAACCCGTTCCTGTGCCGGCTCCTGCGCCGGCCCCAGTCGAGGCGGCGGCTCCGCCGGTGCCGCGTCCTGCGCTTCGTGCTCCTGCCAATGATGCTCCTGCGGCCCGCCAACGCCAGGCCGTCAGCGTTCGTGTCGATCTCGACCGCATCGACAAGCTGATGAATCTCGTCGGCGAGATCGTCATTACCCAGTCCATGCTGGTCGAATGCGTGCGCTCGCTGCCTTATGACGTCTATGCCAAGACCGCCGAGGGCATCCTGACGCTGTCGCGCCAGACACGCGAGCTGCAGGACCATGTCATGGCCGTGCGCGCGCAGCCGGTGAAGGCCGTGTTCCAGCGCATGCCGCGCCTCGTCCGCGAGCTTGCGCAGACCCTGGGCAAGGAAGTGCGCCTGGTGCTCGAAGGCGAAAACACCGAGGTCGACAAGACGATCATCGAAGAGCTTGCCGATCCGCTGACTCACATGATCCGCAATTCGATGGATCATGGCCTGGAGACGCCGGAGGAACGCCTGGCAGCAGGCAAGGGGCCGGAGGGTACGATCCAGCTCACCGCCGAACATCGGGCCGGGCGCATCGTGATTTCCGTCACCGATGACGGGCGCGGCATCAATCGCGAGAAGCTACTGGGCAAGGCCCGTTCGCGTGGTCTTGTCGGCCCCGATGAAAAGCTTGCACCCGAGGAGATCGACCAGTTGATCTTCGCCGCCGGGCTTTCGACCGCGGAGGCCGTCAGCGACATCTCGGGCCGCGGCGTCGGCATGGATGTGGTGCGGCGCAATGTCGAGTCGCTTGGCGGCCGCATCAGCGTCGATTCCGAGCCCGGCCGCGGTTGCAAGTTCACCCTGGCATTGCCGCTGACGCTCGCCGTGCTCGAGGGCATGGTGATCCGCTGCGGTGACGATCGCTACGTCATCCCGATCGCGAGTGTGATCGAGACCCAGCACCTCGCCAATACGCCGATCGAGCATCTCACCTTCGGCCAGGAAGTCCTGCGCTGGCGCGGTGAGGTCACACCGCTCTACCGGCTCGGCGCCGTGATGGGCTCGTCCGGGCAGCGCGACGAGAACATCATCATCATCGCCGAAACCGAGCGCGGCGGTAATGTCGGAATTGCGGTCGACGAGATCGTCGGCCAGCAGCAGGTCGTCGTGAAGAGCCTCGAGGCGAATTACGGCGCGGTCAACGGCGCATCCGCCGCGACCATCCTCGGCGACGGCCTCGTCGCCCTGATCCTCGATGTCGACTCGATGCTGAGGCTGGCCGCGACCGGCAGCCGGCAACCCGCTCCCGAACTGAAAATGGCTGGATGATCATGACCCTTCAACTCGGCGAAAAGCACTTCTCGTCGGCGCAGCCTGAATCAGCCGTGCGTCGTATCGTTACCTTCCGCGTCGGTGATCGGACTTTCGGCATCGATGTCGGCATGGTTCGTGAAATCAAGGGCTGGCAGGTGACCACGCCCCTGCCGCATGCGGCTCCGCATGTGCGCGGCGTGCTCAATCTGCGCGGCGTCATTCTCGCGGTCTACGACCTGCGCACCTCGATCGGCCTCGGTGTCACCGATGCCACGGCAACCCACGTCATCGTCGTCGTCGATGTCGAGGACAAGACCGCCGGCCTGCTGGTCGACTCGGTCTCCGACATCGTCGATGTTCCGGTCAGCGCGGTTCGCCCGGCGCCGGATCTGGAGCGTGACGAGCATGGCCTGATCGAAGGCCTCGTGTTGCTCGACACCGAGATCGTCGCCTTGCTCGACCTCGCGGCCGTGATCCGCGAAGGCGGGGCGGAAACCCCTCTCGCTCGGACCACCCGGGCGGCTTGATCATCATCTGACGCGGCAACGCGCCAGATGACTGAGCCGGGGAAGGCCAACGCGCCAAGAAAGACACGACAAGAACATGGGCAGCTTCGCCGGTTCCCTTTCGAGACTCTCGGTACGGCTGCCGCTGATGTTTCTCGGCGCGGCTTTCGTTTCGGGCGGCGCCATCGGCGCCGCCGCCTATCATGTCGCCTGGGGGCGGCTGAATGACCTCGCGCAGCTCGGGCTGAGCGCCGCCGATATCGACGGTGCCGTGCGATCGGCCATTCCGCAGATGCTGGGGATCAGCGCCGTTTCGCTGGTCGCGATCGCGGCCGTCGGCTGGTTTGCGGCGCGCTCGATCTACCGGCCCATCGTCGAGATGCGCGATGCGGTCGGCCTGTTGGCCCAGGGCGAGAACGCCGCGATCCCGGGCCTCGCCCGCGGCGACGAGATCGGCGACCTTGCCCGCGCCCTGAAGAGCATTCACGAGACAGGGGTCGAAGCTGCGCGTATCCGTGCCGCGCTCGATGACTGCCGCACCAATGTCATGGTCTGCGATCGGCAGAACCGCGTCGTCTACGTCAACAAGTCGCTGCTGAAGTTCTTTGCCGAGGCCCAGGAGGATTTTCGCACGGCCTTCCCGGGCTGCTCGGCCAAGGACATGCTTGGCCGGGTCATGGATGCCGTCTATGGCGACGCCGTGTTCGGGCGGCATGATGTCGGCGGGGCCCGCGCGATCCGCTATGCGCTCGGCCGGCGGACTATTTCGCTGTCTTTGAGCCCTGTCCTGCATGCCAATGGCGAGCGTCTCGGCACCGCCGTCGAATGGCTGGAACTGACCGACGAACTTGCCGCCGCCAACGAGGTTGCAGATGTCGTCTCGGCGGCCGTCGAGGGCGACTTCTCGCGTCGTATTCCGCTTGCGGGCAAGCCGGAGGCGATGGCTCGCATCGCCGAGGGCCTGAATCAGATCAATACGCTGGTCGAAGGCGCGGTCGGCGAATTTTCGAGCGTGCTCGGTGGACTGGCTGAGGGCGACCTGAGCCACCGCATGGAGGGGGACTATCGCGGCCGCCTCGCAGAGCTGAAGCGCAGCCTGAACGGAGCACTCGCCCATCTCGGCCAGACCGTCTCGACCATCCAACTGACGGCAGGCAATGTTTCGCGAGCCGCGAGCGAGATCAATTCCGGCGCAGGCGACCTTGCCAGGCGGACTGAAGCGACAGCCGGCAATCTGGAGGAAACTGCCGCGACGACCGAGGAGCTGGCAGCCTCCGTCAAGCAGAGCGCGGCCCGCTCCCGCGAGGCGACCCAGCTGGCCGGAGAGGCCATGAATGTGGCCAATGACGGCAGGGTTGTCGTGTCCCAGGCGGTTGGCGCGATCGAACGGATCGAGACGTCCTCCGTCCGCATCTCGGAGATCGTCTCCGTGATCGACGGTATTGCCTTCCAGACCAATCTGCTGGCGCTCAATGCGGCGGTCGAGGCTGCGCGGGCCGGTGATGCGGGCAAGGGGTTTGCCGTTGTGGCCTCCGAAGTGCGCGCCCTGGCACAGCGTTCCGCTCAGGCTGCGCGGGATATCAAGGGTCTCATCGCGACCTCCAACGAGCAGGTCGGCGAGGGCGTGCGCTTCGTACGCAGCACCGGTGAAGCTCTGGAGCGGATCGTGGCCGCTGCGAGCAAGGTCTCTGCGACCGTCGCGGAGATCTCTTCCGCGACCGCCGAGCAGGCCCATGGCATCGAGGAGATGAGCCAGACCGTCGCCCATATGGACGAGATGACCCAGCAGAACTCGGCTTTGGCGGAGCAGAGTGCGTCATCGGCACATGAACTGATGGCGGAAATCGACAGGCTGAAACAGCTTGTTGCCGTCTTCCGCATCGAGGAAGGGTTCGCTGCGCCGTCGGTTCATGCTGCGCAGACCGAGCCCGCCCGGTTGCAGCGACTTGCGGCTGCAGCGCTCGTCGAGCAGGCGCGTGTCGCGCCGGCGGTCCGCCGCCCGGAGTCGCGTCGGCCGGAACTGACGAAAGCCCCGGCGGTCCGTCCAGCGCCGCGCCGCATCGCCAATGGGCGTGTCGATGATTGGGCCGAGTTCTAGTTCGATGTTGTCAGGTTCACAGTGATGCTCGCGCCTCAAGGTCTTCCCGAAGCCACGCTGACGCGTGAGGACATGGGCTTCATATCGAAGCTCGTCTACGAGCATGCCGGCATCGTCATCCGCGAACACAAGGAAGCGATGACGCGCGGTCGCCTTTCCCGACGCGTCAAGGCGTTGGGAATGGGCTCGGTCGCGGAGTACTGCGCCTTCCTGAAGACGCCGGGCGCGCAGGACGAGATCCCCGAGCTGATCAACGCGGTCACCACCAACCACACCGCCTTCTTCCGCGAGCGGCATCACTTCGACCATTTGCGCCGCGATGTGCTGCCGAGGCTGGTTCAGGAACGCGGCGGCCGGCGCGGGCGTATCCGGATCTGGTCCTCTGCCTGCTCCTCCGGCGAGGAGCCCTACAGCATTGCGGCTGTCTCGCGCGACGTCATCGGCTCACGCAGCGATCTCGATTTCCGCATTCTGGCGACTGATATCGACACGGACATCCTCAACCGGGCGGAAGCGGGCATCTATCCGGCGGAGCTGTTCGAGCGTCTGCCCGCCGATGTCAGGCCGCTGCTGCGCCTGGACGGGCAGGTCGGGCGTGGAGAGGCGCGGATCAGCGATGATCTGCGCCGGCTGATCGCCTTCAAGCGGCTCAATCTCATCGAAAACTGGCCGATGCGTGGCCCATTCGATGCCATTTTCTGCCGAAACGTCTTCATCTATTTCGATACCCGGACCAAGGCCACGATCCTCGACCGCTTCGTCGATCTGCTTGCGCCGGGAGGTTTCCTCTATCTCGGTCATTCCGAGTCGCTCCCGCAACCTCACCCGCAGCTCAGGCTGATCGGCCGCACGATCTACGAGAGAACCCCATGAGTATCACGCGGTCCTCTCGGCGCTATTTCGACCCCCGTTTCGAGGCGACGATCATCACGGTCGCGCCAGGTGAGCACGAGATCACCTCGGCGAAGGACGAGATCGTCGCGACTGTGCTGGGCTCGTGCATCTCGGTCTGCATGCGCGATCCGCAGGCAGGGGTCGGTGGGCTGAACCATTTCCTGCTGCCGAAGAACAACAGTGGCAACGATGCCAGCGCCGGCGAGCGTTATGGCGACACCGCGATGGAAGTTCTCATCAACGGCCTGCTCAAGCGCGGCGGCAAACGAAATCATCTCGAAGCCAAGGTCTTCGGCGGGGCACGGGTCCTGTCGGGGGCGACCATGCTCGCCATAGGCGACGGCAACATTGCCTTCGTGCTCGACTTCCTCAACCGGGAAGGCATTCCCATCGTCTCCAAGGATGTCGGCGGCACACGCTCACGGCGAATCCACTACCAGCCTTCCACGGGACGGGCCTGGGTGCAGCATGTGCAGCCGAGCGTCCGCAGCAGCGAGCATGAGCAGGAAGTGGCCTATCTCAACCGACTTAAGACCCAGCCTGTCGCAGGTGATGTCGAGATCTTCACATGACCCTGAACCAAGCACCATCGGCCAAACCCGTCACTGTCCTTGTCGTCGACGATTCCGTCCTGATGCAGAAGCTCATGACGCAGATCATCGACTCCGCCCCCGGCTTCAAGGTGATCGGCGTCGCCGGCAGCGCGGAGGAGGGTTGGGACGCGATCCAGGAGCTGCGGCCAGACCTGCTGACGCTCGATCTCGAACTGCCGGGACGGCACGGCCTCAAATTGCTGGCGCGCGTGCTGAAGCAGGATCCGTTGCCGGTGCTGATCGTCTCAGCCTTCGGCGGCCCAGGCGCCGACAACACCATCCAGGCGCTCGAACTGGGGGCGATCGACTTCATCGAGAAGCCGGACGGCACGACGCATACGCTCGAAGGCTTCATGAAGCATCTGGTGGCTGCGCTTCACCGCGCCTCGGCCAGTCGAAAGATGCTTGCAGCCGCGCGCGCTCTGGCGCGCGAAGCCGCGCCGGCAAGGCCAGCTCCCGTTCGTGAACCTGGGCGCGCTTCCGCCTCGCCCGGTGGGCGTACGTCGTTGATCGCCATCGGCGCCTCGACTGGCGGCGTACCGGCCGTGCAGGTGGTGATGCGGGACCTCGCCAATCTGCGCATCCCGATGGTCGTGGTTCAGCACATGCCCGCCGGCTACACGGCAAAATTCGCGGCACGCCTGGCGGCGGCCACCGGGCTTGACGTCCGCGAGGCGGCTGACGGGGACAAGCTGAAGCCTGGCATGGCGGTCGTCGCGCCAGGTGGCCTGCGCCATCTCGAGATCGAGGAGCGCCGTGGGGAACTGGTCTGTGTCCTGAAGGAAGGGCCGCTGGTCAGCGGTCATTCGCCATCGGTCGATGTCATGTTCCACTCGGTGGCGCGCAGCCTGGGTGCCCATGCGGTAGGCGTGCTGCTGACCGGGATGGGCCGGGACGGGGCAGACGGTTTGTTAGCCATGCGCAAAGCCGGCGCCGAGACGTTAATTCAAAGTGGCGAAACCTGTGTGGTAAACGGGATGCCGAAAGCAGCATTCGAGATCGGGGCCGCTGATCGCGTTGTGGCACTCGACCAGATTGGCGCCGCTATCGGCCACCTGATCGCAGAACGTCCGCATCAGCGCACCGCGTGAGGAGAGCGTGATGAAAGCCAGAAGTGACTACCGGATCCTCGTGGTCGACGACCAGAAGAGCATGCGCGGTCTTGCCACCTATTTCCTGAAGCAGATCGAGTTCCAGGACATCGATGAGGCGGAGAATGCGCGCGAAGCGCTGATGAAGATGCAGACCAAGCGCTATGATCTGCTTTTGCTCGACTGGAACATGGACGGAATGAGCGGCATCGATCTGCTGCGGGCGATCCGTTCCGTGCCGGAGCTCAACCAGATCAAGATCATCATGGCGACCTCCGAGCGCTCGGTGGACAAGATGGACGAGGCGACCAGCAACGGCGCCGACCACTATGTCGTGAAACCCTATGAGCTCCGCGATCTCGAGGTGCGGGTGAAGAAGGTTCTCGCCTGCTGAGCGCAGGCGGCTCGAGGCTAAAGCATCGGCCCGAAAAGTGGATTGCGGTTTTCGGGAAAGCCGGTGCAAAGATAAAGGGATAGATCATCGGACCGGATACGATTTCCTGTCCGATGATCTAATCTCACCATTGTGATCCAGCGCCTCGGGCCATCATGGCTGCGGGGCGCTCTCATTTGCGCCAGTATCTGCGCCGGATTATGAGGTTTGGCGGGAGGGCAGGCCATGCCGCTGCTTCGTCGTGACGTGTTGAGCCTGATCGGCGGGCTCGCTGCGAGCCCATCATTTGCCATATCGCCGGATATGCAGAGCGCACCCGACGCCTACCAGTTTGCGTTCGCCCGGCTCGAGGGCGGCCATATTCCGCTGGCGGCCTATCGCGGCAAGCCGATCCTGATCGTCAACACGGCTACCAATTGCGGCTACGCAGGGCAGTTCGCAACACTTGAGCAGCTGTGGCAACGCTATTCCGGCCGTGGCCTGATGTTGCTGGCGGTGCCGTGCAATGACTTCGGCGGGCAGGAGCCGCTGGAAGGCGTGGCTATCGCGGAAGCAGCGCGCCAGACCTATGGCGCGACTTACCCGTTCGCCGCGAAATCGAGCGTGCGCGGCCCGGACGCCCATCCATTCTATCGCTGGGCGGCGACACGGCGGCCGGCCGAAGTCCCGACCTGGAACTTCCATAAGTATCTGGTCGGGCGCGATGGCAGCCTCGTAGGCGGCTTTCCCGCGAGCTCGGACCCGGTCGGCTCACAGCTGATCCGGGCTATCGGTCAGGAGCTGCACGCCGCCTGAGCCCGCCTTCAGCTACGCGCGTAGATGTCTTCGATGCGGATGATGTCGTCCTCGCCGGTATAGGAGCCGACCTGTACCTCGATCAGTTCGAGGTCGATCCTGCCGGGATTGCGCAAGCGGTGGACGCAGCCGATCGGCAAGTACACCGATTCATTCTCATGCACGTGCGTGACCTTGGCATCGACCGTAACTTCGGCTGTTCCCGAAACCACGACCCAATGCTCGGCGCGATGAAAGTGCTTCTGCAGGCTGAGCAGCCCGCCCGGCTTGACGTTGATGCGCTTAACCTGGAAGCGCTGGCCGATATCGATGCGCTGATACCAGCCCCAGGGCCGGTAGACCCTCAAGTGCTCGCTCGCCTGCGGCCGGCCATCGGTCTTCATCAACTCGACGAGGTTCTTGACCTTGCCGGCGGCGGCCATTGACGAGACGAGCACGGCATCGCGCGTCGCAACCACGACGACATCGTCGAGGCCGAGAACCGTCGTCAACACGTCATCGCTGCGGACATAGATGCCGTGGCTATCGAGCGCGACCACCTCGCCTTCGAGGACGTTGCGATCGGCGTCCTTCTGTTTGATCTCGTGGATCGAGTCCCAGGCGCCGATATCGGACCAGTCGAAGCTTGCCTGCACGACACCGGCCGCCCGCGTCCGCTCCATCACGGCGTAGTCGATTGAAATCTTGGTGGCCTGGGCAAAGGCCTCCGGATCGAGGCGCAGGAAGTCGAGGTCGCGGGTCGCCTTGGCAATCGCTTCACGCGCGGCATTCAGCACGTCCGGAACGTGGCGTTCCATCTCGTCGCACATCGTCGCCGCGGCAAAGACGAAATTGCCGCTGTTCCAGAGATATCCCTCCTCGAGATAGCGCGTGGCGCGTTCCAGGTCGGGCTTCTCGACAAAACGCTGCAGACGTTTCGCGCGCTCGCCGGGCAGCGGCTCGCCGGGTGCGAGATAGCCATAGGCCGTCGAGGGATGCGTCGGGGGAATGCCGAGCGTCATGATCAGGCCGGACGCAGCGAGCTCGGCTGCGATCGCGCAATCGTCGCGGAATGCCGCAGTCGCCTGAATGACGTGATCGGCTGCAAAGGCCGCACAGATTGCGCCGGCCCTGCGCTGTTCTGCCAATAGCGAGCCGACTGCGACCGCTGCGGCGGAATCGCGTCGCTCCGGCTCCAGGACGATCTCGCCCTTGATGCCGATCGCGAGCATCTGTTCGGCAACGATAAAGCGAAAGTCATTGTTGGTGATGACGATCGGCGCATCGAAGCGCGGGTCATGCAGCCGCTGCAGGGTCGCCTGGAAGGTCGAGATCCCGTCTCCGAGCAGCGGAATGAACTGCTTGGGCAACGTATCGCGCGACAGCGGCCAAAGCCGGGTGCCGGCTCCGCCGGCCATGACGAGCGGAACGATTTTCGGGACTGACATCAAGCGCGCTCTTCTCAGGCAGGTCGTGACCCTGCTGCCTTACAGCAACGTCACTACCATTGGTTAAATGCAGGGTCGTGGAAAAATTCAGGCCTTGGCCTTCTGGCCCGGACGAAAGGCGACGATGACGGTCGGGTCGGTGTCCAGGTAGGGGCCCTCGATCAGGTCAATGCAGTAGGGTATGGCGGGCATCACGGCGTCGAGGCATTCGGCGATCGCGCGGGGCCGTCCCGGCAGGTTGACGATGAGCGAGCGACCACGGATGCCGGCGGTCTGGCGCGAGAGTATCGCGGTCGGCACCTTGGTGAGGCTGACCTGGCGCATCAGTTCGCCGAAGCCGGGCATCGGTTTCTCGACAACGTCGTCCGTGGCCTCGGGCGTGACGTCGCGGGGAGCGGGACCGGTGCCTCCCGTCGTGACGATGAGACAGCAGCCCTCGCGGTCGGCAAGTTCAATCAGGGTGTCGGCAATCGCCTTGCGGTCGTCCGGGATGACCCGCGCAACGGCCGTCCAGGGCGAAGTGAGCGCATTCTTCAGGTAGTCGCGAATGGCGGGGCCGCCCTCGTCGGCATAGATGCCGGCTGAGGCCCGGTCGGATACCGTGACGATTCCGATCTTGATATCGCTGGTCATGCCGTCGCACCGTTGCAGGATGATCCTGGCCGGTATCGGGCAGGTGGCGAGCCTGGTCAATCTCGTCATGAGCCGCCGCCTTCCGAGCCCGACGTCGGCTCGACAGGGCGGCGTCGCCGGAGTTGCTCTCAGTTGATGCGTGCGAGGTCGCCAGGCGAGCCGCGTGATCTCTATCGATGCTTTGCCGATTGATGACGATTCCGCAGGCGCCGCAGCCACGTGCGGGCCAGGGCGGCGACCTGTGCCGGCCCCGGTATCGCGCTGCCGATCGCGATGATCGCATTCGCCATGGTCCTGCGCTCGCCCCAGACATAGGTTCCGGGATCGACGCCGTCGCCTGCGCCGCTGTCGAAGAAGACCGGCGGCGTCTCCGTGAAATCGGCTTGGAGCATCGCAATGGTCAGCGCTCGCCCTGGCGAATGGCGCGCCTGGGTCTCGTCATAGGCGATCTTCAGGAACTGGCGGGTATTTCCGCTTTCGACGAGCAGGCCCATCGCCATGGGCTTGCCATCGAGCAGCAGCGTGTCGAGCTGGAGCGCGTCCTGTTCGACGAAGAGCTCGACCAGCCGGTGGAAATAGGCCGCGTCATTAGGCAGGCAGGCGATTGCGGTCGCGGCTTCCCCCTTCCAGCCTGCCGCTTCGAGCGCGAGGAAGGTCTCGAACGCCTCGCCTGCGGCTTGGCGACGCTTGCGCTGGAAGGAGACCACGCCGTTCCGTGCGATCGCCCGGAACTGCTGCATGCGCTTCTTGTAGCTTGAGCCAAGGGCGCGACGGAGATAGCGCTCGGCATCGTCGCCGGGCTGAGCGATCATCACGGGACGCTGCCAGGTTTCGAATGTCGTCAGCCCGCTGCCGGTGACCCGGCAAGCCTCCTGGAGCGCACGAAAACCTGGCCCCTGCACGGGCAGGAGCGGCAGAGCCAGGGTTTTCGGCAGGTCGCGCGATGCGGCGAGGTGGCGCAGCAGAGCGAGCGCGATATCCTCGGCATTGTCGCGGTCCAGCACGGGGGCCGATGAAACCTCGTAGAGCGGCACGAGCGGAGCGGCGAGGATGGGGGTAAGGCCGCTGCGCCAGTCGCGCTGCCGACGCAACACCCAGATTCCGACGAGGCTCTCGGAACCGAGCGCTTCACTGCGCCAGGCCGTCAGGATGACGATGCGATCATCTGGAACCAGGACCCGCGCAGCCGCGACAGTGGCTGGCGACATGGCGGGATTGGGCTCGACCGCTCGTTCCGCGAGTTCGGCGAAGGCTGCACCATAGCCGACATAATCGCCAAGCCGCGTGCGCCTGATGACGATCTCGGCGCTCATCCGACCCTCGTGCGGAGGCGGCAAGCAGGCTCTGGGCAGAACTGGATCAAGACTGGCCGCCGCCCTGCCTACCGAGGCGCATCTCGCCCCGTAACGATAGCACAAAGGCGATGACCTGCGCCGCAGCCCGGTAGAGTTCCTCGGGGATCTGATCGTCCAGCTCGACCGTGGAGAGAGCCTGCGCGAGCACAGCGTTCCGCTCGATGTCGACATCATGTTCGCGGGCGGTCTCGATGATGCGTTGAGCAAGCTCTCCGCGGCCCTTTGCCGTGACGCGCGGGGCGCCATGGCCGTCATACTCGAGCGCGACCGCGAGCGGATCGGGAGAGGGAGGGCTCATGACAGACGGTCCAGGAACTGGCCGGCGGTCGCTCGCCTGGCTTGCGGCTGGCCGGTATGAATGTCGACGGTTCCGTCTTCAAATTTTGCATTGGCCAGCGCTGCCTGGAGATCAGGCGCAGCGCCGCGCAGGAACTGGCTCGTTCCTTCGCGTTCGGCCCAAAGCGAGACGCTCACCGCGCGTCCCTGGAGCGTTACGACACCTTGCAGCGGACCCATCGGCTCGGCGTCGAGGGCAAAGCGCACGCGCCAGAGGGGCCCTTCGACACCAGAGGGGCTGCGTCGCGGCGGGTCCTTCTCGATATGCAGCGGCAGGATCGCGGTGCCCGCTTGGAAAGCGAGAGGGATCTCCGTCACCCAGCGTTGGCCTTGTGCGGCCTCGGGACGGTTGGGTTCTGGCGGCAGAGATGCGAACTGCGCGAGCTTGACGCGGTCGAGCGCGGCTTCGGTCTGGTCGAGCAGCGTGCGTGCGATGACGAGCGGCTTCTCTCCGGCCGACAGGGTGGGTTCGGCAATCGATTGAGGGGCGAGCGCGCCGTCGCGCCGTGGCGGGGACGGGCGGATATGCGCTTCCGCATCGCTCGTTGCCTGCTCTGCCGTCCTTGGTTCTGTTCCCGACGGTTTGAGCCCTGGAGCGGCGGCGTCCGGGGCGACAAGCGGCCGCAGCATGTCGCTGAGCGCGCGTAACCCCGCCTTCAGATCGCCGTGAGGAGAGGGGCGTGGTGCGGCTGCCTCCGGGCGGTCGCTTGCTCGCGAAGGCAGTCTTGCCTCCTGCGCATCCAGGAAAAGTCCGGAGCGTGCGACGGCCTGCTTCAAGCCCTGGCCGGTTACGGGTCTACGCTCGGCCGGCATGGCCTGAGCCAGGATCTGGTCGATCAGGCCCATCAGGGGCTTGGGCAGGATGAGGGAGATCGTACCGTTGGCAAGCACCTGCAGATTGGCGAAGAGCGGCGCGAGACTGTCCTGGCGAGCGAGAGCCTCGCCCATCAGCGGGCCGGCAAGTGCGCGCGGCGAGGGCGTCGCCTCGGACTGCAGCCGTTGGGGCGGCGCAGGGGCCACCGCGACGGTAGCGGGGATTGGCAAAGGTGCTGAAGAGCTCGCGCCGGCAAGACGCGACGAAGCCGGCAGGCCGGGAGTGGCGGCCTCCGGAGCCGACGGCTTGGCGCTGCGGCCCGTCTCCAGCGCAAGCGGTGCGAGCGCCGGCTCGCGCCGCGGACCGTCGATGGGCACCAACTGAGCCGGAGGAGTGAGAGCTTCGCCAGGGGGGCGAGCCGCAAGCAGCGTCGCCCGCACCCCCGTTCCACCGTCTTCCGGAGCCTCGATTTTGAGTGTGAGCGTTGTGCCGGGCTGCAGCGCAGCCTGTCGGACTTCCGGGCCGGCGAGAACGAGATCGATCTTCACGCCATCGACCAAAGCGGTCACGGTACCGTCCTTGCCCAGGGAGAGCAAGCGCGCTTCGACCGTCTTGCCGGGCTCGAGCCCGGCTCCGGGAGCCAAGGCTGCAAGCAAGGTGGCGAGGGTCTGGCTCTGGACGAGAGCGGCGAGATTCATGCGGGAGCGACCATTGACTGACTGTCGCAGCTTCCCATGAAATCTTAAGGAATCTCTTGCCCTTGCAAGGCATCTCTGCGTGCCTCGCTCTGGTGCGGGCGCAGGTGATGAGGCAGGTTTGCGCGCCAATGCATCAGGGACAACGCAGATGAACTATCGTCGGCTCGGCCGTTCCGGCCTGAAGGTTTCGCCGCTATGCCTGGGGACGATGATGTTCGGAGGTGCGACTGAGGAAGGCGATGCACGAGCCATCGTCGATCACGCGCGCGCGGCCGGGATCAATTTCATCGACACGGCCGACGTCTATAACGAGGGCCGCTCCGAAGAGGTGACCGGGCGGGCGATTGCCGCGAACCGGCATGACTGGGTTCTGGCCACCAAGGTCGCGAGCGTTATGGGGCCGGGGCCCTATCAGAGTGGCCTCTCCCGGAAATGGGTGATGCAGGCCTGCGAGGACAGCCTTCGGCGGCTCGGGACGGATTTCATCGATATCTACTATCTCCACAAGGAAGACCACACCGTGCCGCTTGGCGAGACGGTGCATGCGCTCGCCGATCTCGTGCGTGAGGGCAAGATCCGGCATTTCGGCGTTTCGAACTACCGCTCCTGGCGCGTCGCGGAAATCTGCCGGCTCTGCGATGAACTCGGCATCGACCGGCCCGTGGTCAGCCAGCCCTATTACAACGCGATGAACCGCATGCCCGAGGTCGAGCATTTGCCCGCCTGCGATTTCTACGGCCTGGGTGTCGCGTCCTATTCGCCTCTCGCCCGCGGCATTCTGACCGCGAAATACGAACCGGGTCAGGCACCGCCGGAGGGCACGCGGGCCGGCCGCGCGGACAAGCGGATCATGCAGACCGAATGGCGCGAGGAATCGCTGATCATCGCCCGCACGATCCGCGACCATGCGGCCGCGAAGGGGCTGACCCCGATCCAGTTCGCGGTGCAGTGGGTGCTGAACAATGCGCTGGTGACGGCGGCGATCGCCGGTCCGCGCACCCTCGAACAATGGCAGGCCTATCTCGCGGCGCTCGATGCCCGCTTCGACGCCGAGGATGAGGCCCTGGTCGATCGGCTCGTGCCTGCCGGCCATCCCTCGACGCCGGGTTACAGCGATCCAGCCTACCCGCTGGAGGGCCGGATCACGCGCAAGGCCTGAGGCCGGCCTCGCCGGCGTGGAGCTTGCTCTTTCCGGATGGGCTGCGCCAATAGGCGCTTGCGAGTGCCGCAGCCGGGCCGATGCCTGGCAGGAGCAGGAGGGCGCATGGCGGTCGAAGGCCTTACCGGTGATCTCGTCAAGGTCGTGGCGCTCCTGGGCGCGGGCGTCGTCGCGGTGCCGATCTTTCGTCGTCTCGGCCTTGGTTCCGTGCTCGGTTACTTCACCGCCGGTGTCGCCATCGGGCCATCGGGGCTCGGTCTCTTCGCCAACCCGGAGGCCGTGCTCCACGTCGCCGAGTTCGGCGTCGTTATGTTCCTGTTCATCATCGGCCTGGAGATGCAGCCCTCCCGGCTCTGGAAGCTGAAGGGTGAGATCTTCGGGCTGGGTGCCGCGCAGGTCTGCTTGTGCGGTGCGCTGCTGACCGGTGTCGGCCTGCTCGCGGGCCTGAGCCTTCCGGCTGCCTTCGTGGCCGGAATGGGCTTCGTCCTGTCCTCGACCGCCGTCGTCATGCAGATGCTGAACGAGCGTGGCGAGACCTCGACACTGCATGGGCAGCAGGCGGTGTCGATCCTCTTGCTCGAAGACCTTGCGATCGTGCCGCTGCTGGCGATCGTTGCTCTCCTTGCGCCGGCGAAGCCGGGGGATACCGGCGACTGGCTCCCGCTTCTGATCGCCGCCGGCTCCGTTATTGGTCTCGTGGTGGCGGGGCGCTGGTTGCTCAACCCGATGTTCCGGCTGCTTGCGGCTGCGCAAGCCCGCGAAGTCATGACCGCGGCTGCCTTGCTGGTCGTGCTCGGAGCAGCGCTCGCCATGCAGTTGAGTGGGCTCTCCATGGCGATGGGGGCCTTTCTCGCCGGCGTGTTGTTGTCGGAGTCGAGTTTTCGGCACCAGCTCGAAGCCGATATCGAGCCGTTCCGCGGGATCCTGCTCGGCCTGTTCTTCCTTGCCGTCGGCATGTCGCTCGAACTCGACCTGATCGCCCGTGAATGGCGTCTGGTCGCGTTGGCCGTGGTGGCGTTCATGGCGGTGAAGGCCAGTGGTATCTTCATCGTCGCCAAGCTGTTCGGCTCCAGGACCCGCGACGCCATCACGCGGGTGGCACTGTTCTCACAGGGCGGTGAATTCGCCTTCGTGCTCTATGCTGCTGCGGCAGCGGCGGGCATCTTCGGCGCTGAGGTCAACGCAGTGGCCAGCGCCACGGTCATCCTGTCGATGGCGCTTACCCCCTTGCTCGTATTGGCTCTCGATCGCTTCCTGCCACCGGAGCAGACCTCGCTGGACGGCGTCGAGATTGCCTCCGGCCTGCATGGCAGCGCGTTGATGATCGGCTTTGGGCGTTTCGGACAGGTTGCCAGCCAGACATTGCTGGCGCGGGGCTGCAGCGTCTCGATCATCGAAGTCGATGTCGAACTGATCCGTGCCGCGTCGAATTTCGGCTTCAAAGTCTATTACGGTGACGGCACGCGGCGCGAGATCCTGCATGCTGCCGGCGCCGAGCGGGCGCAGGTGATCCTGGTCTGTGTCGATAATCGCGTGACTGCCGACAGGATCGTCGCCATGGCGCAGGCCGAATTCCCGCACGCGAAGCTGTTCGTGCGAGCCTACGATCGCGGCCACGCGATGGACCTGATCCGCAGCAATGTCGAATACCAGATTCGTGAGACCTTCGAATCCGCCATGCTTTTCGGCGCAGCCGCACTGCGCAGCATGGGACTGTCGGAGGAGGAGGTCGCTGAGATTGCCGAGGATGTGCGTCGTCGCGACGATGAACGGCTGGATCTCCAGGTCGCGAGCGATATTCATGCGGGCAACGATCTCCTCCACGGCAATACACCGATACCGACCCCGCTGACCGCACCTAAGGCGCCCGGCAAGATTCTGGGCTCCGCCCCGGATGATTATGGCGATGTCGGCGGCCCCTAGACTAGCCGGCCGTCAACTGTTCCCAGCCCGCCATCGCGCCGCGGACAACCGCGTCCAGTTGCTGGCGGGAAGCACCGTCGCGCGCCTGGATCGACATACCCTGCTGAACGGTGACGTAATAGCTCGCGAGGGCTTCGGCATCGATACCAGGCGGGATCTCGCCGGCGTCGATCGCAGCGCGCAACCGCCGGGCGATGGTCGCGACGCTTCCGGCGCGCATATCACGCAGTTTGGTCGCGGTCTCGTCGCTGACGCCAACGGCATTCACCGCCGAGAGCACGATCATGCAGCCGGGCGGGCGCCCCGGCCGCGTGAATACGGCGGCGCTTGCAGCCAGGAACGCCGAGACCGCCTCTCGGGCGGTTGGCGCTGCTGTCAACGGGCCGGCGATCTCATCGCTTTCACTCGCTTCGAAGAAGTCGATGGCTTCGCAATAGAGTTCCTCCTTGCTGCCGAAGGCGGCATAGAGGCTCGGCGAGCCAATGCCCATCGCTCCCGTCAGATCGCTGAGGGAGGTGGCCTGATAGCCCTTTGCCCAGAAAATCAGCATCGCCTTCTTCAGGGCGTCGGATCGATCGAAGGCGCGGGGGCGGCCGCGTTCCGTCATTGCCATTCCTTTTCTGTATCGATCGGTAGATAATTATCTTGACGGTGGGAGGCAAGCGCTCCATCTGTTTCTGTATCAATCATCACAGAAATGGAACTGCCTGATGTCACGCTTCACTGGAAAGAAGGCCCTGGTCACGGGCGGCAGCCGCGGCATCGGTGCCGCGATCGCCCTGCGATTGGCTCGCGAGGGCGCCGATGTGGCGATCACCTTTGAGCACTCCGCCGACAAGGCAGGCGAGGTGGTCCGCGCCATCGAGGCCCTTGGCCGCAAGGGATTCGCACTTGCTGCCGACAGCGCGGATCCGGTGGCGGTCAAGGGGGCGGTCGACAAGGCCGCGGCCTCGCTGGGCGGGCTCGACATTCTGGTCAACAACGCCGGCATCTGGCGTGGAGGAGCGGTTGCCGAGTGGAGTCTCGCCGATATCGACGCGACACTTGCCGTCAACGTTCGCGCTGTCGTGCTCGCCTCACAGGCGGCCGCGGCGCATCTCGGCGTCGGCGGACGCATCATCTCGACCGGGTCCTGCCTCGCAGATCGCGTGGTCGAAGAGGGTGCGACGCTCTACGCGATGAGCAAGGCGGCGCTGATCGGCTTCACCAAGGGGCTCGCCCGCGACCTCGGCCCGCGCGGCATTACGGTCAATATCGTGCATCCCGGCTCAACCGACACAGACATGAATCCGGCGATCGGCCCGCAGGCCGATGAGCAGCGCGCCCGCATGGCGATCCCGCGCTACGGCAAGCCAGAGGATATCGCGGGGCTGGTGGCCTATCTGGCGAGCGAAGAAGCGCGTTTCGTCACCGGGGCGGGCTTTGCAATCGATGGGGGCGCCAACACCTGAAGATTGGCCTGGCGGCGGCTCAGTTCAGCATGCAGAAGCCGCCGACCACCACTTCGCTGCGGCACCAGATCCTTGGTTCCTCGGCGGTGCTGAGCCGCAGCATCGCTGGGGCCGCCGCGCTGGCCGTCGGGAAGGGAGGGCGCGACGGGGCGTCGCCCTTGGCCGCTTCCTGCTGTGAGGATCGGCCGACCCGCGGCGCGACCCCGACGGAGGTCCCGCTTCCTCCGCTGGAACTGGTCTGGGAGCTTCCATGCGACGAACGGCTTCCGCCGCGGAATTTCGCGGCTTCGGCACCCGCCGGCAGCAACAGGGCGGCAATGACGGCAGTCGTGAGAACCCGGATCATGCTGCACTCCCATGAGACGGGAACAGATTGCCGCTGCGGAACGGGAGGGCAAGAAAAGCCTTAATGCGCGCCTGAAAACCGGAGAGGCCGGTCAGTTTCCGGGCAGGACGATGATCGTCGGCTTGGGCGGCAGCATAGCCTTGCTGATCGTGATTTCGGCCTCGGCCCGGCGTTCGACGGGCCAGAGATCCTGGGAGCGCGCGAGGAAACGACTGAGGCTCGAGCCGCCGAAGAAATGCATCGGGATCATCACCTTGGCCTGCACCGATTTCAGCACCTCGATCATGCCTTCCTGATCGAGCGTATAGCTGCCATCGACCGGGAAGAGCACGACGTCGACGCGGCCGAGCGCGCGCAGATGGCCGGGTTCGAGCGGGTGGTGCAGATGCCCGAGATGGGCGATGCAGAGATCGCCGATCTCGAAGACGAACATCGAGTTGCCGTCGAAATCGGTCGATCCGGAATAGGAGCGGATATTGGTCGGCACATTGCGTACGCGCATGTCGCCGAGCGTGACGTCGTGCTTCGCGGCGCCCTTGCCGGCAGGGTCCCAGCCGGGCAGGACCTGCTTGATGGCGGGATCGGGATTGCGCGAATTGTGGGTCGAATGCGCCTTGTTCATCGTCGCGATATCCGGCGTTTCGCGCGGCCGGATGTAGTCGTTGTAGTCGGTGGCGGCCTTCACGCCGCCGGGCGTCTCGATCAGGAAGGTGGCGTGGCCGACGAAGGTCAGCCGGACCTCGTCCTTGGCGAGCGCCGCGCGCTGGATCGGCGGGCGGAGGCTTGCCATCTCCGGGCGGCAGCCGGGCTCGTCGGATTGGGCTTGCGCCGGCGCCAGGCACGCCAGCGTCGCGAGCAATCCGAAGACGGCTCGGCCTAGCGTCGTCGACAGTCTCATGAACTTCGCTCCCGCTGCGTTCCCGCAGCCAAGGTTTAGGCAAAATTCCGGGCTGCGAAAGCCAGGCTGTCAGTTTCGTGACTATCGTCCGATTGGGATGACCGGTTGCATATCAGGATCGGTTATGGCAAGAATCCGATATCGTTTTGCAACTGGTTTGGAATGATCGCCATGACGAGGCTGGTGGTTCGCGGGTTTTCGCTGTCGCTGGACGGTTACGGTGCCGGACCCAGCCAGGATGTCGACAATCCGCTCGGCGTGAACGGTGCGAAGCTGCATCGCTGGGCGTTCGGCACGCGCACTTTCCGAGAGATGTTCGGGCAAGAGGGCGGCGAAACCGGCGTCGATGACGATTTTGCCGCGCGCGGCTTTGCCAATATCGGCTCCTGGATCATGGGCCGGAACATGTTCGGGCCGATCCGGGGAGAATGGCCGGACGAGGCCTGGAAAGGCTGGTGGGGGGACAATCCGCCCTATCATGTTCCGGTCTTCGTACTGACCCATCATGCGCGCCCCCCGCTGGAGATGACGGGCGGCACGACATTTCACTTCGTCACCGATGGGCCGGAGGCGGCACTCCAACGCGCCAGTGAAGCCGCAGGTGGCAAGGACATCAGGCTCGGCGGTGGCGTTGCGACGATCCGGGACTATCTGCGCGCGGGGGCAGTCGACGAGATGCACCTCGCCGTCTCGCCGATCCTGCTCGGCACCGGCGAGAACCTCTTCATTGATCTCGACCTGCCCGCATTGGGCTATACCAGCACGCAGCACAGTGCGACGCCCGCCGCCACACATATTGTCGTGACCAGGCGAGCCTGATCAATCGCGGCGCGGAGCCTGCACCTCATAGCGGGGGCAGGCGCCGCTTCACCGGCTGGCTCTTCACGATGGCCGAACTGGTCTCCGCCTTGTCCGCGATCCGGTCGAGGATCTGGTCGAGCTGTTCGATGGAGCGCAGATGCAGCCGGCCGATGAAGCAGTCATCGCCGGTGACCTTGTCGCATTCCGAGAATTCCGGGATCTCCTCGATCAACTGCTGGACCGCGTGTAGTTTGCCGGGGAGGGGGCGGATCCGGACGATCGCCTGCAATTGGTAGCCGATCGCATGGGGATCGATGTCGACGGTGAAGGCGCGGATTACGCCGCGCTCTTCCAGCCGTCGAAGCCGCTCGGAGACGCTGGGCGAAGACAGATTCACCCGCTGAGCCAGCTCCTTCAGGGAGATGCGGKCATCCCCGGCTAGAATGTCGATGATGTTCCGGTCCAGCTCGTCGATCATATGGTTATCAGGTCTCCTGAGGTTTGACCCTTACAATATGAGGTATTCTCTCTGATTTGTCTCATGTAATCCATAGAACGCGGGATTCCGTCATCCTATCATCCGGCTTCATTTCTGGGTGGAGGTGGTGATGACGGACCATAGGCGCGGCGTGGCCGAGATGACGGCCGCCATGATGATCTCAGGCACGATCGGCTGGTTCGTGGTTCGCTCCGGCCAGCCGGTGATGGATGTGGTGTTCTGGCGCTGCGCTTTCGGTGCCGCGACCCTGTTGATCGTCTGCGGAGCCCTGGGGCTGCTTCGGCGCGGCGCGATGACCGGTCGCAAGCTCGCGCTCGCCGCGATAGGCGGCGTTGCCGTCGTCCTGAACTGGCTGCTGCTGTTCTCGGCCTATTCGCGCGCTTCGATCTCGGTTGCGACGGTGGTCTACAACACCCAGCCCTTCATGCTCGTCGGGCTCGGCGCGCTGCTGTTTGCCGAACGACTGACCGTCACGAAGCTGTTCTGGCTCGCGATCTCCTTTACCGGCATGGTGCTGATCATGCAGGCGAAGCCGGGCGCGGGGGCGGTTGGGACCGATTATCTCACGGGCATCGCCATGGCACTCGGCGCGGCCTTCTTCTACGCGCTGGCCGCTATCGTGGCGAAGGCGCTGAAGGGCGTTGCGCCCTATCTGATCGTGCTGGTCCAGGTCCTGGTCGGGATCGCGATGCTCACTCCCTTCGCCAGCCTGGCGCAGTTGCCCGCCGGCGCGGAGACCTGGGCGCTGCTTGGCACGCTCGGCGTCGTCCATACCGGGCTGATGTTCGTGCTGCTCTATATGGCGATCCAGCGGTTGCCGACGACGCTGACCGGCGCGCTGTCCTTCATCTATCCGATCGTCGCGATCATCGTCGATCTGACGGCCTTCGGCCACCAGCCGCAGCTTCTCCAGATCATCGGAGCCGCTGCGATCCTGATTGCCGCGGCGGGCATGACGCTCGGCTGGGTGCCGTGGCGGCGGCCTGATGCGACCTCGATCGTACGGCTTCCGGCCGAATAGACGCAGCAATCGCATCTGCGCGGCGCGAGCATGGCTGCCGCATGGAGCGTCTGTCCGGCGGCCAAAACGGGGGGCGAGGAAAGCTACACATCGCCTTGCCGTCCCCGATCTGGCCGGTACATGGCCAGCAGCTGCGGCAGCATGTCGTCGATGGCGACCGCCACTGCTGCGGGACCGCCGAGTTTCCCGTCCAGGGCGAGATGGGCGAAGCCGTGCACGAGCGACCAGGCTCCCATGGCCGCAAGCGCTACGTGCGGCGAGGAGACATCACGGCCGAGGCAGGCGGCCATGGCTCGCTCCAGCTCATGGCGTGCCGTCTCACCGACCAGCAACAGGCGCTCATTGCCGTCATCGAGACGGTCCTTGCGGAACATCAGGGCGAACCGGCCCGGGAATGCGACGGCGAACCGGACATAGCCGGTTCCTTGCCCGTGCAACCGCGCGAGCGGATCAGTGCCTCCTTCCGCCTCGCCTGCTCTCAGGAAGGCGACCAGCTCCTCGAACCCGCGAATGGCGACTTCCGTCAGGAGGCCGGAGACGCTGCCGAAATGATGCGCGGGCGCGCCTGCCGAAACGCCTGCGCGCCGTGCCGCCTCGCGCAGGCTGAACCCGTCAAGGCCGCGCTCGATCAGGATTCGGTCGGTGGCTGACACAAGCGCATCGCGCAGGTCGCCATGATGGTAGCCGCTCTTCGATGCCGGATTCATATCGCCTCTATCTTGACGGTGTTCAAATTATTGTCTACGCATCTGATCGCTGTTCAGATTAGCGAAATGCAAGAGGTTAGGCCATGGAAACCAGACACATCACGCGTCGGCTTGCAATCGCCGGCTCCGGATTGGGAATGGCCGTCGGTGCGGCGGCCGGCCTGGCCGGCGGCGCAATGCTCGGGGCCGCTGCGGCGGCACCGGCACCGGTCGTGCTGGATGGGCGCCGCCGCTTTGAAAACAAGGTCGTGCTCGTCACGGGAGGGACCTCCGGCATTGGCCGCGCGGCTGTGGAGGCCTTCGCTGCCGAAGGCGGAAAGGTCGCCTTCTGCGGTCGGCGCGAGGCGCTTGGCCAAGAGGTCGAGCGCAGCATCAAGGCAGCCGGCGGAGAGGCGCTCTATATCCGGGCCGACATCCGCAGGGAGGACGATGTCCGACGGTTCGTCGAGAGCTCCGTTACCCGATACGGCGGTTTGCACGTTGCCTTCAACAATGCCGGGATCACGCTTCAGAAGCCCCTGCATAGCTACGAGGCGGCGGAGTTCGACGACATTTTGAGCACCAACCTGCGCGGTGTGTTCCTGGCGATGAAGTACCAGATCCCGCACATGATGTCGGCGGGCGGCCAGATCGTCGTGACCTCGTCGACAGTGGCCACGACATGCCGGGAGAGCCAGTCGGCCTATGTCGCCAGCAAGGCGGCGTTGACGGGGCTCGTGCGCGCCGCGGCGCTCGACTATGTCAAACACGGCATCAGGGTGAACGCCCTTCTGCCGGGTACGACCGATACCGAACTGGTCCGCGGCGTTGCGGGCATGATGGCTGCGCCCGACGCCGTCTGGCAGATTGGCGGAGCGCAATGGGCCAAGGACAATATCCCGACCATGGGCCGCATGGCGACGGCGCGGGAAATGGCCGCTGTCGCGCTCGACCTGGCGGCCGCGACCCACCCTTATCTGACGGGGGCTTCGATCGTCGTCGACGGCGCGATGACGCTGCGGGCCTGAGGGAGTTGACGACGGGCGGTTGCAGCAAGCGGCCAGCCTCGCTACATACGCGGCACTCTTCCCGAAAGCCCCGGCGCGATCAGTCCGAAGCGGAGCCGCACATCCATGTCCCGTCAGTTCATCTACCATATGCGCGGCCTGTCGAAGACCTATCCGGGCGGCAAGCAGGTGCTGAAGGACATCCATCTGTCGTTCTACCCGGACGCCAAGATCGGTGTGCTCGGCGTCAACGGCGCCGGCAAGTCGACCCTGCTCAAGATCATGGCAGGCTATGACAAGGAATGGACCGGCGAGGCCTGGGTGGCCGAGGGCGCCCGGGTCGGCTACCTGCCGCAGGAGCCCAAGCTCGATGAGAGCCTGAATGTGCGCGACAACGTGATGCTCGGCGTCGCGCCGCAGAAGGCGATCCTCGACCGCTACAACGAGCTCGCGATGAACTATTCGGACGAGACCGCGGACGAGATGACCAAGCTCCAGGACGAGATCGAGGCCAAGGGCCTGTGGGATCTCGATTCCAAGGTCGACCAGGCGATGGACGCGTTGCGCTGCCCGCCCGACGACTGGCAGGTCTCGAAGCTCTCGGGCGGCGAACGCCGCCGTGTCGCGCTCTGCAAGCTGCTGCTCGAGCAGCCGGAACTGCTGCTGCTCGACGAACCGACCAACCATCTCGACGCCGAAACCACCGCCTGGCTCGAAGGCCATTTGCGGACCTATCCGGGCGCGATCCTGATCGTCACCCACGATCGCTACTTCCTCGACAATGTCACCAGCTGGATTCTCGAGCTCGATCGCGGCCAGGGCATTCCCTACGAGGGGAACTACTCCGCCTGGTCGGTGCAGAAGCAGAAGCGCCTCGCCCAGGAGGGCCGGGAGGACGTCTCGCGTCAGAAGACGCTGGAACGCGAGCAGGAATGGATTTCGGCTTCGCCTAAGGCGCGCCAGGCCAAGAGCAAGGCCCGCATCCAGCGCTATGACGAACTGGTGCAGAAGGCCTCGAACAAGGGGCCGGATACCGCGCAGATCGTCATCCCGATCGCCGAGCGCCTCGGCAACAATGTCGTCGATTTCGACAATCTGTCGAAGGGCTTCCAGGACAAGCTGCTGATCGACGGGTTGTCCTTCAAGCTGCCGCCGGGCGGCATCGTCGGCATCATCGGACCGAACGGCGCCGGCAAGACCACGCTGTTCCGGATGATCACCGGGCAGGAGAAGCCGGATTCCGGTTCGATCACCATCGGCGAGAGCGTCAAGCTCGGCTATGTCGACCAGAGCCGCGACTCGCTCGACGACAAGAAGAACGTCTGGGAGGAAATCTCAGGCGGCAACGACATCCTCTATCTCGGCAAGCGTGAGGTGAATTCGCGCGCCTATTGCTCGACTTTCAACTTCAAGGGCGGCGACCAGCAGAAGAAGGTCGGATCGCTCTCGGGCGGTGAGCGCAACCGCGTCCATCTTGCCAAGATGCTGAAATCGGGCGCGAACGTCCTGCTSCTCGACGAGCCGACCAACGAYCTCGACGTCGASACGCTGCGCGCGCTCGAAGAGGCGCTGGAGGATTACGCCGGCTGCGCCGTGATCATCAGCCACGATCGCTGGTTCCTCGACCGTATCGCGACCCATATCCTCGCCTTCGAGGGCGACAGCCATGTCGAGTGGTTCGAGGGCAACTTTGCCGATTACGAGGAAGACAAGAAGCGCCGGCTGGGGATCGATTCCACGATCCCGAAGCGGATTCAGTACAAGAAGTTCTCGCGCTGATCTTCTGAACCTCGAAGACAAAAGGCCCGCGCTCCTGAATGGGGGCGCGGGCCTTTCCATTGGGGCTGCCGATCTGGACGAGGCTCAGGCCTTGCCTTTCACCAGGATGTTCCCGTCGACCTGCTGGATGTCGCGCAGGCCGCAGAGCGCCATGGTGACGTCGAGCTCCTTGCGGATGATGTCGAGGCAGCGGGTCACGCCTTCCTCGCCCATGGCACCGAGGCCGTAAAGGAAGGCGCGGCCGATCATCACGCCGCGGGCGCCGAGCGCCACCGCCTTGATCACATCCTGTCCGGAGCGGATGCCGCCATCCATCAGGACTTCCATGCGGCCGCCGACCTGCTCGACGATGCCCGGCAGCGCCGCGATCGAAGAGACGGCGCCGTCGAGCTGGCGGCCGCCATGGTTCGAGACGATCAGAGCGTCGGCACCGCTTCTGGCAGCGAGCTCGGCATCCTCTGGATCGAGAATACCCTTCAGGATCAGTTTGCCGCCCCAGCGATCCTTGATCCACTTCACATCGTCCCAGCTTAGCGCCGGATCGAACTGTTCGGCCGTCCAGGAGGAGAGCGATGAGAGATCGCCGACGCCCTTGGCGTGGCCGACGATGTTTCCAAAGCTGCGGCGCTTGGTGCCGAGCATGYCAAGGCACCAGCGCGGCTTGGTCGCGAGGTTGATCAGATTGGCGATCGTCGGCTTCGGCGGGGCGGAGAGCCCGTTGCGGATATCCTTGTGGCGCTGGCCGAGGATCTGGAGGTCGAGCGTCAGGACCAGGGCCGAGCACTGCGCCGCCTTGGCACGATCGATCAGGCGAATGATGAAGTCGCGGTCCTTCATCACGTAGAGCTGGAACCAGAACGGTGCGTCGGTGTTCTCGGCGACATCCTCGATCGAGCAGATGCTCATGGTCGAGAGCGTGAAGGGGACGCCGGCCTTGGCTGCAGCGCGGGCGGCGAGGATTTCGCCGTCGGCGTGCTGCATTCCGGTGAGGCCGGTCGGGGCGAGTGCAACCGGCATCGTGGCGGCCTGGCCGGCCAGCGTGGTCGCCAGCGTGCGGTTGGTCATGTTGACGGCGACGCGCTGGCGCAGCTTGATGGCGGCGAAGTCGGCCTCGTTGGCGCGATAGGTGCCCTCGGTCCAGGCGCCGGAATCGGCGTAGTCGTAGAACATGCGCGGCACCCGGCGCTGGGCCAGGATGCGCAGGTCTTCGATGGTCAAGGGCTGGGACATGTCGGCTGGCTCCGCATTTTCGCTCCTGACCGCTCGGTCGCATGGAACCCTGCCGCAGGCAACCGCCCGCTACGTGACCCCGCTATACCGGCCGGGCTTATGATTGACTGCCAGGATCAGGTTGAGCACGGCAGCTCCCAGCAGCGAAATCAGCACTTTCTCCAGCGGCAGCATGAAGAGTGCACAGATGAGGATCAGCGCATCGATGCCAAGCTGAAACCAGCCGGCGCGGATATCGTGCTTCTCCTGCAGGTAGAGTGCGAGAATGTTGACGCCACCCAGCCCGGTGCGATGGCGAAACAGCGCAAGGACACCAAGACCGATCAGGCTGCCGCCGGCGACCGCGGCATAAACCGGGTCCACGGTTGCGATCGCCATCCAGCCGGGCGTGAACCAGGTGAAGAGCGAGACGAGCCCGACCGCGATGAAGGTCCGTAACGCGAAGCGCCAGCCCATGCGACGGACCGCGAGCCAATAGAATGGGAGGTTGATGGCGAAGAAGAGCAGGCCGAAATTGATCCCGGTGGCAAGCTGGAACAGCAATGCCAGCCCTGCCGCCCCGCTCGTGAGCAGGGTCGCCTTGCTGTAGAGGCTGATGCCGATGCTGACGAGCAATGTGCCGAGCAGCATGGCGAAGACGTCTTCGTAGAAACTATGGCGCTCGGTCGGTGGGGCTGAGGTCGCCGCGTCGCTCATGATGGATATCCGGCTGGGTTGAAAGGGCTTTGGTCGTCGGGCGCGACGATGCAACGGTTGAGCCACGCCGGTTGATCCTGTAGGGCCGGATCATCCCTACCGCCACCCTGCGAGATTTCCTCATGATTCTGCGGCTCGCCGCTGCGCTCTGCCTGACGCTCCTTGCCCATGCCGCGCCGGCACAGGACACCGTTGCCTGGAAAACCGGGCGCGAGGCGAAGCTCATCGAGACGCGCATCGAGGCGTTGCTCAAGACGATGACGCTCGACGAGAAGGTCGGTCAGCTGCATCTCTCGGGTCGTGGCGAGGGGTTCAACGCCGCACGCATCCGCGAAGGCCGGATGGGCGGGGTGATGAACTTCGTCGTGCCGCAGGAGGTTGYGGATGTCCAGAAAGCAGCGCGCGAGTCCCGGCTGAAGATCCCGCTGATCATCGGTCTCGATGCCGTCCACGGCTTCTCGACCTATTTTCCGCTTCCGCTTGGTCAGGCTTCGACCTGGAACCCGGAGCTGATCGAGGAGGCGGCCTATTGGACGGGGCGTGAAGCGCGCGCCGCCGGCATCCAATGGACCTTCGCGCCGATGGTCGACATCTCGCGTGATCCGCGTTGGGGCCGCGTCCTCGAGGGGGCGGGGGAAGACGCCTATTTCGGCTCCATTGTCGCTGCATCGCGCACGCATGGCTATCAGCGCGGCGGCGTGGCGACGACCGTCAAGCATTTCGTCGGTTACGGTGCGGGCGAAGCCGGGCGTGACTACAACTCGACCTGGATCCCGACCAGCCAGCTCTTCGATCTCTACCTGCCGCCATTCAAGGCCTCGTTCGAGGCTGGTTCGATGACCGCTATGGCGGCGTTCAATGCGCTGAACGGCGTCCCGACCACCGCGCATGGCGGGCTGCTGACCGGGCTGCTGCGCCAGAACTGGGGATTCAAGGGTTTCGTTGTCTCGGATTTCGGCTCGATCACCGAACTCAGACTGCATGGCATTGCCAAGGACGATGCCGAGGCCGCGCGCAAGGCGCTGCTGGCCGGCATCGACATGGATATGATGGGTGACGTCTATGACAAGCACCTGGCGGCCGAGGTGAAGGCTGGTCGGGTCTCGGTGAAGATGCTCGACGAGGCGGTGCGCCGCGTGTTGCGCGTAAAGTTCCACCTGGGCCTGTTCGAGCGGCCCGATGTCGACCCGGCCGCTGCCCCGGCTCTGATGCAGACGCAGGAGGCGCGCGAGGTCGCACTGCGCGCGGCGCGCGAAGGCATCATCCTGCTCAAGAACGCCAACGAAACCCTGCCTGTTGCGTCTTCCGTCAAGCGGCTCGCGGTGATCGGCGCCATGGCCGTGCCGGAGGCCGAGCGGGTCTGGACCGATCCGGCCGGGCTCGGACGGCGCGCCATCCAGTCCTTGCCCGACGCGTTGAAGGAGCGCGTCCAGGCCGGGGTCGAGGTCGTCTACGAGCCGGCCTTCACAAGGAACTGCGGCACCGAATTCGCGGACAAGGAGGCAGCGCTCCGCGCGGCCGCGGCGAGTGATCTCGTCATCGCCATGCTCGGCGAGGATTGCGAGTTCATCGGGGAGGGCGCCTCGCGCGCGAATCTCGGCCTGCCCGGCGTGCAGCAGGAACTGCTCGAGGCACTCGTCGCGACGGGCAAGCCCGTCGTGCTGGTGCTGGCCACTGGCCGCCCGCTGGTCCTCACCTGGGCCGACGCCCATGTCGCCGCGATCGTGCAGACCTTCCACGGCGGCACCGAGGGGCGCACGGCGATCGCCGAGGTCCTGACTGGAGCAGCGAATCCGGCGGGCCGCACGCCGATGAGCTATCCGCGCTCGGTCGGGCAGATCCCGATCTACTACAACCATCTCCCGACGGGGCGACCGCAGAAGATCCGGCAGCGCTACGAGTCGATCTACATGGATGAGAAGAACGAGCCGCTTTATCCCTTCGGCTTCGGTCTTTCCTACTCTCGCTTCACCTATGCCAATCCGCGTGTCGACCGCTCGCGCATCCCGATCAATGGCATCGCAGAAATCTCGGTCGATGTGACCAATTCCGGCTCGCGCGACGGCCAGGAAGTGACGCAGCTTTATATCCGCCAGCCGGTCGCGACCCGGTCCCGACCGGTCCGCGAACTCAAGGGCTTCAACAAGCTCGCGATCAAGGCGGGCGAGACCAGGACCGTCCGTTTCAAGCTGGAAGCCCAGAAGCTGGGATATCACGACGACACCGGACGTTATGTTATCGAGCCGGGTCTGTTCGAGGTTTATCTTGGCGGTTCCGCGTTGGCTGAGGCGAAGACACAGTTTGAGGTGATTAAGCCATAGTCATCGCCAGACGCTCCTGCTTGACGATTGGCCTCGACATCTTTGCATTTTCGGTCAATCCTCCTCTGGTCGGGCATTCGGATGCATGCATCCGAAGATCCGCAAGAAGCTGGCTTCAGGGGATGCGGCTATGGCGACCGGAACCGTGAAATGGTTCAATACTGAGAAGGGCTTCGGATTCATTCAGCCTTCAGATGGCGGCAAGGATGTGTTCGTACACATCACAGCCGTGAAAGAAGCGGGCCTGATGACTCTGACGGAAGGACAGAAAGTCTCGTTCGATCTGAAAACCGAACGCGGCAAAACGGCGGCAGGCTCGCTCCAGCTGCTCTGACCTCTCGGGCCTCGCGCGCTCATAGCGACCCTTGAAACGGCCGCTATGATGGGCGGTCGCGCGCGGCCCATTCACTGACGGGATGTGGGGCTGGCTCCAGATCTCGCAAGTGCCGGGGTGCATGGCACGGATGGCCGTGCGTGCGCTTACCGTGCGAAGTGCTTGGCGCCTGCCACGCAAAGTGCCACGCCGGCGCTAACGGCGACCATCGGCCAGCTCACGGCCTCATGCAGCAACAGAGCGGCGAGCATCAGCCCGAAGAAGGGCTGCAGCAATTGCAGCTGTCCGACGGCGGCGATACCGCCCTGTGCCAGGCCGCGATACCAGAACACGAACCCCACCAGCATGCTGAACACCGAGACATAGGCCAGGCCGATCCAGGCCGGCCGGCCGACATCGGCAAACGAGGCCGGAAGGGTCAACGCGCTGAGCGTGACCATGACCGGCAGGGAGAGCACCAGCGCCCAGGAAATCACCTGCCAGCCTCCGAGCTTTCGCGACAGTCGCGCGCCCTCGGCGTAACCGAGGCCGCAGATGATGACCGCGGCGAGCATCAGCAGATCTCCGACCGAGGAGGCGACAAAGCCCTGGGTCATCGCAAATCCGGCGACAAGAGCGCTGCCCAGGCAGGAGAACAGCCAGAAGACCGGGCGGGGACGTTCGCCGCCGCGCAGGACGCCGAAGCTCGCCGTTGCCAGCGGCAGAAGGCCAATGAAGACGATCGAGTGAGCCGAGCTGACATGTTTCAGCGCCAGCGCCGTCAGGAGCGGAAAGCCGACGACAACACTCAGCGCGACCACAATCAGCGGGAGAAGGTCGCTCCGTTGCGGTCGCGTTTGCCGGAAGGCGAGAAGCAGGCACAGGCCCAGCAGGCCGGCGATTGCGGCGCGTGCTGCGGTCAGGAAAACGGGGTCGAGATCGACCACGGCAACACGCGTTGCAGGCAGCGAAGCGCTGAAGATCAGCACGCCGAGAAAGCCGTTGATCCAACCGCTCATGCTCTTGTCCATCAGGAAGCCTCCGTTCGCGGCCTGCATTGGCCGGGATCTGCATCTTTTGCCAGAGACGGTGCATGACAGTTGGTGCAAACTGTCATGCTGCAAGTGGCAATACAATTAGGTGATTGCGTGACACTCCTGGACGATGACGGCACGCTTGTCGGGCGTGTCATGCAGGCTGTTCGCCAGCGCATGGCGGGGCGGGTGCTGGCTCCGGGGGCCAGGCTGCCCTCGATCCGCGCCTTTGCCGAAACGATGGGCGTCTCGAAGTCGACGGTGGTCGAGGCCTATGACCGGCTTGCCGCAGAGGGGGCGATCCGCTCGCGCCGCGGCTCGGGCTTCTATGTCGCGGGGCATCTGCCACCCCTGTCGCTGGCGGAGATCGGGCCGCGTCTCGACCGTGCAGTCGATCCGCTCTGGGTCTCGCGACAATCGCTGGAGGCCGGCGAGGATTTCCTGAAGCCCGGCTGCGGCTGGCTTCCCGCATCATGGCTACCGGAGGAAAGCCTGCGCAGGACACTCCGATCGCTCTCACGCGCCGATGCCTCCACGTTGGCCGATTATGGCACTCCGCTCGGGCTGTTGCCGTTACGTCATCTACTCGCCCGGCGCATGGCGGAGCATGGGATCGAGGCCGGGCCGGACCAGATCGTGCTGACCGAGTCCGGAACCCAGGCCATCGATCTGATCTGTCGCTTCCTGATCGAACCGGGTGATACGGTGGTGGTCGACGACCCCTGCTACTTCAACTTCCAGGCCCTGCTGCGGGCTCATCGAGCCAAGGTCGTCAGCGTTCCCTATACGCCGAACGGCCCCGATATCGTGCGCTTCGAACAGGTGCTCGCCGCGCATCGGCCACGGCTCTACGTCACCAATTCCGCGTTGCACAATCCAACGGGAGCCGTGCTGTCTCCCGTGATTGCGCATCGGCTGCTCAAATTGGCTGAGCAGTCAGGGTTGACGATCATCGAGGACGATATCTTTGCCGATTTCGAGTTGGAACCGGCGCCGCGGCTTGCCGCCTTCGATGGCCTCGATCGGGTCGTGCATATCGGCAGCTTCTCCAAGACGCTGTCGGCCTCGCTGCGATGTGGCTTCATCGCGGCGCGACGCGACTGGATCGAGGGGCTGACCGATCTCAAGATCGCCACGTCCTTCGGAGCCAGTCGGGTCTCGGCGGAGTTTTTACTGGGCGCCTTGAAGGATGGTACCTATCGCAAGCATATGGACGGGCTGCGTGGGCGGTTGGGGCGCGCCATGACGGAGACTTGCGCGCTGTTGAAGGCTATCGGAATCGAGCCGTGGATCGAGCCGCGTGCAGGCATGTTCCTGTGGTGTCGCCTGCCGGACGGGCTGGATGCCGCCGAGATCGCGCAGCGCGTGCTGGCGGAGAATATCGTCCTGGCCCCCGGAAATGCCTTCAGCGTGTCGCTAACGGCGGGACGATTCCTGCGCTTCAACGTCTCGCAATCGTCTGACCCGCGCATCTACACAGCGCTTGAAGCGGCGATGCGGCGCTGAGTGGTGCCAACATTGGCTGACAGGGGGGCGGGATCTCGCTGGCGCGAGGAAGGTGCTTGCTCTTTCTCCTCTTTTGACATAAAGATATCTTTATATGTTTTTCTGAATTTCGAAGGCTGATCCTTTGCGCCAACCCACGACGCTGTCCTCGTCATCCTTGCTTGCGGGCCTGCGCGCGGCCGGCGAGGAGACACGGCTGCGCATCCTGGCTCTGTTGGCGGAGGGCGAGCTCTCCGTTTCGGATCTGACCGATATTCTGGGGCAGTCTCAGCCCCGCATTTCCCGCCATCTCAAGCTCCTGGCCGAGGCCGGGCTGGTTCGTCGCTATCGTGAGGGGGCATGGGCCTTCTTCCGGCTCGACGAAGCGGGAGCGGGCGGCGCCTTCGCGGCCTCCCTGGCTGCGTGGCTCGATCGGGCGGATCCTGAACTCGCCGCGGACCGCGAGAGGCTCGCTGCCGTTCGCTCCACGCGCGCCGAGGCGGCGCAGTCCTATTTCGCCAGCGTGGCTCGGGACTGGGACCGGCTGCGGTCGCTGCATGTCCCCGACGATGCTGTCGAGGCGGCCGTCGAGGCGGCTGCCGGGGAGGGCTCTTCCGGCGCGATGCTCGACCTCGGCACGGGGACGGGCCGGATGCTGGAGCGGATCGCCCCAAAATTCGGCCGTGCCATCGGTGTCGATGCCAGCCATGCCATGCTCGCCGTGGCGCGCGCCAATCTCGAGAAGGCCGGGCTGTCCCGGGTTGAGCTGCGACAGGGCGATATTCACGCCTTGCCTTTCGCACGCGGGGCCTTCGATCTGGTGATCATCCATCAGGTTCTGCATTTCCTCGATGACCCCGGCCGCGCACTGCGCGAGGCGGCCGCGATGCTCGCCCCCGGCGGCCGGCTGATCGTGGTCGATTTCGCGCCGCACGAGATGGAGTTCCTGCGAACCGAGCACGCGCATCGCCGGCTCGGTTTCTCGCGGGCCCAGATCGCCGGCTGGTTCGCGGAGGCAGGATTGAGCTGCGATCTTTCCGAAGAGGTGACCTCGGCCGAGGGGGCGTCCGGCCAACTCTCCGTGATGCTCTGGCGTGGACGTGACCGGCGCGTGCAGGGGGATTTCCCGCTGCGTCAGAATTCCAGTTTCGAGGTGGCCTGATGAATGCGTTTCGCCCCAGCCGGCACGGCACCCGCCGGCCCAGCGTCTCTTTCGAGTTCTTTCCTCCGAAGACACCGGAGATGGAGACGACACTCTGGGAGAGCGTGCACCGTCTCGAGCCGCTTGGACCCACCTTCGTGTCGGTGACCTATGGTGCCGGCGGTTCGACGCGAGAACGCACCCACAACACCGTCAAGCGCATGGTTGACGAGACCCGGCTGAAGCCGGCGGCGCACCTGACCTGCGTTTCCGCCACCTGCGCCGAGGTCGACGACGTGATCCGCTCCTATTGGGCGGCCGGCGTGCGCCATATCGTGGCGCTGCGCGGTGACCCGGCCGGTGGACTGGGAACGGTCTACGAGCCGCACCCGCAGGGCTATCACCAGACCTCTGATCTGGTCGCCGGGATCCGGCGCGTCGCCGATTTCGAGGTGACAGTCTCGGCCTATCCCGAAAAGCATCCGGAAGCGGCCTCGCTCGATGCCGATATCGATGCCCTGAAGAAGAAGGTCGATGCCGGTGCGACCCGGGCGATCACTCAGTTCTTCTTCGATAACGACGTCTATTTCCGCTATCTCGACAAGGTCAGGGCTCGGGGGATCGATATCCCGATCCTGCCCGGAATCGTCCCCGTCCTGAATTTCAAGCAGACGGCGAGCTTCGCCACCAAGACGGGCGCGAGCGTGCCGCAATGGCTGGCCGATCGGTTCGAGGGCCTGGAAGACGACGCCGCGACGCGCCGGCTCGTGGCGGCCGCGGTTTGCGCCGAGCAGGTGCTCGACCTGATCGACCGTGGCGTCTCCGACCTGCATTTCTACACGATGAACAAGGCCGACCTGGTCTACGCGATCTGCCATCTTGTCGGCTTGAAGCCCGACAGGGCCGCGCCGCAGCAGGCGGCCGCGGAGTAGCGTGCCAGCCGTCATTGGGAGCAAAGCGATCCAGCCTGTCTTCAGTGGCCTCTGGATTGCTCCGTCGCTTTGCTCCTCGCAATGACGGGAAGACCATACGAGCAGAGTTTCATGACGAAGGCGTTCGCGATGTCAGACTACAATCCCAGCCAGGTCGATGGCATCGAGATCGAGCGCGCGCTTCGCCAGTCCGCGTCCGAGCGCATCCTCGTGCTCGACGGTGCGATGGGGACGCAGATCCAGAACCTGAAGCTCTCGGAAGCAGAGTTTCGCGGCGAGCGCTTCAAGGGCTGGAACCACGATCTCAAGGGCAATAACGACCTGCTGGTCCTGACCCAGCCGGACGCCATTCGCGAAATCCACCTCGCCTATTTCCAGGCGGGTGCCGATATCGTCGAAACCAACACGTTTTCGTCGACGCAGATCGCCCAGGCCGATTACGGCATGGAGGCGCTCGCCTATGAGCTGAACGTCGCCTCGGCGAAGCTCGCGCGCGAAGCGGCCGCTCTCGCTCAGAAGGTCGATGGGCGCCGTCGTTTCGTTGCCGGCGCGATTGGGCCGACGAACCGTACGCTTTCGATCTCGCCGGATGTGAACAATCCGGGTTTCCGCGCGGTGACCTTCGATCAGGTGCGCGAATCCTATGCCGAACAGGTGCGTGGCCTGATCGATGGCGGTTCCGAGCTGATATTGGTCGAAACCATTTTCGACACGCTCAATGCCAAGGCCGCGATCGTTGCGATCGAGGAGGTCTATCGCGAGAAGGGCCTGCGCCTGCCGGTGATGATCTCCGGCACGATCACCGACCTTTCGGGGCGCACGCTCTCGGGCCAGACCACGGAGGCGTTCTGGAATGCGATCCGCCATGCCGCGCCGCTGACGGTTGGTCTCAACTGTGCGCTCGGCGCGCGTGAGATGCGGGCGCATATCAAGGATCTGTCGCGCGTTGCCGATACGCTGATCTGCGCCTATCCGAATGCCGGCCTGCCCAATGAATTCGGCCTGTATGACGAAAGCCCCGAGGCGACGGCCGGAATGCTCGCTGAGTTCGCCGATGCCGGGCTCGTCAATGTCGTTGGCGGCTGCTGCGGCACGACGCCCGGCCATATCCGCGCGATCGCGGAAGCCGTCGCGGGCAAGCCGCCGCGCGCCGTGCCGGAGATCAAGCGCTATCTGCGGCTGGCTGGGCTCGAGCCTTTCACGCTCGACGAGACCATTCCCTTCGTCAATGTCGGCGAGCGCACCAACGTCACCGGCTCGGCCCGCTTCCGCAAGCTGGTCAAGGAAGGCGACTTCGCCGCAGCGTTGGATGTGGCACGCGACCAGGTCGCCAATGGCGCGCAGGTCATCGACATCAACATGGACGAAGGCCTGCTCGATTCCGAGAAGGCCATGACCGAGTTCTGCAATCTGATCGCTTCG
The DNA here is from genome assembly GCF_056401655.1 of Allobosea sp. P4_E12. Taxonomy (NCBI): domain Bacteria; kingdom Pseudomonadati; phylum Pseudomonadota; class Alphaproteobacteria; order Hyphomicrobiales; family Alloboseaceae; genus Allobosea; species Allobosea sp. P4_E12. The sequence continues at coordinate 133,541 of NZ_JBFUIY010000001.1, read as the reverse complement.
GAGCCGGACATCTCCCGCGTGCCGATCATGGTCGACTCGTCGAAGTTCCACGTCATCGAAGCCGGCCTGAAGACGATCCAGGGCAAGCCGATCGTCAATTCGATCTCGATGAAGGARGGCGAGGAGGCTTTCCTCGATCACGCCCGTATCTGCCGCAACTACGGCGCGGCGGTGGTGGTGATGGCCTTCGACGAGACCGGCCAGGCCGACACCTTCGAACGCAAGATCGAGATCTGTACGCGGGCCTACAAGCTCTTGACCGAGCAGATCGGCTTCCCGCCCGAGGATATCATCTTCGATCCCAACATCTTTGCCGTCGCGACCGGCATCGAGGAGCACGACAACTACGGCAACGACTTCATCGAGGCGACCAGGGCGATCCGCGAGACCCTGCCGCATGCCCATATCTCGGGCGGCGTCTCGAACCTGTCCTTCTCGTTCCGCGGCAACGAGAAGGTCCGCGAAGCGATGCATTCGGTGTTCCTGTACCATTGCATCAAGGCCGGCATGGACATGGGCATCGTCAATGCGGGTCAGCTCGGCTCCTATGACGACCTCGATCCCGAACTGCGCGAGCTCTGCGAGGATGTCGTCCTCAACCGTCGCAAGGATTCGACCGAACGACTGCTCGATGCCGCCCCGCGCTTCAAGGGAGACGGTTCGGTTGCGATTTCCGGCAAGGACATGGCCTGGCGCGATAACCCGGTCGAGAAGCGGCTGGAATACGCACTGGTCAACGGCATCACCGCCTTCATCGACACCGATGTCGAGGAGGCCCGCGCCGCAGCCGAGAAGCCGCTCCATGTCATCGAAGGGCCGCTGATGGCCGGCATGAACGTGGTCGGTGACCTGTTCGGCGCCGGCAAGATGTTCCTGCCGCAGGTGGTGAAATCGGCCCGCGTGATGAAGCAGGCGGTGGCCTATCTCATGCCCTATATGGAGGAGGAGAAGCGCCTGAACGGTGGTTCCGAGCGTTCGGCCGCCGGTAAGGTGCTGATGGCGACGGTGAAGGGCGATGTCCATGACATCGGCAAGAACATCGTCGGCGTCGTGCTCCAGTGCAATAACTACGAGGTCATCGACCTCGGCGTGATGGTGCCGACGCAGAAGATCCTCGATGTCGCGCGCAAGGAGAAGGTCGACATCATCGGCCTCTCGGGCCTGATCACGCCTTCCCTCGACGAGATGGTCACCGTCGCCTCCGAGATGGAGCGCGAGGGTTTCGACATTCCGCTCCTGATCGGCGGCGCAACGACCAGCCGCGTGCATACGGCGGTGAAGATCCACCCGGCCTATAGCCAGGGGCAGACGGTCTATGTCACCGACGCATCGCGCGCCGTCGGCGTCGTCTCGAGCCTGCTCTCGCAGGACCAAAAGCCGGCTTATATCGAGGGCGTCAGGGGCGAGTACGCCAAGGTCGCCGCCGCCCATCGCCGCTCCGAGGCCGACAAGCAGCGCCTGCCGCTGGTGAAGGCGCGGACGAATGCCTTCAAGGCGGATTGGGCGAACTACACCCCACCAAAGCCGAGCTTCCTCGGCACGCGCGTGTTCCGGACCTATGACATCGCCGATCTCGTGCCGGTGATCGACTGGACGCCGTTCTTCCAGACCTGGGAGATGAAGGGACGCTTCCCTGCGATCTTGCAGGACGAGAAGCAGGGCGAGGCGGCACGCGCGCTCTGGGACGATGCGCAGGCGATGCTGAAGCGCATCGTCGAGGAGCGCTGGTTCAATCCCAAGGCGGTGATCGGCTTCTGGCCGGCCAACGCCGTCGGGGACGATATCCGGCTCTATACCGGGGAGAGCCGCCAGGACACGCTGGCGACCTTCCACGGCTTGCGTCAGCAGCTTTCGAAGCGCGACGGCAAGCCCAACATGTGCATTTCGGACTTCGTCGCGCCCGAGGGCATCGAGCGGCCTGACTATATCGGCGCCTTTGTGGTGACCGCGGGAGCGGAGGAGGAACGCATCTCCGAGAAATTCGCCCGCGACAACGACGATTACCGCTCGATCATGGTCAAGGCGCTGGCCGACCGCTTCGCCGAGGCGATGGCCGAACGCATGCACCAGCTCGTTCGCACGCAGTTCTGGGGTTATGCCCCCGACGAGAATCTCGCCAATGAGGATTTGATCCGCGAGGAATATCGCGGCATCCGGCCGGCGCCGGGGTATCCGGCCCAGCCCGATCACACCGAGAAGGAAACGCTGTTCGAGTTGCTGCAGGCCGAGCGGCGGGTCGGCGTGAAGCTGACCGAGAGCTTTGCGATGTGGCCGGGCTCCTCGGTTTCAGGACTCTATCTGTCGCACCCGGACGCCTATTATTTCGGTGTCGCCAAGGTCGAGCGCGACCAGGTCGAGGATTACGCGGCGCGCAAGGGCATGGCGATACAAGAGGTCGAGCGCTGGCTTGCGCCGATCCTCAACTACGAGCCCAGCGCCTATCGGCTCGAGGCCGCCGAGTGATGCTGCGGGCGGCTATCCCGGCCGATCTGCCGCGCATCGGCGTGATCCGGCAGGCCGTGAAGGAGAACGTGCTCCGCGACCCTTCCAAGGTCAGCGATGAGGAGGTCGCCTGGTATATGGAGCAGGCCATCTTCCTCGTCAGCGAGGAGGGCGGCGAGATTGTCGGCTTCACCTGCGCCAACCACCAGACGGCTCTCATCTGGGCGCTCTTCATCGCTCCCGATCACGAAGGGCACGGCCATGGTCGCGCACTCCTGGATGCGGCGCTGGAGCGGCTTGCGGAGAAGGGGCACCGGCAAGCATACCTGACGACAGGCGCGACGACCCGTGCTGCGCGCTTCTACCGCCAGCATGGCTGGCGCGACATGGGCCTTGCGCTCGACGGCCAGGCCGTCTTCGTCAAGCCGCTCGGACCGGTCTAGGCTTGCTTCGCTTCGGCGCTAACGTGGTTGCGTCGGCGCTTTAACCCGAGGCGGCCGAACTTGGTGACGGGAGCGCCGCCGATCGCCAGCCCCCGATCGCTGCCTCGCGGACCGCAGGGTCAGGGAGACGGCGCCGCCAGATCGACGTGAAAGACCTTGGCGATGATCTGCCAACGCCCGTCGAGCCGGACGGCGCTGAGCAGGTCGATGAAGGATTTCGGCCCGATGGCGCATGCGACGCGGGCGAGCGCGGTCACTGGTCCGGCAAATTCGATGGAGAGGATGCGGTCCTGCCGCGCCTCGCCCCGGCTGGCCGGGGAGGGGCGCTTTGCGACCATGGGCAGATAGGCATCCATGGTCAGATGGATGAGACTGCTCTCGCTGGCGCAGGCATAGATCGCCTGCGGATGGAAGACCCCGGCGAGCTTGTCGGCATCGCTGTGATAGAGGCCATCGAAATAGCGCGTCAGGACCTCGACGATTTCGGTAAAGCGGGCATCCATCGCAGACGGCTCCTTTAGATCAGGCCTTCGGCCTGCATCGCCTGGCGCACGGTGTTGCGGCCGGTCAGACGCTGCATGAAGGCCTGGAGCTTCGGCCAGGCATCGAGCGCAACGCCAGTATGGTTCGCCCAGTTCGTGACGACGAAGAGATAGGCGTCGGCGACGCTGAAGGTCTCGCCGAGAAGGTAGGGACGCCCGTCCGAGAGCTTCTGCTCGACGTCGCCAAAGCGGCGGGCGACCTTCTCCTTCGCTTCACGCCTGGCATCGTCGCCAATCGTGGTGCTGAACAGCGGGCCGAAGGCCTTGTGCAACTCGGAAGCGATGAAATTGAGCTCCTCCTGCAGCCGTGCGCGCGCCAGCGTTCCGGCCTTTGGCGCGAGCTCCGCCTCGGGCTTAAGGTCCGCGATATACTGGACGATCGCCGCGCCTTCGGTCAGCACCTCGCCGCTGTCGAGCTGCAACGCCGGTACGTAGCCGCGCGGATTGACCGTTGTGAAATCGGCGCCGGTCTCGGTCGTTCTGGTCTTGGTGTCGACCTTCTCCAGGGTGAATGGCAGGCCGGCTTCGCGCAGCGCGATGTGGGGCGAGAGCGAGCAGGCGCCGGGGGCGTAGTAGAGCTTCATGGTGTGCGTCTCCGTGTTGACCGGTGACCACAGGGGTAGGCAGGGCGATAACTTCTGTATACCCAGTAACTTGTCGTTACCGCATTTTCCGGTATCATTCCGGTAACCGGAGACAGCCTCGCATGGCGTTGAAGATACGGAAGAATCGGGCGAAAACTCCGCCGCCGACCTGCGCCGTCGGCACCTGCATGCAGGTTCTGGGCAAGGCCTGGACGCCGAATGTGATCTGGTATCTGAGCGCTGGTCCCCGTCGCTTCGGCGAGCTGCGCCATGACATGCCCCTGATCTCGGCCAAGATGTTGAGCGAGCGCCTGCGCGATCTCGAAAGCCGCGGCATCATCGAGCGGCGCGTGCTGCCGAGCTCGCCACCATCAGCCGAATATGGGCTGACGGGTCTCGGGTTGGAGCTGATGCCGGCGATCGAGGCGATCGTCGCGGTCGGGCAGCGTCTGAAGGAACGCATGGGGCAGGCGGCTGAAGCCGCCTGAAACGCTTCAGCCGGCGCGAAGCGCTCTCATATCCGCGAGCGCGCCCTGCATCGCATCCGCGCTGGGCTGTCCCTGCAATGGCTCGCCGAAGAGATGCAACCGATTGCGGCCTGAGGCTTTGGCGACATAGAGCGCAGAATCGGCTTCGGCGAAGCTCCGGTCAGGATCATGGTGTCGGCCCGGGAGCAGCATCGTCGCACCGATCGAGGCACTGATCTCGATCAACCGACCGTTCCAGGTGACGGGGCGCGCCAGCGCCGCGAGGGCCTGGTTCAGCCGGTGCAGGATATGGGACGAGCCGGCGGTCGAGCAGATCAGCAGCGCGAATTCGTCCCCGCCGATGCGGGCGATCGTCAACGCGTCGCTCAGCGTGGCCTCCAACCGCAGGGCCACTTGCCGCAAACATTCATCGCCAGCGGCGTGGCCGAGATGGTCATTGATCGGCTTGAACATGTCGAGATCGATGAGGGCGAGTGCGCCCACGGCGCAGCCGTCAGCCGGAATGCGCCGCAGCTCGGCTAGCTGCGCCTCGAACGCCCGGCGGTTGGCGAGGCCGGTGAGCGGGTCGCTATAGGCGAGCTGACGCAAGCCCTGCCACATCTGCTTCTCGCCGGTAATGTCCTGCTTGGCCCCATAGATGCGCCAGGGGCGCCCCCGCTTGTGCGTGATATCGGCACTCAGGCGCATCCAGCGGCTGCTCCCTCCGGCGGTCGTGATCCTGGCATCGAGGACAAAGCCCTTGCCGGTGCGGACCATCGTGGCGCGAAGGCGCTCCATCTCGGTGCGGGAATCGTTCGTGTAGAGTTCGACCGTAGATGGGCGGTGCAGGGTCGAGCCACGCGGCAGGCCGAAGAGATCGTAGACACCGGCTGTCCAGCTGAGTTGTTGGGTGGCGAGTTCGCATTCCCAGGCGCCGATACCGGCCAATAATGTGGCTTGATCGTAGAGGCGTCGGGCTTCGGCGTCTTGCAGCGACATGGGTTTCAGGTCTCGGCTTACGCGCCAAGCAACCAGCTTTGCGCGTTCGGCTGCGATACAATCGACGCTAGGCGATGATGATTAACGGGGTCTTGCAACGGTGGGGATTCGCTTTCGCGCTATTCCCGCCGCAGAGCTTCGATCGGGTCGAGGCGCGCCGCCTGCCGCGCCGGATAGAAACCGAAGAAGACGCCGATCATCCCGGAGACACCGACCGCGATCAGGATCGTCTCGATCGAGATGACCGAGGGCCAATTGGCGATGCGGGCGATGGTGAGAGCCGCACCGACGCCAAGTGCGATGCCGACGGCGCCGCCGATGGTCGCGAGCGTCGTGGCCTCGATCAGGAACTGGGCGAGCACGTCGCGCTGACGCGCACCCACGGCAAGCCGCAAGCCGATCTCGCGGGTCCTCTCGGTCACCGAGACCAGCATGATGTTCATGATGCCGATGCCGCCCACCAGCAGCGAAACGGCGGCGACGGCGGCGAGCAGCCAGGAGAGGGTGGTGGCGGCGGCCGTCGCGGTATTGGCGATCTCGGTCAGGTTGCGGACGATGAAATCGTCGTCCTGATCTTCGGGAAGCCTGTGGCGCTGGCGCAGCAGAGCAGTCGTGTCCGCGATGCCGGGAGCGATTGCGTCTTCGCTGGCAAATTTCACCATGATGGTCTGGACTGAACGATCGCGGGCATAGTTGCGGCCGATGATCCGGCGCCGACCGGTGTCCAGCGGCACAAAGATGACGTCGTCCTGATCCTGTCCGAGGGCCGACTGGCCCTTGGGCGCCATCACGCCGATGACCTTGAACGGCACATTGCGGATGCGGAACATCTGGTCGAGTGGATCCTGCTCGCCGAAGAGGTTCTTGGCGACGGTCTGGCCGATGACGGCGACGATCTCACCGCGCCGCAACTCCTCCGGCTCGAACAGCCGGCCCTCGGCCACGCTCCATTCGCGCGCGGTGAAGAAATCGAGATCGGTCGCCGTGATCTGTGTCGACCAGTTGGTGCCGGCGTAGACGGCCTGGGCCCGCGTGACAATGACGGGCGCTGCAGCAGTAACGTTCTCGACCTCGGCAAGGACGGCGCGCGCATCCTCGTCTGTCAGGGTCGAAGAGGCCCCCGCGCCCAGCCTGACGCCCCCTTGCGTGACATTGCCGGACTGGATGATGGCGAGATTGGCGCCGAGCGACTTGATCTGCCCGGTGACGCGTTCGCGCGCGCCGGAGCCGATCGCGACCATGGCGATGACGGCGGCTACGCCAATGATGATGCCGAGCATCGTCAGGGCCGAGCGCAGCGCGTTGGCGCCGATGGCGGAGAGAGCCGAGCGGATGGCTTCCCAAAAGCTCATGCCGCAACCTCGGCTGTCGGCGGCGCGTGGTCTAGCGCTGCCAGCGCGGCACGTGCGTCGGCGGGCTCCTGTCGCTGATCGGAAAGGATGTGCCCGTCACGGAAGCGAATGACGCGCCGCGCATGGCGCGCGACCTCGGCGTCGTGGGTGACGATGACGACGGTCACGCCTTCGTGGTTCAGGTCCTGGAACAGCGCCAGGATTTCGAGCGCGGTCCGGCTGTCGAGTGCGCCGGTCGGCTCGTCGGCGAGCAGAAGGCGCGGTTCGTTCACCAGGGCGCGAGCGATGGCGACACGCTGCTGCTGGCCGCCGGACAGCTGCATCGGCCGGTGATGAGCACGCTCCGCCAGCCCGACGCGTCCAAGCGCGGCAAGTGCCTTCTCGCGGCGTAGCTTGCGGTCGCGACCGGCATAGACCATGGGGAGTTCGACATTGGCACAGGCGTCGACGCGAGGCAGCAGGTTGAACTGCTGGAAGACGAAGCCGAGCTTGCGATTGCGCAGCTCAGCCAGACCATCGCTCGACAAGGTTTCGACCGCGACACCATCGAGCCGGTAATGGCCGCCGGTCGGCCGGTCCAGGCAGCCGATCAGGTTCATGAACGTGGATTTTCCCGAGCCGGAGGGGCCCATCACTGCGACCAGATCGCCGGCCTCGATCTCAAGCGACACCCGGTCGAGCGCGATCACGCTGCCGGAATCGAGGCTATAGATCCGGCTGAGTTCATGCACTTCGATCAGGGCCATGAGGCTGCCTTCAGAACAGACGCGGTCCGCGTACCGGTGGGCGGCCGGCGGGTTCAGCTGCGGCAGCGCTGCGCGGGCCGCCGCCGACGAGGACCTGCATGCCTTCCTTGAGGTCGCTGGAGACGATCTCGGTATAGGCGCCGTCGGTCGGGCCGAGCATAAGTTGGATCACCTTGGGCTGGCCCTCGCCATCGAGCACATAGACGCGTCCGGGAACTCCCCTTTGCGAGGAAGCGCGGCCTTCCTCCATCATGGCCTCGAACTTGGCGCGGCGTTCCGGATCGAGAGCGGCCGAGATCTTCGTGCGCATTTCGCTGCGAGCGGCGCGGAAGGCGGCGCGACGCTCGTCCTCGGAGAGGCCGGCCAACGCGGCACGACCGGGACCGCGGCGCTCCTCGAGGATGGCGGTGATCGCCTGCTTCTGTTCGGCAGTCGGCTGCAGCTCTGTTTCGAGGCGCTCGCGCAGCGCGGTGACGGCGCGGGCGCCACCGCGTCCGGCCTGCGGGCTTCCCGATGGGGATGCGGCGGCGCCTGCTGGTCCCGCCGCCTGACCGGGCGGGCGGAAGCGCAAGGCTGCATTGGGGACACGCAATGCGTTGCTGCGGTCTTCCGTAACCACCTGAATATTGGCCGTCATGCCCGGTAGCAGTGCCATGTCGCGGTTCTCGACGCGCACGACTCCGGTATAGGTGACGACGTTCTGGATGGTCTGCGCACCCAGTCGCACCATGTTGACGCGACCTTCGAAGGTGCGGTTCGGATAGGCGTTGACCGTGAAGGAGACGGGCTGGCCAGGCTGGAGGCGGCCCACATCGGCCTCGTCGATATTGGCGTAGATGTCGATCTCACGCAGGTCCTGCGCGATCTGGAACAGGACGGGCGCGGAGAGCGAGGCGGCGACGGTCTGACCAAGATCGACCTGGCGCTGCACCACGACGCCGTCGACCGGCGAGCGGATATCGGTTCGCTCGAGATCGATCAGGATGTCCTTGAGCTTGGCTTCGCGACTGGCGATCAGGGCCTCGCCGGACTGAAGCTGCCCCTCCGCCAGCAGGATGTCGGCGTCGAGCCCGTTGAGTTCGGCCTTGGCCGAGGCGATCTGCGCCTCGGTCGAGGCGAGCGTGGCGGTCTGGATCTCGACCTGGGTTCGGGCGCTGTCCAGGTTCTGCTGCGAGCCGGTGTTGCGGTTGAAAAGCTCGTTCTGCCGGTCGAACGTGCGTCTTGCATCGGCCAATTGGGCGGCGACGCGATCGCGCTGTGCTTCAAGGTCCTTGACGGTTGAATTGGCCTTGAGACGGCTCGACTTGGCGCGGTCGAGCTGGGCGCGCTTGACGATAAGGTCGGCCTTGCCTTGGGCGAGATCGGCGGCGGCAGCATCGCGCCGCGTCCGGATCTGGTCGCTGTTGAGCCGGGCTACCACCTGGCCGGCCTTCACTTGCGAATTGTAGTCCGCAAGGATCTCGACGATCTGGCCCGACAGCATCGAGCCGACCAGGACGGTGGTCATCGGGGTCAAGGTGCCGGTGGCGCGAACGGCTGCGGTGATCTGGCCCCGATCAATCGGCGCCGTACGATAGGCGACGTCACTGGCTGCTCCCCCCGTGGGGCGGATTGCCCAATAGCCTGCTGCTGCGGCGGTCAGACCAAGGCCGGCAGCGATCACCAGTTTGCGCAAGTCGTTGTCCCCGTCATCCGGCGCAGCCGGACACATTTCGCAAGGGGGGAACGATGCCAGAAAGCGAACAGGCAGGCGAGTTAACTTACTGCAATGTTGGCGTATGCCGCGCCCAGCTCCCGGGCTCACGCCATCCGCGCGCCCCGCGTCATCGCCACGAGGTCGCGCAGTGTCGTGATCGTCGAGGCATCGGCGACACCGTCGACCTTTTCCTGCCGCCAATGGCGTTGAAAGGCTGCGACGACGGCTTCGAATTTCTCGTCGTAGATGCCATCGACCGTGACGCCATAGCCGAGCATGGCAAACATCGCCTGCAGCGCCTCGACCGGCTGGCCGCTCTCGCCCCGGGCAAAGAAGCGACCGCTACGGATCGGGGCTGGCTCGGACCAGATGCCGACGCCGCCCTCCGCGAATTGCCGCCATGGGAATTTCTCACCGGGGTCGATCTTCCGGCCCGGTGCGATGTCGGAATGGGCCAGGACGCGCTCGGGTGGAATGCTCCAGCGCTCGCAGATGTCGCGGCTCAGATTGAGTGTGGCAATCACCTGTTCCGACGTGAAATCGGGCATGCCGCCGGGATGGCCGGGATTGGCGATCTCGATGCCGATCGAACAGGAGTTGATATCGGTCTCGCCGGCCCAATGCGAAGCGCCGGCATGCCAGGCGCGGCGGCCTTCGGGGACGAGCTGCAGCACATGGCCGTTCTCGAAGACAAAATAATGCGAGGAAACCTGCGAGACCGGGTTGCAGAGCCATTGCAGCGCTGCGCCTGCGTCGCTCATGCCGGTGTAGTGCAGGATCAGCATGTCGGGGCGTCGGAGGGCACCGAGCGCGTCCTTGCGCTCGCCGTGGTTCGGCGAGGGAAAGATCTTCGCGGCAAAGCGGCTGTCAGGAGTGGCGGCGAGGCTCATGCGGGCTCCGGAAGTCTGGCGGTGCCGAGGCCTCGCTCCGTCTCGATCAGATCCCAGGCAGCATTGATGGCAGCGAGGCGGCGCGTGGCGATTGCGATCGCTTCCTCGGGCAGCCCGCGTGCGATCTCGCGGTCGGGGTGGTTTTTGGCGACGAGGCGGCGGTAATGCTGTTTCAGCTGGGCATCGCTCATCTCCCGGCTGGCGCCGAGCACGAGGTAAGGATCGTCCGGCCGACGCATGTGGCGCGCTTCGATGCGGGCAAAGCCGGCGGCGTTGATCGAGAAGATCTCGGCCACATGGCGCAGATAGGCATGCTCGGCCTCGTGGATCGCGCCATCGGCCGCCGCAATCAGGAAGAGCCCGTCGAGCACGTCTTCCAGCAGCGCCGGCTCATCCTTGAAGCTCTCGGCGATCTGCGTAGCGTAGGCCTCGAAGCCGGCGCTTGTCTGCTTGGCGAGATCGAACAGGCTCTCGATCCGTGCCTCCTGCTCAGGAGGCACGGTCACGATGCGCCGGAAGGCCGCGATCTCGTCGCGGGTGACGACGCCGTCGGAGCGGGCCATCTTCGCGGAGAGGGCAACCAGTCYGGTCGTGAAAATCAGCTCGCGCGGCGCGGGGCCGAAGGGCGCTCCCTCGCGATCGACCAGGACGTGGCCGGCAAGCGCACCAACCAGCGCGCCGAGCGGGCCGCCCAGCGCCAGTCCAAGACCGCCGCCACCGAGCGCGCCCCAAAAAGACGAAACCATCGTTCAGGCAACTCCCGATTCAGCCCCGCGCGCAGTTTGCCCGGTCCAGCCGGGGCATCCAAGCCCGGTCCGACGAAAACCACCGCGATGCGCCACATGAAGCGACCTGGGGCATGGCGGTTGTCGCGCAGACGGGTGCGCCCGCACCCGCTCGGGGGGCTCTTCCGGCGCGCGCGCGATCCTCCGGGGGTGAAAAATGAGGATAAATACGGCTTCCGGCCCGGAATACGTCAGCAATGGGGCAATGGTTTGATTCGGCTCGTCCCGGTTGCGAACGCTTTGGCAGCGTGTTCGCGGCATCGGATAATACACGGAGTATACCTCTATCGTAGTAAAGGCATTAATAAAAACCGGGGGCGAGTATAGCTTAGATTCGCGCTGCCTGGCGTCAGATTATCAACACATTCTCAGATCAGTTCGGTCTCCCCATCAAACGCCTTTCTGATGGATGGGGTCCACAAAAGATGAAATATACCTCCAGCGGTGCAGCTGCCGCGCTCGTGATTTGCCTCGCCTCTTTGCAGTCTGCCAAGGCTGCTACGAATAGCGAGAGCGATGCTCTCGCCTTCATCGTCCGGGACGCGGAAATCAAGCGTGAGGCGTCTGCACAGGAGGCCGGTTCGGCGACGTCTAAGACCACGCCCCCCGCCCCGGCGGAACGCGGAAACCGCGCCAAGGCGGGCACCCACCGTCGTGCGGCACTGACTGCTCCGGCTGGAGCCGGTGGGCTCCAAGCGATCGTTGCACGCCATGCTGCCGCCAATGGCGTTCCGTTTGCGCTGGCCGACGCGGTCGTGCGCATCGAGAGCCGCTACAACCCCCGCGCCTCGAATGCCGGCAATCTGGGGCTGATGCAGATCCGCCACCAGACGGCGCGCGGCATGGGCTATACCGGCAGCGCCAGCGGTCTGCTCGATGCCGAGACCAATGCCCGCTACGCGGTGAAATATCTGGCGGAAGCCTACCGCCTGGCTGGTGGCGATACCTGCCGCACGGTGATGAAATACCAGAGCGGGCACATGGCCCAGCGCATGAGCGGGGCCAACCGCACCTATTGCGCCAAGGTCCGCACGATCAGCGCACAGAATTGACGGGCAACAGCCCCCGCCTCGCTTGACGCGGGCCGGGGGAGGGCGCACTAGCGCCGCTGCCAGTCGGCCGGACGGCCGCTCCCGTTCGCGGGGGAGGAAAGTCCGGGCTCCACGGAAATACGGTGCCGGATAACGTCCGGCGGGGGCGACCCCAGGGAAAGCGCCACAGAGATCGAACCGCCTCGCGCCTCGGCGCGGGGTAAGGGTGAAAAGGTGCGGTAAGAGCGCACCGCGGACCCGGCAACGGGGACGGCATGGCAAGCCCCACCGGGAGCAAAACCGAATAGGGACGATGCTTCTCCCGCAAGGGGGAGGGGGCCGGTTTCCAGGCCTGGTCGTCCGGGTTGGTTGCTCGAGGCGCGCAGTAATGTGCGTCCCAGAGGAATGGCCGTCACGTCGGTGCAGCAATGCGCCGGCCATCCAGAACCCGGCTTACAGGCCGGCTGGCACCTTCAGCCCCGCGGGGCAAAGAGCGGCTTGAGCCGCTCCTTGCGTCTCTACAGTGCGTAGGTCCACTCGGCCGGCACGAACTTGAAGGCCGCGCCGTCCTTCAGCACCTTGCCGAAGCCGGGGAAGGCGATATGCGAGCCGGTGATCAGGACGCCGTCGCTCGCCACCATGTCGAGCACGCGTTTACGCGAGGCCGCTGCCTGCTTGCCATCGAGATCGAACACGAAGGCGATGTCGGGACGTGCCGTCTGAAGCACGGCATTGTGGATGGTATCGCCGACAAGCATGAGTTGCTCAGGGCCTGAGTTGATCCGGAGCAGGCTGTGACCAGGCGTATGGCCCGGCACAAGCTCGAGGCTGAGGCCGGGAGCGACCTCACCGGGCTGCACCTTGCGGGTGCGGCTCGCATAGGGGGCGAATGCATTGCGGGCCGAGGCGAAGAAGGGCCTGGCTTCGGCCGGCGCCTGGGCGAGCACGCCCTCGTCATGCCAGAAGGCATATTCGGTCTCGTTGATGATCACTTCGGCATTGGGGAAGCGTGCGGTCTTCTCTGCCGTCAGCAGGCCCTCGGCATGATCCGGATGGGCATGGGTCAGGATCACCGCATCGACCTGCGCCGGATCGATGCCAGCCGCGCGCAGATTGCCTTCGGCGCGTCCCATCGTCGGGCCGAAGGCCGTGTTGAAGCCCGTTCCGGTGTCGACGAGATAGGTCCGCTCGCGGGTGTTGACGACGAAGGCGTTGACCGAGGTCGGCAGGCTCTCGCCCAGACCCGCATTGGCCAGGATCTGTTCGACCTGGGTGGGATCCGCGCCAAGGAAGGCCTGGGCATTCAACGGAATATAGCCGTCGAGAATGGCAGTGACTTCGATATCGCCGATCTTGCGGCGATAGATGCCTGCGACCTGCGCCGCCGTTTGCGGGGCGCGGGCAAAAGCGGGGAGTGCGGGCAGCATGCTGGCTGCAGCCGCGCCGGCGAGGAAGTTGCGGCGGTTGAACATGGTCTGTTCCAGAGGCGAGAGGGATCGAGGGCTTCCGGAAACGATGCCTGCGCCCGTCTTGCGCCGGGCTTGATCGTCTCGTGGTCGGGGCGGTGCCCGACCACGGGAGTTCAGATGGGCAGCGCGACCTCAGGCCGCAACCTGGAGATCGACGTCGATATTTCCGCGTGTCGCGTGGGAATACGGGCAGACGATATGGGCCTTCTTGACGAGGTCCTCGACCACGGCCTTGTCGACGCCCGGGACCGAGATGGTCAGTTTCACGGCGATGCCGAAGCCGGTGCCGTCGTCGCGCGGGCCGATGCCGACATCGGCGCTGACGCGCGCCTCCGGTGGAATCTTCACCTGCTCCTTGCCGGCGACGAATTTCAGCGCACCCAGGAAGCAAGCGGAATAGCCCATTGAGAAGAGCTGCTCGGGATTGGTGCCGTCGCCGCCGCCGCCGCCCAGCTCCTTTGGCGTGTTCAGCACCAGCTTGACGTTGCCCGTGTCGGTGGCGGCCTGGCCTTCGCGTCCGCCGGTGGCGGAGCCATGAGCGGTGTAGAGGATCTTCATGGTCGAACTCCTTGGCTTCGGGGGACCTGGGGTTTCTGTGAACTTGCGTGCCGATTTAGATTGTGCACAATTGAATTGTCAACAAGATGATAAGCGCATCACGGATCGGTGATCGGGCTGCGCGAAGCCCGGAGTTTGAAGGGCCCGTTGCTCCATGCCAAACGAAGAGATGATGACGCCGAAGGTTCCCGCCACGCCGCTTCCGAAGGCGGAGGAACAGCTCTGTTTCGCGATCTATTCCGCGGGGCATGCCTTCACCCGCCTCTATCGTGCGGTACTCGCCGAACTCGGTCTGACCTACCCGCAATATCTCGTCATGCTTGTCCTATGGGATCATGACGGCGGGACGGTGAAGGAGATCGGGGAGCGATTGATGCTCGATTCCGGCACGCTGACGCCGCTGCTCAAGCGACTGGAGGTCGCTGGTCTGGTCCGTCGGGAGCGCAGCCGCGAGGATGAGCGGCAGGTCCGGCTGAACCTGACCGAAGCAGGGCGGGCGCTCAGCGAGAAGGCTCGGCTCGTGCCTGAAAGGATGGCCTGCGCGATCGGTGGCTCGGCGGAGCGGGTCGCTGCGCTGACCGAAGATCTGCACGCGCTACGCCAGACGCTGCTCAAGGCTGCCGGCGGACCCGCGTAAAGCCGGTCCGCCATTTTTCATCGAGGTCGCCCGGTCGAGATGCCGTAGGCGGGCGCTTGTGCGTGCCGGATTTCCGAGAAAACGCCCGCGCTTACGGATGCTTAACCTTAACAGGCTGTGATGCGAACCAGGGCCGGCGTCACTGCGTCGGCGAATGCGATTCCATTGACGCCCATATTTGCCCATGCTATCCCAAATCATCCCGTCGAAGCCGGCAGGCAGAACGCAGAACAAGGTCCGTGTGCCGCGCGGATCTTGCGTCTCGATCCTGCTGTGCCTGCTTCGATGGGAGGCCTCGAACCCGCCGCCGAGGCGCTGCTACGCGCCGGTGGGGAGCGAGCCGGGAGGCGGCATTGACGGACCGCTTCGTCTCGAATTTCACCAATCGGCTGGATGCCAAGGGGCGCGTTTCGATCCCTGCGAGCTTTCGCGCCGTCCTGGCGAAGGACGGCTACGAAGGGCTCTACGTCCATCCCTCGCTCGATCTGGAAGCGCTCGATGCCGGCGGACACGCGCTGCGAGCGACGATCGACGACATTCTCTCTCGCTTTTCCCCCTTCTCGGACGAGTGGGAATCTCTCTCGACAGCGCTGAACGGCACCTCGGAGGTGCTGAAGGTCGATCCGGAAGGGCGTATCATGCTCAGCGAGACCCTGAGGGCGCATGCCGGCATCGCCGATGCGGTGACCTTCGTGGGCCACGGCCACAAGTTTCAGCTCTGGGAGCCGGCTCGCTTCCAGGCGCATCTGGAGGCGGCGCGCAGCCGCTTGCGCGACGTCAAGCGCACGCTGGGTTCGCACATGACCATGACACCGGGAGCGACAGGGGTATGACGGGGCACGGCAGCCGGGATCACGGGGCCGCTGGCGGGTCGACCCGACATGTTCCGGTCCTCATGGCGGAAGCCCTCGACGCGCTCGCGATCAGGCCGGGCGGACGCTATCTCGACGGCACCTTCGGGGCCGGCGGTTATTCTCGCGAGCTGCTGGCGCGAGAGCCGAATGTGACCCTGCTCGCGCTTGACCGCGACCCGACGGCAATCACCGGTGGGGCAGGGCTGGTTGCCGAAGCGAACGGGCGGCTGACCTTGTCGCAGGCCTGCTTTGGAGATCTCGCCAAGGAAGCCCGGCTGTTCAAGATGATCCCGCTGGACGGCGTCGTGCTCGATATCGGCGTCTCCTCGATGCAGATCGACGAGGCGGAGCGCGGTTTCTCCTTTCGCTTCGATGGCCCGCTCGACATGCGCATGGGCCGGGATGGGCAGAGCGCCGCCGACCTCGTCAATGAGGCGGAGGAGGGACTGCTCGCCAATATTTTCTATCACTACGGCGAGGAGCGTCGTTCGCGAGGCGTCGCACGCGCGATCGTCGAGGCTCGGCGCAAGGCACCGCTGACGACGACGAAGCAACTGGCTGAACTCGTGGCCAGCATCGTCTGGGTTGAGCCCGGCGGTGCGCATCCGGCGACCCGCGTATTCCAGGCCTTGCGCATCGCGGTCAATGACGAGCTCGGCGAATTGGTGCGGGCCCTGCACGCTGCCGAAGAGGCGCTGGGCGAGGGCGGACGCCTGGCTGTCGTGACCTTTCATTCGCTCGAGGACCGCATCGTCAAGCAGTTCCTGGCGACCCGCTCTGGGCGTGCACCGGCGGCTTCGCGCCATGCGCCGGCCACGACAGCGCCTGTCGCGACCTTCTCGCTGGTGACCAGGGGAGCCGTCGCGCCTTCCGAGGAGGAGATGCGGAGTAATCCGCGGGCTCGTTCCGCCAAGTTGCGTGCAGCGCAGCGCACTGCCGCTCCGGCTCGCGCGCCGGAGCCCGAGCTCACTGCGCTTGCAGGCGTGCCGTCACCGCAGCCTCGCCGGAGATCCTAGGGATGATCAAGCTCCTGCATGTGGTTGCGATCTGCGCTCTGGTCTCCTCGGCGCTCTATGCCTACACGATCAAATACGAGACGACGCTCGAATCCGAGCAGTTGCAAAAGCTCAAGGCCAAGGCGCAGCGCGAGCGCGATGCGATCGCCGTGCTCAAGGCGGAATGGCAGTTCCTGAACCGGCCCGATCGGTTGCAGACACTGAGCGAGCGCCATCTCGACCTCCAGCCATTCTCGGTGACGCAGGTCGTGCGCGCCTCGGATATCCCGAACCGCGGTCCGAAGGTGGATTCCATCGGCCGAAAGCTTGAGGATCTCGGCCTCGGTCTGCCGACCGAAACACCGAGGGATCGCAAGACGAGTGGCGTCACCACGCCGGGAGCCCGCCCATGACCGAGCCGAAGCTCTCTGCGACCGACCACCAGCGTCCGGACGATATCGAGGAGGGGCAGCCGGTGCCGCGCGGGCGGCTGCATTTCCTGCGCGATGTCTTCCGGATGAGCGGCGAGAAGAGCCAGCCGCGCGTCGGTCTCGTGATCCTGGGCTTCTCCGCCCTGTTCCTGGCCATTACCGGCCGTCTGGTGATGCTCGCCACCTTGCCGAACGAGCAGGTCGGTCTGCGCCGCGCGACCTCCAACGCGATCTCGGCCGCACGGCCAGATATCGTCGACCGCAACGGAACCGTTCTCGCGACTGACATCAGGACCGTCTCGGTCTTCGCCGAGCCGCGCAAGATCCTCGACAAGGACGAGGCAACCGAGCTGCTGACTGCCGTCCTGCCTGATCTCGATGCAAAGGATCTGCGCGACCGGCTCGGCACCAAGCGCGGCTTCATCTGGGTCAAGCGCGAGATCACGCCGCGCCAGCAAGCCGAGGTTCATCGCCTCGGCATTCCCGGCGTCGGCTTCGTGCCCGAGAACAAGCGCGTCTACCCGAATGGGCCGGCGGCGGCGCATGTGCTCGGCTTTGCCAATGTCGACAATGTCGGCATTGCGGGAATGGAGAAATATATCGACTCGCAGGGGCTGCAGGATCTGAACGGCGCCGGTCTCGCAACCCAGGCGTCGGATCTCAAGCCCGTGGCCCTGTCGATCGACCTGCGCGTGCAGCACCTGCTGCGCGACGAGTTGGTCAAGGGCATGGAGAAGTACCGGGCCATTGCGGCGGCCGGTGCGATCATGGATGTGACGACAGGCGAGATGATCGCCTCGGTGTCCCTGCCCGACTATGACCCGAGCAACCCGGTCGATGCGCAGGAGAAGGACCGTATCAACCGGATCAATGTCGGCGTCTACGAAATGGGCTCGACCTTCAAGGCGCTGACGGTTGCGATGGCGCTGGACTCCGGCAAGGCAAACATCAACTCCACCTATTCGACTGCAGGCGGCATGATGCGCTTCGGCCGCCATGTCATTCGCGAGTACCATGGCACGGGCCGAACACTGACCGTGCCGGAAGTGTTCGTGCATTCGTCGAATATGGGCTCGGTCAAGATGGCGCTGTCCGTCGGTGTGGAAGGCCACAAGGCCTTCCTGCGCAAGATGGCCCAGCTCGATCGCATGCGGACCGAGTTGCCCGAGAGCGCCGAGCCGCTCATCCCGCCGCGCTGGGGCGAGCTCAACACCGCGACCATCGCCTTCGGTCACGGCCTCGCGGTTGCGCCGATCCAGGCCCTGGCTGCTGTCGGGGCGCTGGTCAATGGCGGCAACCTGATCACTCCGACGTTCATCAAGCGCTCGGAGGAGGACGCCAAGCGCCTCGGGGTTCGCGTCATCAAGCCGGAAACCTCGGAGGCGATGCGCTACATCATGCGCATCAATGGCGAGCGTGGCTCAGCCCGCAAGGCGGACGTCCCGGGCTATTTCGTCGGCGGCAAGACCGGCACGGCCGAAAAGGTCATCGGTGGGCGCTACGCCAAGAACCGCAACTTCACGACCTTCATGGCGATCGTGCCGGCAGACAAGCCGCGCTATCTCTTCCTCTCGATCTATGACGAGCCCAAGGGCTATGCCGAGAGCGGGGGCTATTCGACCGCCGCCTGGAATGCCGGTATCACGACCGGCAAGGTCATCGAACGCGCCGCGCCGATCCTCGGCTTGCCGCCGCGTTTCGAACCGCCGGTCGCCCCGTTCCCGCTGATGGCGAAGCTCGGCGCCTGGGGAACGCGCTGAAGCAACGAAACTGACAGGCGAGATCATGGGCAGCAGCGAATTCAGTCTCGGTGAACTTTTCCCCGGGGCATTCGCCGAAGGTGCGTCCCGCCGTGTCGGCGGGGTCGCGATGGACAGCCGCAAGGTCAAGCCGGGGGACGTCTTCGTCGCCTATGCCGGCGCCAGGACAGACGGCGCACGCTTCGTTGCAGATGCCGTTGCGCGCGGTGCTGCCGCCATCGTCACGGATCATGCGCGTCCAGCAGAGCTCGACCCCTCGGTGGCCTTCGCGCGTGTCGACGACCCGCGCCGGGCTCTGGCGCTTGCGGCTGCGCGGGTGCATCCGCGCCAGCCCGGTACGATCGTGGCGGTAACCGGGACCAGCGGCAAATCCTCGGTTGCCGACTTCACCCGACAGATCTTCTCGGCATTGGGCCATGAAGCAGCCAGCCTCGGCACGATCGGCGTCGTGACGTCGCGGGGCGCTGATTACGGCTCTCTGACCACGCCGGACCCGATTTCGCTGCACGCCTCGCTCGACAAGCTCGCAGGGGAAGGCATCAGTCATCTCGCGATGGAAGCGTCCTCTCACGGGCTCGACCAGCGCCGCCTGGACGGAGTGAGATTGAAGGCTGGCGCCTTCCTCAATCTCGGGCACGACCATCTCGATTATCATCCGAGCGTGGCGGACTATCTCGCAGCCAAGCTCAGGCTCTGGGAGCTTCTGCCCGAGGGAGCGCCGGTCGTGATCAACCGCGACGAGCCTTACGCCGGCGAGGCAGCCCAGGCCGCGCTCGCCAAGGGGCATCCGATCATCGGCATCGGCAAGGCGGGTGAAACGCTGACCCTGCTCGGCGCAGCGCGCGAAGGCTTTTTGCAACGGCTCAGGATTCGGGTGAAGCAGCGCGAGCTCGAGGTCGTGCTGCCCCTGGTCGGCGACTTCATGGCCGGCAATGCGCTGGTCGCCGCAGGCCTGGCCATCGCAACGGGGGAAAACGAAGACGCTTCACTCCAGGCGATCGCGGGGCTGCGTGGCGTGGCCGGACGGCTCGAGCGTGTCGGAGAGATCAATGGTGGTCTCGTCGTCGTCGATTACGCCCATAAGCCGGATGCGCTGGCGGCGGTGCTCGCGACCTTGCGGCCCTATGCGCCCGGCCGGCTGATCTGCGTTTTCGGCTGCGGCGGCGATCGTGATCGCGGCAAGCGTCCGATCATGGGTCGTATCGCGGCCGAGTGCTCCGATATCGCGATCGTCACCGACGACAACCCACGCAGCGAGAGCCCCGCTGCAATCCGCGCCGAGATCCTCGCGGCTGCTCCGGGGCTGCGCGAGATCGGCGACAGGGCCGAGGCCATTCGCACCGCCGTCGGCCTGATCGCTCCCGGGGATCTCCTCGTGGTGGCGGGAAAAGGCCATGAAACCGGCCAGATCATAGGCGATCGGACCCTGCCTTTTTCCGATCACGACGTGGTGCGGACGGCCATCGCGGAGATCGAAGCATGAGCGGCATGCCTTTGTGGTCGGGAGAGCGCCTGATCGGCGCCATGGGAGCCAGGCTGCGCGGCGAGATGCCGGCCGCTGTGACCGGCGCTTCGATCGATACCCGGACGCTGCAGCCCGGCGACGTCTTCTTCGCGATCAAGGGCGGGGAACGCGACGGACATGAGTTCGTCGAGGCCGCCCTGGCAAAGGGGGCGGCGCTTGCCGTCATCGATGAAGCTCATGCCGCGAGCTTTATCGGGGCAGGGCCCTGCGCCGTTGTCTCCGACGTGCTGCACGCGATGGAATTGGCCGGCATGGCTCGCCGGGCCGAACTCACGGCCGCGGTCATCGCGGTGACCGGCTCGGTCGGCAAGACCGGCACCAAGGAGGCGTTGCGACTTGTCCTGTCCCGTCAGGGCGAGACCCATGCTCCGGTCGCCTCCTACAACAATCACTGGGGTGTGCCGCTGACGCTGACCCGCACGCCGGCTTCCGTGCGCTATGGCGTCTATGAGATCGGCATGAGCAATCCGGGCGAGATCCTGCCACTCGCCAGGATGGTTTCGCCGGACGTCGCGATCGTCACGACGGTCCAGCCCGTCCATCTCGCCGCCTTCGAGTCGGTCGAGGGGATTGCGGAGGAGAAGGCTGCGATCTTCACAGGGCTGAAGCCGGGCGGCACTGCTATCGTCAATGCCGACATCGCTCAGGCCGCGCTGCTGAGGCGCCTGGCCGAAGAGAGCCCTGCCGGGCGGATCATCAGCTTCGGCGAGAGTGCCGATGCCGATGTCAGGCTCCTGTCCTGCTCGCTCAAGCCGGATGTCTCGACGGTGGATGCAGTGGTGCTCGGCAAGCCTGTGACCTACCGGCTCGGCAGCCCGGGCAAGCATATCGTGCTGAATTCGCTCGCGGTTCTCGCTGCGGTCGAGGCTGTTGGCGCTGATCTGGCACTGGCGGTGCTCGCACTCGGCGACCTTACGCCGCCTGCCGGTCGTGGCGCACGCCAGATGCTGAGCACGCCATCGGGCCCGTTCACGCTGATCGACGAGAGCTATAACGGCAACCCGGCTTCGGTCCGGGCCGCAATCGAGAACCTGGGTCGCATTCCCGTGACGGGACGAGGCCGCCGCGTCGCGGTGCTGGGCGACATGCGGGAACTCGGCCCGAGCGCTCCGCAGCTGCACGCGGGGCTCGCGGACCCCATCACCGGAAACGCGATCGACCGGGTTTTTGCCTGTGGGCCGCTGATGCGCGGACTTTACGACATCTTGCCATCGGGCATGCGCGGTGCTTATGCGGCGCAGTCGAGCGAGCTTGCGCCGCTTGTCCTGGACGCCATCCGGGCCGGGGACGTCGTCACCGTCAAGGGGTCGCTCGGCTCCCATATGGGCTTGGTCGTCAAGGCCATCGCCGCCCGGTTTCCTGCCGTGCCTGCCGACGACTGAGACAAGAGGAACATAGCCGATGCTCGTCTGGCTTGCCGACTTCGCCGGGGCCTTCCCGATTCTGAACGTGTTCCGCTACATCACGTTCCGCGCCGGTGGCGCCACCGCGACGGCGCTGCTTTTCGTCTTTTTCTTCGGGCCTGCTGCGATTTCCTGGCTGCGGATCAAGCAGGGCAAGGGCCAGCCGATCCGGACCGACGGTCCGGAGACGCATCTTGCCAAGCGCGGGACGCCGACCATGGGCGGCCTGATGATCCTGTCGGGACTGTTCGCCGCGGTCCTGCTCTGGGGCAATCTGCGCAACTCCTATGTCTGGATCGTGCTTGCGGTGACCGCTGCCTATGGCGCCATCGGCTTCTATGACGACTATCTCAAGGTCACGAAGCAGTCCCATAAGGGCTTCTCCGGCAAGGCGCGGCTTTCGATCGAGGTCGTGATCGCACTCATCGCCTGCTACTTCATCATGCGGCTTGGCCCGCCGGCGATTTCATCCGGCTTCGCGATGCCGTTCCTTAAGGAACTGGTCATTCCGCTCGGCCTGCTCTTCCCCTTCGTGACCGCCTTCGTCGTGGTCGGAGCCGGCAATGCGGTGAATCTCACCGACGGCCTCGACGGGCTCGCGATCGTGCCCGTGATGATCGCCGCCGCGACATTCGGCTTCATCTCCTATCTCGCCGGCAACGCGATCTTCGCCAATTACCTGCAGATCCACCATGTGCCGGGCGCCGGCGAACTTGCCGTGATCTGCGGCGCCGTGATCGGCGCCGGCTTGGGCTTCCTCTGGTTCAACGCGCCGCCGGCCCAGATCTTCATGGGGGATACCGGCTCGCTCGGCCTCGGCGGCCTGCTTGGCGTGATCGCGGTTGCGACCAAGCATGAGATCGTGCTGGCGATCGTCGGCGGCCTCTTCGTGGTCGAGGCGCTCTCGGTCATCATCCAGGTCTTCGTCTTCAAGCGCACGGGCAAGCGGGTCTTCCTGATGGCGCCGATCCATCACCATTTCGAGAAACTGGGCTGGACCGAGCCGCAGGTCGTGATCCGCTTCTGGATCATTTCCGTCGTGTTGGCTCTGGTCGGTCTCGCCACGCTGAAGCTGCGCTGATCATGACGCCGGTGACCGTATTTGCTGGCCGCAAGGTCGCGTTGTTCGGCCTTGGCGGCTCGGGGCTGGCGACGGCGCGCGCCTTGATCGCGGGCGGTGCCGAGGTCGCGGCCTGGGACGACAAGACCGAAAGCCGTGACAAGGCGGCGGGCGAGGGCATCGGCATCGTCGATCTCGCAACGGCCGACTGGGCGGATTTCGCGAGCTTCATCCTCTCGCCGGGCGTGCCTCTGACCCATCCGCAGCCGCATTGGACGGTCGGAAAGGCGCAAGGCGCCGGCGTCGAGATCATCGGCGATATCGAACTCTTCTTCCGTGAGCGGGCGACGATCGCCCCCGATGCGCCTGTGATCTGCATCACCGGCACCAACGGCAAGTCGACCACGACCGCACTGATCAGCCATGTGCTGCACCAGGCCGGCCGGGACGTGCAGATGGGCGGCAATATCGGCACTGCGGTTCTCGCCCTCGAGCCGCCCGCCGCGCGGCGTGTCCATGTCATCGAGTGCTCGACCTTCCAGATCGACCTGACTCCGTCGCTGGCGCCAAGCGTCGGAATCCAGATGAACCTGACGCCGGACCATCTCGACCGGCATGGCACGCTGGAGGCCTACGCCGCGATCAAGGAACGCATGGTCGAAGCCGCCGACATTGCCATCGTCGGCGTCGATGACGAGGCCTCCAAGCAGATGGCGCGCCGGCGCGCCGCTTCCGGGCGCCCGCTGGTCAAGATCAGCGGAGAGCAGCCGCTCGACGAGGGCGTCTTCGCCGGCGTCACCGCCAATGCCGGCAAGCTCGATACCCGCATCGTCGAAGTCCGCGACGGCAAGCCGCGCGTGGTCGCCAATCTCGCCGGCATCGGCTCGTTGCGAGGCTCGCACAATGCGCAGAACGCGGCGGCTGCCTTTGCCGCCTGCGTGGCGGTCGGCCTCTCCGCCGAGGAGGTCGCTGCCGGCTTCAAGACCTATCCCGGGCTCGCACACCGCATGGAGGAGATCGGCCGTGTCGGCCGCGTCGTCTTCATCAACGATTCCAAGGCGACCAATGCGGATTCCACCGAGAAGGCGCTGACCTCGTTCCGCGACATCTTCTGGATCCTCGGCGGCAAGGCCAAGGAGGGCGGTATCGAGAGCCTGAGGCGCTACTTCCCGAACATCGCGAGGGCCTATCTGATCGGCGCGGCAACGGATGCCTTCGCCGCGACCTTCGATGACGATGGCCGAGTGGATTATCTCCGCAGCGGCACGCTCGATGATGCGGTCGCCGCGGCCGCCAGCGACGCGGCGACGCATCCGGGGGAGGCCGAGCTTGCCGTTCTGCTCTCGCCGGCCTGCGCGTCCTACGATCAGTACCCGAATTTCGAGGTGCGGGGCGATGCGTTCCGCGCACTCGTGAAGGCACTGCCGGGCTTCAAGGCAGGTTGAAAACGGGCGTTCGCATCAAGTCGGAATCAATCGGTTAACCAATCGTTGCCAATGTGATTCGCTGAAACGGGCGGCTGAATTTCGCCCGTCTGGTTGATGGAGCCAGAGCATGGTCTCACGCGCGGAACCCAGTCTCAGCGGTCGCTGGTGGTGGTCGATCGACCGCATCATCCTGTCGACCCTGGTGACGCTGATGGTCTCCGGTGTCGTGCTGCTGATGGCGGGYGGGCCGCCGGTGGCCGAGCGGCTCGGTCTTTCGACCTTCCACTTCGTCAACCGACAGGTGTTCTACCTGCTGGCTGCCTTTGCCATCTTCCTCGCGGCCTCGTTCCTGACGCCGCGGCAGGTCCGGCGCGCGGCGCTTTTGATTTATGTGGTCGCGCTCGCGATGGTGGTGGCGACGCTGTATTTCGGCGTCGAGGTGAAGGGCGCGCGTCGCTGGCTGACGCTCGGCCCGCTCGGCTCCGTCCAGCCGTCTGAATTCCTGAAGCCTGCATTCGTCGTGCTCGCTGCCTGGGCCTTTTCGGAGGGCATGCGCCGGCCGGACCTGCCGGGTACGCTGATGGCGTTCGCGCTGTTGCCGCTGACGATCACGCCTCTGGTCCTGCAGCCGGATTTCGGCCAGACGGTGCTGGTCAGCCTCGTCTGGGGCGGGCTGTTCTTCGTTGCCGGCCTGCACTGGTTCTGGGTGGCGGGTCTCGGTGGCGCCGGCATGTTCGGCCTGCTCATCGCCTATCAGCTCGTTCCACATGTGCGCGCCCGCATCGAGCGCTTCATGGACAAGGGCTCTGGCGACACCTTCCAGGTCGATACCGCGCTCGAGAGCTTTGCTCAGGGCGGCTGGCTCGGCAAAGGGCCGGGCGAGGGCACCGTGAAGCGCATCCTGCCCGACGCGCATACCGATTTCATCTTCGCCGTGACGGCGGAGGAGTTCGGCATCGTCGTCTGTATCCTGCTGGTGGCACTCTTCGCCTTGATCGTGCTGCGCGCACTCTTCGTGGCCCAGAAGGCAGAGGATCCCTTCATCCGTCTCGCGGTGACGGGGCTGGCGCTGCTGTTCGGCATCCAGGCTGCGATCAACATGATGGTCAACCTGCACATGATGCCGGCCAAGGGCATGACCTTGCCGTTCATTTCCTATGGTGGCTCCTCGCTGCTCTCGCTGGCGCTGGGTACAGGCTTCCTGCTGGCCCTGACCCGCAAACGCCCGCGTGCCGAGGGCTTTGGTGAATTCGGGCGTTGACGGACATGGCACAGCGTCCGCTCGTCGTTCTCGCCGCAGGGGGCACCGGCGGCCATCTCTTTCCCGCCGAGGCGCTGAGCCACGCGCTGCACCGCCATGACGTGCGGGTCGCGCTCGTCACCGACGCGCGCGCGGTCGAGTATGCCGGTGGCTTCCCGGCCGAGTCCGTTCACCCGGTCCCGGCGGCGACGCCGTCCGGTCGCTCGCCGCTCAAGATGGCGGGCGCGGCGCTCGAGCTGATGAAGGGCGTCCTCGTCGCGCGTCGCATCATCAAGACACTGCAGCCTGCCGTCGTTGTCGGCTTCGGCGGTTATCCGACCGTTCCGCCGGTGCTCGCCGCCTCATTCGCCGGCGTGAAAACCATGGTGCATGAGCAGAACGCCGTCATCGGCCGCGCCAATCGCTTCCTGTCCGGCCGGGTCGACATCATTGCGACGGGCTTTGCCGAGGTCGGTGGCCTCGATGCCGCTCGCGCCGCAAAATGCAGGCAGGTCGGCAATCCCGTTCGCCCCGCGGTCATTGCCGCCGTCTCTCCCTATGCCGATCCGTCGACAGGGCCGCTGAGGCTGCTCGTTTTCGGGGGCAGCCAGGGTGCCCGGATCATGGCCGATATCGTGCCGCCGGCGATTCAACTGCTGACGCCTGCGGAACGAGGCCGTCTCCACATCGTGCAGCAGGCCCGCGCGGAGGATGGCGAGCGCGTCAGGCGGATCTATTCCGAACTCGGCGTCGCAGCCGAGATCGCGCCCTTCTTCAAGGACCTGCCGACGCGCATGGGTGCAGCGCATCTCGTGATCGGCCGGGCGGGCGCCTCGACCGTCGCCGAGCTCACCGTGATCGGGCGGCCGTCGCTGCTGGTGCCCTTGCCGGGCTCGCTCGATCAGGACCAGGCCGCCAATGCCGCGGTGCTCGAACGGGCGGGCGGCACCATCCGCATCCTGCAGCCGGAATTCACGCCGCGCCGGCTGGCGGGCGAGCTTTCGGCCCTGATCGCAGACCCGTCGCGCTTGACTGCCATGGCCGACAGCGCCAAGAGCGCGGGAATTCCCGATGCGGCCGACCGGCTTGCCCGCCTGGTTCTGCAGGTCGCAGGGATCACGTTCTGAGGCATGTCTTGACGGAAAGCTCGTTCCCACCTTTTCGCGACATGCCGTAATCCGCAGGAGACACCTGACCCATGAAGCTGCCGCCCAAGCTCGGCTCCATTCATTTCGTCGGCATCGGCGGCATCGGCATGTCCGGTATCGCCGAGGTGCTGCATAATCTCGGCTACAAGGTCCAGGGTTCGGACGCGTCCGACAATGCCAATGTCCGTCGGCTCGCGGACAAGGGCATCAAGACCTTCGTTGGCCATGCCGCCGAGAACATCGAGGGGGCGGAGGTCGTCGTCGTCTCCACGGCGATCAGACGCGACAATCCCGAACTCACGGCCGCGCGCGAGCAGCGCCTGCCCGTGGTGCGCCGCGCCGAAATGCTGGCCGAACTGATGCGGTTGAAATCCTGCGTCGCCGTAGCCGGCACGCATGGCAAGACGACCACGACCTCGCTGGTTGCGACCCTGCTCGAGAAGGGTGGGCTCGACCCGACGGTGATCAATGGCGGCATCATCAACGCCTATGGCACCAATGCGCGCATGGGCGAGAGCGACTGGATGGTGGTCGAGGCCGACGAGTCGGACGGCACCTTCCTGAAGCTCCCTGCCGACGTGGCGATCGTCACCAATATAGATCCCGAGCATCTCGACCACTTCAAGACCTTCGATGCGATCAAGGAGGCCTTCCGCTCCTTCGTCGAGAACCTGCCCTTCTACGGCTTCGCGGTGATGTGCATCGATCATCCCACGGTGCAGGGCCTCGTCGGGCAGATCGAAGACCGGCGCGTCGTGACCTATGGCGAGAACCCGCAGGCGGATTTCCGGTTGATCGACATCGATCTCTCCGGCGGACAGGCCCGGTTCACGCTGCTGATCCGCGACCGCAAGCGTGGGCGCGACGAGGTCGTGCGCGATCTCGTGATGCCGATGCCCGGTCACCACAATGCGCTCAATGCCACCGCCGCGATCGCGGTCGCCTATGACCTTGGCATTCCGGTCGAGAAGATCCGCGAGGCCCTTGCCGGTTTCGGCGGCGTCAAGCGCCGCTTCACCAAGACCGGCGAGTGGAACGGCGCACTGATCTTCGACGATTACGGCCACCATCCCGTGGAGATCGCCGCCGTGCTCAAGGCGGCGCGCGCCTCGACCAGGAGCAAGGTCATCGCCGTGGTGCAGCCGCATCGCTATACGCGGCTTTCCAGCCTGTTCGACGATTTTGCGGCCTGCTTCAACGATGCCGATACGGTGATCGTCGCCGACACCTACGCCGCCGGCGAGGCTCCGATTCCCGGTGCCGACCGGGATAGCCTCGTCTCAGGTATCAAGGCGCGCGGCCACCGCCATGCGCTGGCCCTGGAGGCTCCCGAGAAACTCGCGGGCATGGTGGCGGAGTTCGCGGGGCCGGGCGACTATGTCGTGCTGCTGGGCGCCGGCAACATCACGCAATGGGCCTATGCGTTGCCGGGCGAACTCGCCGGGCTGGGTGGCAAGCAGTGAGCTTCCCCGACATCACCCCCGACCTTCGCGCGGCCGCGCCCGAATTGCGCGGTAGGCTCCTGGCCAACCAGGAGATGGCAGGGCTGACCTGGTTCCGCGTCGGTGGCCCGGCGCAGGTGCTGTTCACGCCGGCTGACGAGCAGGACCTGGCCTATTTGTTGTCCAGGCTTCCGGCCGAGATTCCTGTCACGGTCGTCGGGCTCGGCTCGAACCTGATCGTGCGCGATGGTGGCATTCCCGGCGTCGTCATTCGACTCGGCGGTAAGGCGTTCGGCGAGATCTCGCTCGAAGACGGCAACCGGTTGCGCAGTGGCACGGCGGTGCCGGACGTCAAGGTGGCGCGGGCAGCCGCCGATGCCTCGCTCGACGGCCTCGCCTTCTATCGCGGCATCCCCGGTTGCATCGGCGGCGCGCTGCGAATGAATGCCGGTGCTCACGGCGGCGAGACCACCGATGTGCTCGTCTCGGCGCGTGGCGTGACCCGCAAGGGCGAGATCGTCACGCTCTCCCATGCGGAGATGGGCTTCACCTACCGCAATAGCGCGGCAGCGACGATGGACATAGTCTTCACGTCGGCCCTGTTCCAGGGGCGGCCAGGCGATCAGGCTGCGATCTTTGCGGAGATGGACCGGGTAACGGCGGCTCGCGAGGCCGCTCAACCGATCAAGGAGCGCACCGGTGRCTCGACCTTCAAGAACCCGCCCGGCGGCAAGGCCTGGCAACTGATCGACGCTGCCGGCTGCCGCGGATTGCGGGTCGGCGGTGCCCAGGTCTCCGAGATGCATTGCAACTTCCTGATCAATGCCGGCGGCGCGACGGCCGCCGATATCGAAGGTCTGGGCGAGGAGGTTCGCCGCCGGGTCAAGCAGACCTCGGGCTTCGAGCTGCACTGGGAGATCAAGCGGCTCGGCGTCGCGGTATAGGCCGCTGGGAAACGAATGGTCGCCAGCACCCGGCGTGGTCGCGCGATCAAGACGTCGCCATGGGGCGGCCCCGCGAAACCACTGACCGGTCAGCCATGTGTCGGCCTGCCCGAGTGCGATCGGGGGAGTGTGTAACGCAGTCCGCGCCTTCGCCCGGACTGCGCCTCGCCGCAGGATGTGTCGTGGGAGGCGATGTTTCGATCGCCTCGCCGCCGCTGCGTTAACGCGTCGTTAACCATGCTCCCCCGAGGGTCTCGGGGAAGCGGAGTAGCGATTCAATGACCAAACACGTCGCAGTCTTGATGGGCGGATGGTCCGTCGAGCGGGAGGTCAGCCTCAATACCGGCGACGGCTGCGCGAGGGCCTTGGAGAGCGTCGGCTACCGCGTGACGCGAATCGATGTGCAGCGCGATATTGCCGATGTGCTGGATCGGCTGCGCCCGGACGTCGCCTTCAACGCGCTTCATGGCCGCTTTGGCGAGGACGGCACCATCCAGGGCCTGCTCGAGATTCTGCGCATTCCCTACACCCATTCCGGGGTGCTCGCCTCGGCGCTCGCACTGCGCAAGGACAGGGCGAAGACGGTCGTTGCGGCTGCCGGGGTTCCGGTCGCGCGCGGCGTTACCCTGTCGCGCTTCGAGGCCGCCAAGACGCACCCTCTGCCGCCGCCCTATGTGCTGAAACCCGTCAATGAGGGGTCCTCGGTCGGGGTCATCATCGTGAAAAAGGGGCGCGAACATCCTCCGCAGGAAGTGGCGCGGGAGGACTGGCCGTGCGGGGACATGTTGCTGGCCGAGAGCTTCGTCGCCGGGCGGGAGCTGACCTGCGCGATCATGGGCGACAAATCCCTTGGTGTGACCGAGATCCGGGCCGCGACGGGCGAGTTCTACGACTACGATG
Source organism: Allobosea sp. P4_E12 (assembly GCF_056401655.1). Classification (NCBI taxonomy): domain Bacteria; kingdom Pseudomonadati; phylum Pseudomonadota; class Alphaproteobacteria; order Hyphomicrobiales; family Alloboseaceae; genus Allobosea; species Allobosea sp. P4_E12. The sequence goes on along the minus strand of NZ_JBFUIY010000001.1, from coordinate 103,771 downwards.
CGAAATACACGAAAGGTGGTTCGATCCACATCTGCCCGGCTCAAATTTTACCAAAAATTTACCAGCAGATCGAAGAGTGTGCGTTAACGGCGCATCAAGCAATCGGGTGCCGGGGCGTCAGCCGTTCTGACTTCCGCTACGACGACGAGACCGACACTCTCGTCTGGCTGGAGGTCAATACGCAGCCCGGGATGACCGAAACCAGCCTGGTGCCCGAGTTGGCTGCCCACGCGGGCCTGAACTTCGGTGAGCTCGTCAAATGGATGGTGGAGGACGCCTCCCTCGATCGATGAAAGCGGCGGCGGTGCCTGCCCGACGTTCATCGATGCCGGCCGCAGGGCCGCAACTTCTGGTCGGCGAGCGTTCGCGTCGCTGGTTCCGGTCGTCGCGGCGCAGTGCGGTGGCCCTCCCGCTGTGGCAGCGCCTGCCGCAGCGGATCGGGACCTGGCTGGCTCTTGGGTTTCTTGGATTGAGTATCGGGACAGGCTTCGTGCAGGGCGGACATGTCGAAACGATGCAGGAGAACTACGGCGAGCCGCGCCATATGCTGGCGCGCCTGGTCGGGCTCGGCGTCGACAGGGTGACGATCTCTGGAATCTCGGAGCTGTCCGAGATCGAGGTCCTGATCGCTGCAGGAATCGATTCGAAGACCTCGGTCGCCTTCTTCGATGCGGACGAGGCGCGCCGTCGCCTCGAGGCGACGCCGCTGATTCGCCAGGCGACGGTTCGCAAGCTCTATCCCAGCGAGATCGCGATCACGCTGACGGAGCGTGAACCCTTCGCCCTCTGGCAGGTGAAGGGCGACCTTTTCCTGATCGCAGCCGATGGCACGGTCATCGACAAGATGGATGATGGCCGCTTCGCCCATCTGCCGCTCGTCGTCGGCCCAGACGCCAATACCCGCGCCCGTGAATACGTCGCACTGCTCGCCGACGCTGGACCATTGGCGCCGCGCATCCGTGCGGCCAGCCTGATTGCCGGCCGGCGCTGGAACCTCAAGCTCGACAACGGCATGGATATCCGCCTGCCGGAGATCGCGCCGGGGGAGGCCGTCAAACGTCTCGCCGGCCTCGAAACGGATTTCAGGCTGCTGGACAAGGACCTGCTCGCCATCGACCTGCGCCAGCCCGATCGGGTGGTGATGCGGTTGACGGAAGAGGGGGCGGCGACCCGCGCCGAGCAGCTCAAGAGCAAGACCAAGAAGAAGGGAGGCGAGGCGTGAACTTCACCTCTCAGGGCCTGACACCACGGATGCGTCCGCTTTCGTCGCGCAAGAGCGCGACCTTGTCGATTCTGGACGTCGGAACGAGCAAGGTGGTCTGCCTGATCGCCGAGCTGAACCCGGCCGAGGCGAACGAGCGGTTGCGCGGGCGCACTCATGTCGCGCGCATCATCGGCATCGGCCATCAGCGTTCGCTCGGCGTGAAGGGCGGCGCCATCATCGATCTCGAAAACGCCGAACGCGCGATCCGGGCCGCTGTCGATGCGGCCGAGCGCATGGCCAAGGTCGAGGTCCAGTCCGTCATCGTCAACCTGACCGGTGGGCGCATCGGCTCGCAGCATTATGCCGCCAGTGTCGACCTGCGTAGCGGCTCGGTCAGCGATTCCGATGTGAAGCGGGTTCTCGCGGTCGCCGCGACGCATGCGATCAAGCCCGGCAAGGCGGTGATGCACGCATTGCCGACCGGATATGCGCTCGACGGCGTGCCGGGCGTGCTTGATCCGCGCGGCCTCGTCGGCGGCAAGCTCTCCGTCGACATGCATGTCGTCGCCAGCGAGGCGGCTGCTGCCCGCAACGTCATGCTGGCGGTCGAGCGTTGCCATCTCGAGGTCGAGGCGGTCGTCGCGTCTCCCTATGCTTCCGGTCTCTCGGTTCTCGTCGACGACGAGGCCGAAATGGGCGTCGTCGTCGTCGACCTGGGCGGCGGCACCACCAGCCTCGGTGTTTTCTCGGGCGGCCATCTGGTCCATGCCGACGCCATTGCGGTCGGTGGCAATCACATCACCATGGACGTGGCGCGTGGGTTGTCGACCCGTGTCTCGGCCGCCGAGCGGCTGAAGACGCTGCACGGATCGGCGATCTCCAGCGCTTCGGACGAACGCGACATGATCTCGGTGCCGCAGGTCGACGATGACGAGCGCGACACCCCGAACCATCTGGCGAAATCGCATCTGATCCGCATCATCAAGCCGCGGGTCGAGGAAATCCTCGAGCTCGTGCGTGACCGGCTCAACGCTGCCGGCTTTTCGGCCCAGGCCGGCCGCCGCGTCGTGCTGACGGGCGGTGCCTGCCAGTTGACCGGTTTGCCGGAGACGGCGCGCCGGCTGCTCGGCGGCCAGGTCCGCACCGGCCGGCCGCTCGGGATCAAGGGCTTGCCGGAGGCTGGCAAGGGACCAGCTTTTGCGACCGCGGTCGGCCTGCTGGTCTACCCGCAGGTCGCTCATGTCGAACATTTCGAGCCTCGCGCGAGCGGCGCTTACTTCGCGACGGGGACGGACGGGTATTTCTCGCGTGTCGGGCGTTGGCTGAAAGACAGTTTCTAAGGGTATCGGGCCGGGCGGCGCGGCGCCGTTCCGACCCAAGAGTAAAATCGTAGCAATCGGGACGGCTCCCGCCAGGCGCCGGACAAGAAATCGAAAGAGGCAACCATGGCGATGAATCTGCAAGCCCCTGACATCCGGGAGCTAAAGCCCCGGATCACCGTGTTCGGTGTCGGCGGAGCCGGCGGCAACGCGGTCAACAACATGATCGAAGCCGGCCTCGATGGGGTCGATTTCGTCGTTGCCAATACCGATGCGCAGGCTCTGGCGCTCTCGCGTGCTTCGCGCATCGTGCAGATGGGCCTGCAGGTCACCGAAGGCCTCGGCGCCGGCTCGCAGCCGGAAGTCGGGCGTGCGGCGGCGGAAGAGGTGATCGACGAGATCCGTGATCACCTTGCCGGCGCGCACATGGTCTTCATCACCGCCGGCATGGGCGGCGGCACCGGCACCGGTGCGGCCCCTGCGATCGCCCGCGTCGCCCGCGACATGGGTATACTGACTGTCGGCGTCGTCACGAAGCCGTTCCAGTTCGAGGGCCATCGCCGCATGCGCATGGCGGAGGCTGGCATCTCGGAGCTGAACGAGGCGGTCGATACGCTGATCGTCATCCCGAACCAGAACCTGTTCCGCGTCGCCAACGAGACCACCGGCTTCGCCGATGCCTTCGGCATGGCCGACCAGGTGCTCTATTCCGGCGTCGCCTGCATCACCGACCTGATGGTCCGCCCCGGCCTGATCAATCTCGACTTCGCCGACGTTCGCGCCGTGATGCGCGGCATGGGCAAGGCGATGATGGGCACCGGCGAGGCGCAGGGCGAGAAGCGTGCGCTGACCGCGGCCCAGGCTGCGATCAACAATCCGCTGCTCGACGATGTCTCGATGAAGGGCGCGCGTGGCCTGCTGATCTCGATCACCGGCGGGCGCGACATGAAGCTCTATGAGGTCGACGAAGCTGCCACCCGCATCCGCGAAGAGGTTGATTCCGAGGCCAATATCATCGTCGGTGCGACATTCGACGAATCGCTCGAGGGCGTCGTGCGCGTCTCCGTCGTGGCCACCGGTATCGACAAGCCGATCAGCACCCAGGCTGAAATGGATGATACCGAAGCCCGTATCGCCCAGGTTGCCGAGCGTCTGAAGGCCGAAGCGCGTCTGCGCAACACCGCAGCCGCACCGCGCGCCGCGGCTCCGGTTCATGCCGAGCCTATGCTGGAGATGCGTGCGCCTGTGAATGTCGAGACCGTGCGCCAGTCGGCTCCGGTGCAGCCGAGCGTTGCGGAAGACATCCGCATCGAACCGGTGCAGCCGCGTCCGGTGATCGCGGCCGCTCCGGTGAGCCAGCCGATGATGCATGAAGAGCCGATGATGCGTCACGAGGACAGCTTCATCGCCCCGGCCCCGGAGCGTGCGGTCGTCCGCCCGACGCGGATGCCGCGGATCGAGGACCTGCCGATGCCGGCGCAGAACCAGATCGCGGCGAGCCGCGGTGCGCAGTCTGTTCCGCAGCCTCCGGCCCAGGCCGACCAGAAGCGCATGTCGCTGATGCAGCGTCTCGCCTCGGTTGGTTTCGGTCGCAAGGATGAGGACGAGGCCCAGCCGCAGGCGCCGGTGCGCCACGCGCCGCCGCCGATGCAGCCTGCCGCTCCGGCGCCGAGCGCTGCCCATGCCGAATACATGCGCCGGCCGGCTGTGCCGGCCTCGCGCCCGGCGCAAGGCCAGCTCGACCAGCTGGGCCGTGCTGCGCCGAATCGCAGCAGCGAAGAGGATCAGCTGGAGATTCCCGCGTTCCTGCGCCGCCAGGCGAACTGAGCGCTACAGCGCCTGCGACAGTTGTAACAGAGCCCGGAGCGAACCCTCGCTCCGGGCTCTGTTTACGTTTGAAAAACCATATACTTCAATGGGATGGTTATTTTTCTCTGATTGAGTTCGCTTGTTACAGAGCGAAAGAAAGCGTGATTTTGTCGGCATCCACCTAAGGCGTATGTTGCGCTTGCCCCAAAGGGGGATGACGGCACCGGCAACCGCCAGGCGCCGCCCAACTGAAGGACCGCAGACGACCGTCAGGCAGCCCGTAGCGTTGTGCAGCCGAGATCGTTAGCGTTCGAGATTGGATACCGGAATGAATTTTGATCGGCAGACCACACTCCGCGCTCCCGTGTCCTTGAAGGGAATCGGTGTTCATTCCGGAGCCCCCGCCGGAATCTGCCTCAAGCCGTCCAACGCGAACTCCGGCATCGTCTTCCTCCGCAAGGAGTCCGAGGGCGGCCCCTCGCACCTGATCCATGCCCGCTACAACAAGGTGAGCGCCGCTGAGCTCTGCACCGTGATCGGCGATCGCGGTGCCGCCTCCGTCGCGACCATCGAGCACCTGATGTCGGCCTGCGCCGGCCTTGGGCTCGACAATGTCCTGATCGAGATCGACGGCCCCGAAATGCCGATCATGGACGGCAGCGCGGCGGAATTCGTCACGGCGATCGAAGATGTCGGCATCGTCACGCTCGGTGCGAACCGCCGTTATCTCAAGGTCCTGCAGCCGGTCCGCGTCGAGAAGGGGCGCGGCTTTGCCGAGCTCGCGCCGTTCGACAGCGGCTTCCGCCTTGATGTCGAGATCGATTTCGACACCCCGGCGATCGGCCGTCAGCGCAAGATCTTCGACCTCGAGCCGGTCGCCTATGCCCGCGAGATTTCGCGTGCCCGCACCTTCGGTTTCATGCGCGAAGTCGAACAGCTCTGGAAGGCGGGTTTCGCGCTTGGCGCCTCGCTCGACAACACTGTCGCGATCGGCGACGACAAGGTGGTCAACCCCGAAGGCCTGCGCTACGCCGACGAGTTCGTGCGCCACAAGGTGCTGGACGCAGTGGGCGATCTTGCGCTGGCCGGCTATCCGATTCTCGGCGAGTTTCGCTCCTATTGCGGCGGTCACCGCATGAATGTGACCGTTCTGGAAGCCTTGTTCGCGGATCGCGCGAATTACGCGATCGTCGAGGCCGAGCCGGTCTATGCGCACCGTGCCGTGCAGATGGCCGTTGCGGCCCCCGCGGCCTTCGCGCCCGATCTGCACTGAGCAGTCGAACAGTTTCGCGCGCGCCTTGCATTCGCCTGCTTTTTATCGAATGCAGCATGGGCCCCGCATGTTCGTAACCTGCCTTTCCCCGGTAGCGTGAGCGCTGCGTCTGAGGTAAAGGCATCCTTCGCCATCTTGCGGTGACGAGCGAAAGAGGACGGACGACGTGAGCGTCATGCGGCTGAATAACCCGACTTCCCAAAGCGCCCGACCGATGCGGATGGGCGTTGCCCTGACGCTCGGCGCCGCCTTGCTGCTCGGCGGCTGCGACACGATGTCGTCGCTCAATCCGTTCGACAAGCCTGAGGTCTACAAGCCGGAAATCATCGCGGATGTGCCGGCCGACAAGCTCTATAACGAAGGGCTGGCTCGCTCTCAGAACGGCGACAGCGAAGGCGCGGTCAAGAAGTTCGAAGAGATCGACAAGCAAGCGCCGTTCTCGCCCTACGCGAAAAAGGGCTTGATCATGGTTGCCTATACGAACTTCCAGGCAGCCAAGTACGAAGACGCGATCACGGCGTCCAAGCGCTTTCTGGCGCAGAACCCAGCCAGCCCTGATGCTGCCTATGCGCAGTACATCATGGCGATGTCCTATTATAACCAGATCCCGGACGCGACGCGCGACCAGGAGCGCACCGAGCGCGCGCTTGCCGCGATGCAGGAGCTGCTCGATCGCTATCCGAAGTCCGAATATGTGATCGACACCCGCGAGAAGATGCTGGTTGCGCGCGATCAGCTCGCGGGCAAGGAGATGAATGTCGGGCGCTACTATCTCGAGAAGCGCAACTATACCGGTGCCGTGAACCGCTTCCGCGACGTCATCACCAAGTACCAGACCACGCGCCATGTCGAGGAGGCGCTGATGCGCCTGACCGAGGCCTATATGGCGATGGGCATCACCAATGAGGCGCAGACTGCCGCTGCCGTGCTCGGGCATAACTTCCCCGACAGCCCCTGGTACAAGGACGCCTATACCTTGCTTCAGAGTGGGGGCCTCGAGCCCCGCGAGGATCGCGGCTCCTATATCAGCCGGTTGTTCAACGGCTTCACCCGTTCGGTCGTCGGCCTCGTCCGCTGAGGCCGGGCAGGTGCACGGCCGGGTGACGGACCGCATGCCACTCCCTTCAAACACGCGCTGAGCGTCATGCTGGCGCAGCTTTCGATCCGCGACATCGTCCTGATCGACCGGCTCGATCTGGCGTTTGGCGCCGGGCTGAGCGTGCTGACCGGTGAGACCGGTGCAGGCAAGTCGATCCTGCTCGACGGCTTTGCGCTGGCGCTCGGTGGGCGCGGCGACGGCGGGCTCGTGCGCCATGGCGAGACGCAAGGTCAGGTCAGTGCCGTCTTCGACCTGCCGCTCGCCCATCCGGCTCGCAAGCTGGCGCAGGCCCAGGAGATCGACACAGACGGTGATCTGATCCTGCGACGCGTGCAATATGCGGATGGCCGGACACGCGCCTTCGTCAATGACCAGCCGGTCAGCGTCCAGATCCTGCGACTGATCGGCAGCGCCATTGTCGAGATCCATGGTCAGCATGATGACCGGGCCCTGACCGATGCGGCCCAGCACCGCGCCATACTTGACGGTTTTGCCGGCCTCGAAGGACAGGCCGAGATCACGGCGACGGCCAGCGATGTGCTGAAGCGCGCGCGACAGGTGCTGCAGACGCAGCGCATCCGTGTCGAGGCCGCACGCAAGGAGGCCGATTTCCTGCGCCACGCGGTGGCCGAACTTGGCAAGCTTGCGCCGGAACCGGGCGAGGAAGATGCACTGGCCAGCCGGCGCCAGGGCATGATGCAGGCGGAAAAGGTGGCGCGGGATCTTTCCGATGCCTATGAGGCCGTCGGTGGCCAGGCTTCCCCTGTCCCCTCTCTTGCGGCGGTGCTCCGCCGGCTGGAGCGGCGGGCTGCGCAGGCACCAGAACTCGTCGATCCCTCGATGGCGGCGCTCAACACCGCGATCGTGGCGCTGGAAGAAGCGGGCGAAGCGCTCGCGGCGGCCATGCGTGCGGCGGAGTACGATCCGCGCGAGCAGGAGCGGGTCGAGGAACGGCTGTTCGCCTTGCGGGCAGCGGGCCGAAAGTTCGACGTTCCCGTCGAGGCACTTGCCGATCTTGCGGCCCGGATGAGTGCCGACCTTGCCGATCTCGATGAGAGCGAGAGCTCCTTGGCCCGGCTCGAAGCGGAGCTCGCTCGGGCGGAAGCCGATTATCTCGCCAGGGCGCGGGCGCTCTCCGCTGCCCGCGGCGAGGCCGCGCTGCGTCTCGACACTGCGGTCAAGGCAGAACTGCCGCCGCTGAAGCTCGAGCGTGCGCGATTTATTACCCATATCGATCGCGACGAGGATGCGCGTGGTCCGGAAGGGTTCGACCGCGTCGAATTCTGGGTCGAAACCAATCCCGGCACGCGGCCCGGCCCGATGATGAAGGTTGCGTCCGGGGGCGAGCTCTCGCGCTTCATGCTTGCCCTGAAGGTCGTGCTTGCCGAGCGCGGGTCGGCGCCGACCCTTGTCTTCGACGAAATCGATAGCGGAGTCGGGGGCGCGGTCGCGGATGCGATCGGAGAGCGCCTGGCGCGTCTGGCGCGACAGGTGCAGGTCATCTCGGTGACGCATGCGCCGCAGGTCGCGGCCAAGGCCGGGCGTCATTTCCTGATTGCCAAATCGGCGCTGGACAATGACGCGGCCTCTCGCACCGTGACGCGCGTGACGCCGCTCGAGGACCGGACACGGCGCGAGGAGATCGCTCGCATGCTTGCCGGTGCCAGCATCACCGAGGAGGCGAGGGCTGCCGCCGCCCGTCTCCTTGAGGCTGCTGGCCTGCATGGCGCGGCGGCGCGCGCCTGACCACAGCGATCTGCATTCCCTTTCTGCGAATTCTGCTCTAAGAGCGGCACAGACTGGCTTATGGTGTTATGGCTGCGTTTCACGCGCCGCGATGCCTGCCTCACGATCTCCCGCGCCGCATCACGCCGCGCGCATGAACTCAAGGCCGATTAACGATGGCATTCCTTCCCACGAGCCCGCCGCTCGCGCGTGCGCTCGCCGAACGCAACTACAATGATCCGACCCCCGTCCAGAACGCCGTTCTGGAAGAGGCGGCGGCCGGACGCGACCTTCTGGTCTCGTCACAGACGGGCTCCGGCAAGACCGTCGCCTATGGGCTCGCCATCGGCGAGACCCTGCTGGAGGGCGCCGAGGTCCTGGGCCGTGCCGGGCAGCCCCTGGCGCTGATCATCGCGCCGACCCGCGAACTGGCATTGCAGGTCCAGCGCGAGCTCGCCTGGCTCTACAAGCATGCCGGCGCCCGGGTGATCTCCTGTGTCGGCGGCATGGATCCGCGCCGCGAGGCCGCCTTGCTGGACGAGGGTGCACATATCGTCGTCGGCACGCCCGGCCGCCTGCGTGATCATATCGAGCGGCACAGGCTCGATGTCTCGGCGCTCCGAGCCGTCGTCCTCGACGAAGCCGACGAGATGCTCGATCTCGGTTTCCGCGACGATCTCGAATTCATTCTGAAGACGACCCCAGCGGAACGCCGCAGCCTGCTCTTCTCCGCGACCTTGCCCAAGGCGATCATCGCGCTGGCGAGGAGCTATCAACGTGATGCTCTGCGCATCGAGGTGGCCGGTTCGGCAACCGGGCATGCCGACATCGAGTATCGCGCGATCCGTGTTTTCCCGAAGGAAGCCGAGCTCGCTGTCGTCAACCTGCTGCGCTTCCACGATTCGCCCTGCGCGCTGGTCTTCTGCAACACCCGCAATGCGGTCCGCCACCTCGAGGCGATCCTGCTGGAGCGCGGCTTTTCGGCCGTGGCGCTCTCAGGCGAGCTCAGCCAGAGCGAGCGCAACTCGGCGCTGCAGGCCCTGCGCGACGGGCGTGCCCGCGTCTGCGTCGCGACCGACGTGGCTGCGCGCGGCATCGACCTGCCGGGCCTGACATTGGTCATCCACGCCGAGCTGCCGAACGATCCCGAGGTCATGCAGCACCGCAGCGGCCGGACGGGCCGCGCGGGCAAGAAGGGGACCAGCGTCCTGCTGGTGCCGCCCTCCCGGCGCCGCAAGGCCGACATGCTGCTCTCCGAGGCCAAGGTCGAAGCCGTCTGGGCCGGTGCTCCGACGCAGGAGGAAATCCGCGCGCTCGATCAGGAGCGGCTGCTGCAGGATCCGCTGCTTACCGGCGAGGCCAGCGAGGATGATGCCGGCATGGTCGAAGCCCTGCTTGCCGGTCGCTCGGCGCAGGAGATCGCGGCCGCCCTGGTCAGGGTCTATCGTTCGCGCCTGCCGGCGGCGGAAGAGGTCGGCGATCCCGGTTTCGGGCGCGACGAGCGCAGGCCGGTGCGCAGCACCGAGGATTACGCCCGTCCGCGCGAGCGTGACCGCGAGCAGGGGGAGAGGCCGCACAAGGCCGGGCCGCGTGGCGATACGGTCTGGTTCCGGCTGAATATCGGCCGCCGTGACGGCGCCGATCCCAGGCAGTTGCTGCCGATGCTCTGCCGTCGCGGCAAGATCACCCGTGACGAGGTCGGCGCCATCCGCATCTTCGACACGGAAACCAAGGTCGAGATCGATGCCGATGTCGCGGAACGCTTCGCGTCGCTGGCGAGCGCGACCGACCGGGACAAGATCGTGATCGAGCCCGTGACCGGCGAAGCCGAGCGGCGCCCGGCCAAACCCTTCGCGGAAAAGGCATCCCATTCCCGCGCGCCGCGGGCCGATGATGAACGGGCCAGCGCGCCATTCCCCGGCAAGAAGAAACCTTACGAAGGCAAGGGCAAGCCCTTCGGCGCCAAGGCGCATGGCGGCAAGCCTTATGATCCCGTTCGGCGCGATCGCGAGCCCGTCTATGACGAGAACGCTGTGCTGCGCCCCAGCGAGCGGCCCTTCGACAAGAAGTCAGGTCCCTCGGACAAGCCCTTCGCCAAGGGAAAGCCCTTTGCCGGCGCCAAGCCCTTTTCCGCCAAGCCCAGCCATGGCGGTAAGAGCTTCGGCCATGGCAAGCCGGACGCCGGATTTGCAGGCGGTGAGCGCGGCAAGCCTGCCGGCAAGCCGTTCAAGAGCAAGAAGCCGCGTCGGGACGATCGCTGATCAGGGACGTCGTTCGCCAGCCCTGGCAACAGGGCTCGAGATCATTCAGAAACGCCCCCTCCCAGGCTGGGAGGGGGCGTTTCGCGTTTCGGTGACCCGCCCATCGTGAGCGGTGGGCAGGGAACTCTGTGTCATTCACGCGGCCGAGACCGTACGGGAGCAGCGCTCGCGAACGGAGATGCGACGCCATGGGATGCGGCTGACGCCAGGACGTGGTCGCGTCCCGGTACAAAGCAAGTCGGGATTGTGGTGAGCCGGCGGCGATCAAGCGCTGAGGGTGCTCCCCGGCGGCGAGCGTCGCTGACGTCCGTAATGTTCGCCAACTTGCCGCGATTGGCGCTCCTCGGGCCTGGGGTCAGCGCAAGCCCAGGAAGGACAGGATAGCGAGGACAACGACCACGAGGCCGACGATGTAAATGATGTTGTTCATGTGAAGCCCCCGGCTTTGATCGGGCTGCTGGCGCCCGCGTGATTCAGCGTCACTATTCTGTTGTGACGAGAACTGAACCGGTGCGGCGCGCAAAGGTTCCCAAACGGTGTTGGCGGCTGCAGGCGCGATGGAACCCCGAGGGGCGTGTGGGCTGGGCTGCGGAGCGATGTCGCCGCCGGGCAGCGTTGGGAGGGAGCCGGATCGCTCCGACACCCTCTTCAGGCGAATTCATCTGCGTTCAGCGGCAGATGGTGACCGGGCGAACCACCGGGCCGACGCCCGGAACGAAACCGCGACGGAACACCTTGTAGCAGCCGCCATAATAGGCGCTGGCGTAGACCGGGCGGTATCCCCAGCCTGGGCGGCCCCAGCCCCAGGGGCGGGGATGACGAAAACCGCGGCCGAAATGGCCATGATGGCCAGGGCCGTGCCAGCCAGGCGCGGCTTGCGCGGAGGTGGCGGTGGCCAGCGAGCCGCCGATGAGGGCGCCGGCGCCGAGAATGAAGGCGGTGGCAAGGCCGGTGAGAGATTTTCTGAGGAGCCCGGCGCAACCGGGCCGAACCGGCCCGGTTGCGGAAGACGGGCTATTTCTCCACGACCTTGCGGTAGAGATGCCAGGTGGCGTGGCCGAGGATCGGCATGACCAGGACGAGACCGACCAGCACCGGCAGGCAGCCGAGGATAAGCAGGCCGGTGACCATGAGGCCCCAGATCATCATGACGCGCGGGTTGGCTTCGACCGCGGCAACCGAGGTGCGGATCGCCGTTGCCACATCGACATGCTTGTCGAGCACCAGCGGGAAGGAGATCACGGTCATTGAAAAGGCGGCAATCGCGAAGAGCGCGCCGAGCGCGTTACCGACGATGATCATGGTCCAGCCGTTCGGTGTCGTCAGTACGTCGCCGAGGAAGTCGCCGATCGAGGTCACCGGCATGCCGCCAAGAAGCCAGCGATAGATCAGCCAGGCGGAGAGCAGCCAGGTGATGAAGAGCCCGGTCAGTAAGGCTCCGAGTGCAAGGATCGTCCCGATCGAGCGGGATTTCAGGATCGCGAAGGCGTGCGCCCATGAGGAGTTCATGCCGCGTTCCCGGCGTCGGCTGATCTCGTAGAGGCCGATGGCCGCGAAGGGGCCGAGCAGGGCAAAGCCGGACAGCAGAGGGAACAGCAATGGGAAGATGTTGTAGCTCACAGTGAGCTGAGCGATGACGACGCCCGCGATCGGATAGATGAATGCGATGAAGACGAGATGGCTCGGCTGGGCCATGAAGTCCTCGTAACCGCGCCAGAGCGCGTCGCGCAGATCGGCCGTGGTGATGGTGCGCACGCGCGGCTCAATGACGGGCTTGGCAGGCGCATTCGTCTTGCGGTCAGCATTGGAGATCATGCTGTCGAGATTGGCCATTGGCAGTCCTCCCGGTTCTGGCCCGGTGCGCAATGGCGGTCCTGACGCGATCCTTGGGTCAAGTCGCCGAAGGCGTCGAGCATCCAATTCCAGCGCCACCATTATACGCCTGATGACGGAACTTGTCGCAAGCCCGTGCGAACACGATGGTGAGACGCGCGCAGGCGATGGTCTTTCTCGACTCCAGCAACTCGCCTAAGACAACGGTCATGAGCGAAGCCGAACCCGTACCCGTCGAAGACCTGACGCCCCGCCAGGCGCGCGCCGAGCATAAGCTGCTGGCCGCCGAGATCGCCGAGGCCGACCGCGCCTATTTCCAGGAGGATGCGCCCATCCTCGACGATTCCGCCTATGACGCGAAGCGTCGGCGGCTGGTTGCGCTGGAAGAGGTGTTCGCGGAACTGAAGGGCAATGAGGCGCTCAGCGACAAGGTTGGCGCCAGGCCGTCCTCGAAATTCGCCAAGATCCGCCACCGCGTGCCGATGCTCTCGCTCGCCAATGCGTTCTCGGATGAGGACGTCGCGGATTTCGCGATGCGTATCCGCAGCTTCCTCGGGCGCAAGGATGATGCCGGGCTCGCCATCACGGCCGAACCCAAGATCGACGGGCTGTCGCTGTCGCTGCGATACGAGAAGGGCGAACTCGTTTCCGCGGCCACGCGTGGCGACGGAGAGGAGGGTGAGGATGTCACGCTCAATGCCCGCACCATCTCGGAGATGCCGCACAAGCTCGTCGGGGACGATGTGCCGGAGGTCGCGGAAGTCCGCGGCGAGGTCTATCTCGGCCATGCCGATTTTGCGGCCATCAATGATCGCCAGCGCGAGAAGGGCGAGCGCGAATTCGCCAATCCGCGCAATGCTGCAGCCGGATCGCTGCGCCAGCTCGACGTCTCGATAACCGCCGCGCGGCCGCTTCGTTTCTTTGCCTATGCCTGGGGCGAGATGTCGGAACTGCCAGCCGCGACCCAGTTCGGCGTGGTCGAAGCCTTCCGACGCTGGGGCTTCAAGACCAACCCGCTGATGCGCCGCTGCGAGCGTGTCAGCGAGCTCCTGGCGCATTACCGCGCGATCGAGGCCCAGCGCGCGACGCTGGGTTACGATATCGACGGCGTGGTCTACAAGGTCGACGATCTCGCGCTCCAGACCCGGCTCGGCTTCGTCGCGCGTGCGCCGCGTTGGGCGATCGCGCATAAATTCCCGGCGGAACTGGCGACCACCCTTCTCGAGGCGATCGACATCCAGGTCGGGCGCACCGGCGCGCTCAGCCCGGTTGCGCGGCTGCGCCCGGTTACTGTCGGTGGTGTCGTCGTCACCAACGCGACCCTGCATAACGAGGATTACATCCGGGGCTTCGATTCCAAGGGCCAGCCGATCCGCGACGGCGCCGATATCCGAGTCGGCGACACGGTGACGGTGAAGCGGGCCGGCGACGTGATCCCGCGCGTCGAATCCGTTGATCTCGGCAAACGGCCGGGGGATTCGCAGCCCTATGTCTTCCCGACGCTGTGTCCGGTCTGCGGCAGCCATGCGACGCGCGAAATCAACCCGCGCACGGGCAAGGAAGATGCAGTGCGCCGCTGTACCGGGGGGCTCATCTGCTCGGCGCAAGCTGTCGAGCGGCTGAAGCATTTCGTCTCCCGCGACGCGCTCGACATCGACGGGCTCGGCGACAAGCAGATCGAGTTCTTCCATGCCGATCCCGACCTGTCGGTACGGGAACCCGCCGACATCTATACGCTGGCGGCCCGCGACGCTGCCAATCTCAAGAAGCTGAAGGACAAGGAAGGCTTCGGCGCGCAAAGCGTGAAGAAGCTCTTTGATGCGATCGAGGACCGGCGCGCGCCACCGCTCAACCGCTTCGTCTTCGGACTTGGCATCCGCCATGTCGGTGAAACCACGGCACGGTTGCTGGCGCGGCATTACGGATCGTTCGAGGCCCTGCGCGAAGCAGCGACCGCTGCTGACCCGCAATCCCCCGAGCGGCAGGCGCTCGATGCCATCGACGGCATCGGCCCGACCGTCGTCGAGGCACTGGTCGAGTTCTTCGCCGAGGCCCACAATCAGGAAACGCTCGACCGGCTGCTGGCGCAGGTGACGCCGCAGCCGCTGGAGGCGGTCGCTTCGACGAGTCCGGTCGCCGGCAAGATCGTCGTCTTTACCGGCGCGCTGGAGCAGATGACCCGTGACGAGGCCAAGGCCATGGCCGAGCGGCTGGGCGCCAAGGTCGCGGGTTCGGTCTCGTCGAAGACCGACCTGCTGGTCGCCGGACCCGGAGCTGGTTCGAAGCTCAAGGACGCCGCGAAGCACGGGGTCAAGGTGATCGACGAGGCCGGCTGGTTTACCCTCGTGCGCACCTGAAGCTGCTTGCCATCGGCTTGTTTCGTCGCGGCGCTCCCGCCGTGACGAGACTGTCTAAGCGGGACACGAGCTAAGGCGATCAGCGGCGATGTTGGTGGCGATGACTGTTTGGGGTACCGGTGTTCTGCGGAATGCCGACGACGCCCTTTACACCGCCAACCACGCCTCCGGCGACTCCGCCAACGACCGCTCCTGCAACGCCGCCGACCGCTCCGGCCGCTCTGTTGCCGATATCGGCGCCTTGGGCAGCACCACGCGGCACGCCCTGAGCGCTCGCTGTCAGAGGTAAGGCGAAGATCGTGAGAGCCATTGCGCCGGCGAAAGCGAGACATCTGGTTGTCATGATAATGGTGTCCATTCGGATCACAGCGCCGCCCAGCGGGCACTCGGCGGTCGAAGGGAAAACCGCTTCCTCGGCACATAGTTCCGGCCGTCTTGCCGATTCCGTACCCATTTCATCGGGGCGATCTAGAGTGACGGCGAGGCCCGGTGTGCGCCAGGCCCTAACCCAAACTCACAGAGGCTTGCGTTACGTGCCGCCGAACTGCTGCGGCGGCGCCGAGCCCGGCCGCGGACCGCCGTCGAAGGCCGCCAACCCGTCCGTTTCCGCCGCTCGGAAGTGGCTTGGCGGCGCACCGATGACGCGCTTGAAGGCGCGGCTGAAGGCGGCCTCCGATTCATAGCCGAGCCGGCGCGCGACAATGGCGATTTTCATCCGGTCGCGGACGAGCCATTGCCGGGCCTGATGCATCCTGACCTGCACGACATAACGGGCCGGCGTCTCGCCAACGACGCTGGCGAAGCGCTCGGCGAACGCGGAGCGCGACGCGTGCATGACTCCGGCAAGCGCCTCGACGGTCCAGTCCTCGCTGGGATGGAGATGGATCGCGGCCAGGACCCGCCCGATATCGGGATCGCGCGCCGCGGCGACCCAGCCGGTCGAATCACCGCAACCCCGTTCGACCCAGGAGCGGATCAGCGCAGCGGCGACGACGTCGGCCAGGCGGGTGAGGATGCTGCCGGCACCGACCCGGTCCAGCGCGAGCTCGCAGGCCATGGTCGTGAGCAGGGGCGGGATGCCCGGTTCGTTGGCCGCGAGCTCGTGCAGCCGCATCAGTTCCGGCATCATCCGCAACAGCGGGTGCTGGCCATCGACGTTGAAGCTCATGCTGCCGCTGAAGAACATGGTCTGTTCACCGTCGCCACCACCGCGCGCCTCGGCGATGTCGCCGCAGACGGTCTGGAGCTGGCATTGTCCGAGCGGCTTGGTGCAGGCGCCGGGCGCGCTCGCCAAGGCGTGCTCGGCACCGCGCGGCAGCAGTACTGCATCTCCCTGCTCGAGGCGGATCCACTCGTTCTCCGGCGTTCGTAGCCAGCAGCCGCGCTCGGCGGCGAAGTGGAAGCGCGCCGCCTGCTGCGCCGGAAAGAGCAGGCCCCAAGGGGCGGTCATCTGGAAACGAGCATAGTCGACGCCCTCCAGCCGCAGGCCACGGAGCATTTCTGTCAGCGGATCGGTCATGGATTCCTGGACGAATAGTCAAGCATTCCGGATTTCCTAACATGGAAGCTCCAGAGCGTCATCTCTACTTGTCTGGTCCGACGTCCTGGAGACCGCCATGTCCGATTCCCTTTCCGCTACCGCGGACCCGCAATTCATCCCTGCCGAGATCGAGGAACGCACCGAAGCGGCGTGGCCGGCGATCTTCTCGCTCACCATGGGCGTGTTCGGGCTGGTCACGGCCGAGTTCCTGCCGGCAAGCCTGCTGACGCCGATCGCTGCCGACCTGGGCATCAGCGACGGGGCAGCTGGGCAGGCCGTAACGGCGACCGCCGTCATCGGCGCGGTCGCCGGTGTCGCGACTGCGATCATGACGAGAAGTATCGACAGGCGCATCGTGATGTGGGCGCTGACGTCGCTGCTGGTGGTGTCGAGCCTGCTGGCTGCGGTCGCCACGGGGCTGACGACGCTTCTGTTCGCGCGCCTGCTGCTCGGCATCGGCCTCGGCGGCTTCTGGTCGATGGCGGCGGCGACCGCGATGCGGCTCGTCCCGGCAAGGCTGCTGCCGCGGGCGATGTCGATCATCTTCACCGGCGTCTCGGTCGCGACGGTCAGCGCCGCGCCGATCGGCGCCTATCTCGGCGAGGCGATCGGCTGGCGCGCCGTCTTTGTCATTTCGGCCGGCATCGGGGCGGTGACGCTGCTCGCCCAGGTGTTGACGTTGCCGAAGCTGCCGCCGCTGGCGGCGCCAAGCATCGGCACTCTCTTCGAGCTGCTGGGGCGGCCGAGCATCCGGCTCGTCCTGTTCGCGGTGCTGGTGATCATCTCCGGGCACTTCGCCGGATTCACCTATGTCCGTCCCTTCCTGGAGCAGGTACCGCTTCTGAAGGTCGAGGCGATCTCGCTGGTTCTGCTGGCCTATGGCGTCGGCGGTTTCTTCGGCAATTTCGCTGGCGGTGCCGTGGTCGCACGCAGCGTCAAGGCCGCCGTCGTGCTGGGCTCGCTCGCGATTGGCCTGGCGGCGCTCACGCTGCTCCTCTTCGGGGCTTCGACCCTCGTGTCGGGGTTCGCAATTGCGCTCTGGGGCTTCGCCTTCGGCTTCCTGCCGGTCGGCATCCAGACCTGGACGGTGCGCGTCGCTGCCGATCAGGCTGAAGCCGCGGGCGGCCTTCTCGTCGCTGCCTTCCAGGTCGCTATTGCGGGCGGGGCGATCTTCGGCGGATTGCTGGTCGACCATCTCGGCGCGTTGGGCGCCGTCGGCTATCTCGCCACCGCGACGCTGCTCGGTGCTGCCCTCGTCCTCGGTCTGGGCCGCGAGCCACCGGCTGCCAGCGGCGCGGCGTCGGCCATGGCCGGCTGAGATCGGATGGCGACGGTCCGCGTGATCGTCGCCATCACTTTTCTTCAAGACATCAGGGCCGGTATTCGCTGTATCCTGGCGGCATGGAATTGATCAGCCAAGGCGAAGCGCTGCTGGACACTCCGCTGCTGGCGGGGGAGCATGCCCGCATCTTCACGGCCTCACGTTTCGCGGGGCTGGAATGCCTTTCGGCGAAGTTCCAGACGCATTCCTATGCCCCGCACGCGCACGAGACCTATGCGATCGGCACGATCGAAGCGGGCTGCGAGATCTGGCATGCACGGGGCCAGCGGCTTTATGCCCATGCCGGCGACATGGTTTTCAACCATCCGCTCGATGTCCATGACGGCCTGCCGCATGCCGGCGGCTATCGCTACCGGATGACCTATCCGACCGTCGAACTGATGCAGGAGGTTGCGGCCTCGCTGACCGGATTCGAGGTGCTTGGCACGCCGTTCTTCGCCGAACCCTGCGTTCACGACCCGGAGGCTGCGGCGCTGTTTTCTGCCGCGCACCGTCTGCTGGAGGAAAGCGGCGATGCCCTGGCGGGTGAAGAAGGGCTCTTGCGCGCCTACGCATTTTGCCTGGCGCGCCATGCCGATCTTTCGGTGCGTCCGCTCGGGCGCGAGCGCGGGCCGATCGCCGAGGCCCGTGCGCTGCTCGAGCAGCGCTATGACGAAGACCTTTCACTGGCTGAAATGGCGCGGCGTTGCGGGTTGCCACGACATCATCTGATCCGTGCCTTCCGCCGCGAGACCGGCCTGACGCCGCATGCCTATCTCGTCGACATCCGTGTCCGCCGCGCGCGGGATCGCCTGCGTCGCGGCGAGATGCCTGGCGACGTTGCGGCGGCGACCGGCTTTTGCGACCAGGCGCATCTGACCCGCGCCTTCAAGGCGCGGCTCGGCGTCACTCCGGGCGCCTTCCGCGCTGCCCATCTGGCCTGAAGGGCTGTTTGCATGTCCATCCTCGACGATGCCCGTCTGGGCTTCAGCGATATCTGGCCGGCCGCCCTGGCTGCGGTCCCGATCGGCCTGCTCTTTGGCGCGCTCGCGGCCGGCAAGGGCCTCTCGCCGCTGGAGGTCTTCGTCATGGGGGCGCTGGTCTTTGCCGGCGGGGCCCAGTTCGCTGCGGTCGAACTCTGGGCGAGCCCGGCGCCTGTCTTCGCCATCATTTTCTCGACCCTGCTGATCAATGCCCGCCACGTGCTGATGAGCGCGTCGATTGCACCAAAGCTTGGGCGTTTCAGCACGGCCCAGAAGCTGACGGGCCTGTACTACATGGCTGACGAGAACTGGGCGCTGGCGGAGAAGCGAGCCCGGCTGCGGCAGCTCACGCCGGCCTACTGGTTCGGCATGATCGTGCCCTTCGTCTCATGCTGGCTGACGACGACGACTGTGGGCGCAACGGTCGGCGCGGCAATGGGCGACCCGCGCAGGCTCGGAGCCGACTTTGCCTTCACCGCGCTGTTCATCGCGCTGGTCGCTTCGTTCTGGAAGGGCAGGGTGACGTTCTGGACGGTGGCGGCTGCCGGTATCGCATCGGCGCTGACCTACAAGTTCGTCGGGCCACCCTGGCATGTCGCGGCGGGGGCGCTGAGCGGTCTGCTGGCCGCCTGGCTGGCTGCGGGGAGGGAGCCAGACGTGGTTGCGGAGGGCGTGAAGTCGTGACACTCGACACGCTGAATCTCATCGCCATCCTGGGCATGGCGGCCGTCACCTATCTGACGCGGATCGCCGGACTGGCGCTGGCGGGGCGGCTCGATCTGTCGCCACGCGCGCAGGCAGCCTTCGACGCCATTCCGCCGGCCGTGCTGGTGGCGGTCATCGCGCCGAGTGCGCTGGCGACCGGCTGGCCGGAGACCGGAGCCGCACTCCTCGCCGCACTCGCTGCAACGCGGCTGCCGCTGCTGGCTGTCGTTGCCGTTGGGGTGCTGGCCGTGGTCGGGCTGAGGATGGTGATCTAAGGACATGACCTGAAGCCGCCGTCATGGTCGGGACGAGCCCAGCGATGGCGGCGGTGTCACTGCAGTGGTCGGCGTCTATAGCGGCCTGCAGGCGGCTTCCAGCCAGGCCCTCGCTTCGCCCTCCAATCGCGGGCTGAGCTTGGCCCAGACTTGCGCGTGATAGGCGTCGATCCAGGCGATCTCACCGGCATCGAGCAGCGAGCGCTCGATCAGCGCCCGTTCATAGGGGCACCAGGTGATGGTCTCGAAACCATAGATCGTGCGGTCGCCGCCGGGGATCTTCCGCTCCTCGACTACGATCAGGTTCTCGATGCGGATGCCGTACTCGCCCTGCTTGTAGTAGCCGGGTTCGTTGGAGAGGATCATGCCCGGCTCCAACGGCGTCGTGCCGAGCTTGGAGAGCCGCTGCGGCCCTTCATGCACCGAGRGATAGCTGCCGACGCCGTGGCCGGTGCCGTGATCGAAATCGAGACCGGCCTGCCAGAGCGGCAGGCGGGCCAGTGCGTCGAGCTGCGCGCCCGACGTTCCCTTGACGAAGACCACGCGCGAGATCGCCAGATGGCCCTTGAGCACGCGTGTATAGCGATCGCGCATCTCGGCGGTCGGGGTACCGACTGCAATGGTGCGGGTGATATCGGTGGTGCCGTCCTCGTACTGCGCTCCGGAATCGACCAGGAAGATGCCGGGTTCGAGCCGGCGATTGCTGGATTCCGTGACGCGATAATGGGGCAGGGCGGCGTTGGGGCCGGCGCCGGCGATGGTGGTGAAGGAGACGTCCTTGAGCAGGCCGGTTTTCAGGCGTTCGGATTCCAGTGCGGCGACCGCGTCGATCTCGGTGAGTTTGCCCTTCGGCGCCTCGCGCGCGAGCCATGACAGATAGCGCACCACGGCTGCGCCATCGCGCAGATGCGCGGCGCGGGTCCCGTTGAGCTCGGCTTCGTTCTTCCTTGCCTTCATCAATGCGATCGGGTCGGCGCCGGCATCGGGCGTGCCACCGGCATCGCGGATCAGGGTGGCGAGTGCGGAGGCGGCCGTCGCCTGATCGAGCCGGACCTTGGCCCTGGCCTTGCCTAGCGCCTCGAGTTGCCTTTCGAGTGCCGCCGGCGGGGCGATCTCACCGACCGCACCGATGGCGTCGCCCGCCTCGTTCGTGATCTTCTCGGGTGCAAGGAAGACGGTCGGGCGCCCCTCGCGCGGGACGATGCCATAGCCCAGCGGCAGGGGCGTGTGCTCGACGTCACCGCCGCGGATATTGAAGGTCCAGGCGAGGGCATGCGGGTCGGAAATGACCAATGCGTCCACCTTGGCCTTGGTCAGCGCTTCCTGGATGCGTGCAAGTTTGCTGGCGGTGGTCTCACCGGCATAGTCACCGCGATGGGCCTTGACCGCCGCGGCTGGAGGGGCCGGGCGATCGCTCCAGAGGGCGTCGATCGGGTTCCGCGAAACGGCGGTCAGTGTGCCGCCGGCAGCCGCGACCGCCTTCTCGAGCTTCGCGACGCCATCGACGGTGTGCAGCCAGGGATCGTAGCCCAGCCTCGCCCCTGCAGGCAGGTTCGTTTCGATCCAGCGTTCGAGCGGGGTCTCTTCCATCTTCACTGGCGCAACGACCTGCGTGTCGGTCTGCTCGGCCGATTGGATCGTGTAACGGCCGTCGACGATCAGGACTGCCTTGTCGGTCAGCACGACGGCATTGCCGGTCGAGCCGGTGAAGCCGGTGAGCCAGGCGAGCCGCGCCATATGGGCCGGAACATATTCACCCTGATGCTCGTCCGCGCGCGGCACGATGAACCCGTCCAGGCCTTGTGCAGCGAGCGCCTTGCGCAGGGCCGCGACGCGGGGCGCGACTTCGGCCGGATTGCTCGGTTCGGAAAAGGACTGGAAGCGGCAGGTCGGCAAATTGTGCGCGGGCGATTCGGTCATGGCGGGTCCAAACATGGCGATACCCGCCATCGTCGCGTCAGAACCGGCGGAAGGCCAGCGCAAATGCGACATCCTTGCCTGCTTTGTCGGCAGGCCCTCATAGCCGACGTTTTGGGCGTTTTGCCTCTTCGCTATGCGGTGGGCGTCAAATGTTAATGAAAATTTGGGGTACGCATGCGTCATGCGCATATCTCGCATCTGCGAAATCATCTTCTCGCAAGTGCGAAGAAGTACCACTTTGGTTGCATAAGAGAACGAGGAAGCGACCGGGACTGTCCTTCGTTTGGAATGAGGAGATGGACCTGTGACCTATGTATTGAATGCGACCGAAGCCCTGCCTGCCGCCAAAGCCATGAACACGGCGGGTCTGAGCTTCTGGCAGCGCCTCTATGTCGCAATGATCGAAAGCCGTCGCCGCTCCGCCATCCGTGAGCTGCGCGCGCGCTCCTACCTCGTCAACGAGGCGGAGATCGTGCTCGGCGGCTTTCCGCAAACGGCGCTGAAGAACGACGCCGCGCTTCCGTTCAACCGCTGATCTTTAGCGCCGCGCCCGAAGAGGCCGCCCGCGCTCCAAAAAGGACCAAGACCATGATCGCCATCGTCAAGCACGTCTTCGAATGGGTCGTCGATACGGCCAAGTTCACCGCCGCCGTCTGGCATGACGCTCGCGCCCTGCAGGCCGAGGCGGAACAGAAGTACGGCCACATCGCCTTCTGAGCCTGAGCTCGGAGCGACAACACCCTCTTTGGGTGGCTGGCCTAGTAGGGGCGGCGCGGTCTTGGGGCCGCGCCGCCCCTTTTCATGACGAGGGTGGCCCAACCCTCGCGCAGGGACTGGCGCGCCAGGAACAGGCCCTGGTGCCGGTAGGTCGAGACGATCCCGGCGACATCCATCGCCAGAAGCCCGGAGAGGATCAGGGTTCCGTCCCGCGCCAGCACGCGCGCGAGCGACGGGGCGAGACGCTTCAGCGGGCCGGCCAGAATATTGGCGAAGACCAGATCGAAATGGTCGGGCCGGTTTGCCTTGGCGTGGAGCAGGCCGGGCGCGACATAGAGATCGAGCGCCCCTGGCGCGTGGTTGACGCGAGCATTGCGCGCTGCGACTTCGACTGCGACGGCATCGATATCGCCGGCGACGACGCGGCGCTTCGTTTGCATCGCCAGTGCGAGCCCCAGAATCCCGGTGCCGGTGCCGACATCCAGGCCGCGCAGCGGGCGGCGCTTCTTGAGTTCGGCATCAAGCGCCAGCAGGCAGCCGGCGGTGGTGCCGTGATGGCCGGTGCCGAAGGCGAGCGCCGCCTCGATCTCGATCGCGACATCATTCACCCGCACCGTGCCGCGGTCATGCGCGCCATGGACGAGCACGCGCCCGGCCCGCACGGGCTTGAGCCCGTCGAGGCTGGTGGCGACCCAATCCTTCTGGTTGACGGTGGTGAAGGGGGTTGAATCGATGCTGTCGCCGACGATCGGGCGCAGCATGTCACGCACCGCGTCTTCATCGGGATGGGTCGCGAAATAAATCTCGACCTTCCACGGCGCGCTGAGCGAGAGCGTGGTGACGCCGTCCTCGATCTCAAAGGAGGAAATAGCCGTCTCGGTCGGATCGAAGATCTCGCCGAGCAGTTCCGTCAGCGCGCGCGCCTTGTCGCCGCTGGTTGAGAGTTCGAGCACGGTCGCGACCGTGGCTGGGAGAAGACCTTCACGCATGCGGGCGGGATAGCAGGGGCAGGGGCGGATGTCATGCGCCGTCGGCAGGGGCGGCGAGGTCCTTGGTCATGAAATAGCGGGTCGCTCCGGGCGGTTCGAGCGCGATCTCACCGAAGACGCTCCAGCCAAAGCGCTTGTAGAAGTCCGGCGCCTGGAAGCTGAGTGTGTAGAGCACCGCCTTGCGGCAACCTCGGCGAAAACCCTCGGCCTCTGCCATCTGCAGAATGCGGGTGCCGAGGCCCGACCCGCGCTGGGTCTTGGGCACATAGAACAGGTCGATGAACAGCAGGCCGAGCGAGGTGCGACCGAGCAGGCCGCCAATCAGTTCATCACTCCTGCTGTCCTTGATGGTGATCGTCAGTGGCCTGTGGTCGCTGACGCCGCCCATCTCGACATTGTAGTCCCGCAGGCCCTGCGAGATCACCGCGTGGAGATCGGGATTGGCGGTGTCGGTCAGATTGACCGCGACGTCGGGCATCGTGCTGATCCTGCTGGCTTGGAGCCGGCATTCCTGCGGAACCGGCCTGGGGCAATCCGGGCCTGCATAACCGCTTCGGCGATGCTCTGCATCGGCGCGCCGGACATGACGGCTGCGCTTGCTCAGCCCGCCTTCTGCACGAACGAGTCCAGCACCATCTTCCGGCCCGCCTTGTCGAAATCGACGGTCAGCTTGTTACCGTCGACGCTCGCGACGGAGCCCGGGCCGAACTTGATATGGAAGACACGGGCGCCGGCATCGAAAGCGGAGCTGCCGGTCGATTTCGCCGTCAACTCGCCCTCGATCAGCACCGGGCCGCGCTGGCGGCCCGAGCCCGAGCCACCCTGGCCGAAACCGCGGCCGCTGTTGTCCGAGAAGCCTGAGCCGCCGCCGTTCCGCGCACGATTCTCCTGAGCGCGCTGCCAGCCTGGTGTCTGGTATGAGGAGCCGAAGCTTTCCATGCGGTCGAAGCGCGAGGCGCCGTAGCCGCCCTGGCTATAGGTAGACGGCGCCTGCACGACCTCGACATGCTCCTCCGGCAACTCGTCGATGAAGCGGCTCGGCAGGCTCGATTGCCAGAGGCCGTGAATCCGACGGTTCGAGGCGAAGAGGAGCTTCAGGCGCTTGCGGGCCCGGGTCAGGCCGACATGGGCGAGGCGGCGCTCTTCTTCCAGCCCGGCGCGGCCGCTTTCGTCGAGCGCGCGCTGGTTCGGGAACAGGCCTTCCTCCCAGCCGGGCAGGAAGACAGTATCGAATTCGAGCCCCTTGGCCGCGTGCAGTGTCATGATGCTGACGCGCGCCCCGGCCTCGCCACCATCGGCATCCATCACCAGCGAGACGTGCTCAAGGAAGGCCGGCAGGTCTGGGAACTCGTCCAGAGAGCGCACCAGTTCCTTGAGGTTCTCGAGGCGGCCGGCGGCATCGGCCGAGCGATCCTTCTGCCACATCTCGGTATAGCCGGATTCCTCCAGCACCTGCTCGGCAAGCTCGCCCTGCTTCATGTGTTCGGCCTTGGTCGACCAGCGGGCAAAGGCCTCGACCAGTTCGCGCAGCGCGGTGCGGGCCTTCGGCTTCAGTTCCTCGGTCTCGACCACGGCACGGGCCGATTGCAGCAGCGACAGGCCGGTTGCCCGGGCGTGGTTGTGCAGAAGCTGGACCGTCGCGTCGCCCAGCCCGCGCTTCGGCACATTGACGATGCGCTCGAAGGCGAGATCATCGGTCTGGCTCACCACGCAGCGCAGATAGGCCATGGCGTCGCGGATTTCGGCCCGCTCATAGAAGCGTGGGCCGCCGATGACGCGATAGGGCACGCCGACATGGACGAAGCGCTCCTCGATCTCGCGCATCTGGGCGGAGATGCGGACGAGGATGGCGACCTCGGCAAGGTTTTCGCCCTTGCTCTGCATCGCCTCGATCTCGTCGCTGATCAGGCGGGCTTCCTCCTGGCTGTCCCAGGCGCCGGTGATCGTGACCTTCTCCCCGGCTTCGTCCTCGGTGCGCAATGTCTTGCCGAGCCGGCCTTCGTTGCGGGCAATCAGTTTTGAGGCGGTGGCGAGGATATGCCCGGTCGAGCGGTAGTTCCGTTCCAGCCTGACCACGACCGCGCCGGGAAAATCGTGCTCGAAGCGCAGGATGTTGTCGACCTCGGCGCCGCGCCAGCCATAGATCGACTGGTCGTCGTCGCCGACGCAGGCGATGTTGCGCCGGCCCTGCGCCAGCAGGCGCAGCCAGAGATACTGGGCGGTGTTGGTGTCCTGATATTCGTCGACCAGGATGTAGCGGAAGCGCTCATGATAGGTCGCGAGCACATCGGCATGCTCCCGGAACAGCGTCAGGCAGTGCAGCAGCAGATCGCCGAAATCGACTGCGTTCAGCGTCTTCAGCCGCTCCTGATAGGCGGCATAAAGGGCGCCGCCCTTGCCTCCGGCGAAGACGCCGGCTTCACCCGGCGGCACGTCCTTGGGGGCAAGCCCGCGGTTCTTCCAGCTGTCGATGAAGCCCGCCAGCATGCGGCCGGGCCAGCGCTTCTCGTCGATCCCGGCGGCCGTGATGACCTGCTTCATAAGGCGAATCTGGTCGTCGGTATCGAGAATGGTGAAGTCCGAGCGCAGATCGAGGAGCTCGGCATGGCGGCGCAGGATCTTGGCCGAGATCGAGTGGAAGGTGCCGAGCCAGGGCATGCCTTCGGCCACGGGGCCGACGAGGCTTGCGATGCGCTCCTTCATCTCGCGCGCTGCCTTGTTGGTGAAGGTCACCGAGAGGATCTGGGACGGATAGGCGCGGTTGGTGGCGATCAGATGGGCGATGCGCGTGGTCAGCACACGGGTCTTGCCGGTGCCGGCGCCTGCCAGGACCAGAACAGGGCCATCCGTGGCCTCGACCGCTTGCCGCTGCTCCGGGTTGAGGCCTGCCAGATAGCCTGCCGCCGGCTGTGCGGCGGCGCGGGCGGCGAGGCCGCCGGGGCGGGGCAGAGGGGCGGACGTGGTGTGATCGGACAAGGCTTCAGGTCGCTTTGATCGTGATTCGTTCCAGAGGCAATATAGGCTGTCGCGCCGCAGATTGCTGGATAAGGCTGTTGGGCGTTGAATGCTCGCCCGATCGTCAGGACGCGCCGCGATGAATGTGGATATCGCCTCCCGCCATTCCACCCATGAAGTGACGAACCAGGTTCCCATACTGTGCGATTACGACGCCTTCGCGGCTGATCCCGTGTTGCAGGCGGCGGCCACCGCCTTCGATGCAGGCTGGGCCTCGGAGCGCCTGCACGCGGCAGGGCGCATTGTCGGCTCGGCGCAGGTGCAGGACCTGGCGCGACTGGCGAACAGGTTCCCGCCCGAACTCAGGACGCATGACCGGTTCGGCAACCGCATCGACCAGATCGAGTTCCATCCGGCCTGGCACGAATTGATGGGGCTTGCGATCGAGCAGGAGACCCATTCGCTCGCATGGAACAGGCCGGGCCCGGGCGCACAGGTGGCGCGTGCTGCGCTCTCCTATCTCTGGAGTCAGGGCGAAAGCGGCATCTGCTGCCCGATCAGCATGACCTATGCCGCGATCCCGGTCCTGAGGCAGGAACCCGACCTCTGGAGCAAGTGGGGCGCCCTGGTCAGCTCCAACCGCTATGACCGCCGCCAGACGACCGCCTCCGCCAAGACAGGGGCGACCGTCGGCACGGCAATGACCGAGAAGCAGGGAGGCTCTGACCTGCGCCAGACCCAGACCATCGCCGAGGACAATGGCGACGGGACATGGTCTCTGACCGGGCACAAGTGGTTCTTCTCGGTGCCGCATTCCGACCTGTTCCTGACCTTGGCCCGAACCGCCGAGGGCATTTCCTGCTTCGTCGTGCCGGGCTGGCTGCCGGACGGCTCGCGCAACGGCGTGGCGATCCAGCGGCTCAAGGACAAATGCGGCAATCGCTCGAATGCCTCGTCCGAGGTCGAATTCCGCGGTGCGATCGGCCAGATGATCGGCGAGCCAGGCCGGGGCCTGCGCACCGGCCTGGCGATGAACCAGGGCTCCCGGCTGGACATTGCGGCGGCGTCGGCCGGGCAGATGCGGCTCGCCGTTTCGCTGGCGGCGCATCACGCGGCCCATCGGCGCGCCTTCCAGCGCGGGCTGATCGATCAGCCGATCATGCAGAACGTGCTGGCCGATCTTGCGATCGAGGCCGAGGCTGCAGCCTGGCTCRCCTTTCGGCTGTTTGCGGCGCTCGACCGTCAGGAAACGAGCGAGAGCGACCGGTTGCTGGCGCGGATCGGCGCGCCGATTGCGAAATACTGGGTCTCGAAGCGCGCGCCGGCGGTGGTGGTCGAGGCGCTGGAATGCCATGGCGGCAACGGCTTTATCGAGGAAAACCCCATGGCCCGGCTCTATCGGGAGGCGCCGCTCAACAGCGTCTGGGAGGGCTCGGGCAACGTCATTTGTCTCGATGTGCTGCGCTCGCTGGAGCGAGAGCCGGGCTCTCTCGTGGCGCTGATCGAGGAGATGCGACGCGCGRCCGGCGCCGACAATCGCTTTGATGCGCATTTGAGCGCGCTGGAGTCGGAGATACCCACTTTGGTGCGAAGCGAAGGACAGGCGCGGCGGCTGGTCGAGCGGCTGGCGCTGGCGCTGCAGGCCTCGTTGCTGCTGCGCCACGCACCTCACATGGTCGCAGACGCCTTCATCGCGACGCGGCTCGAGGGGCGCTGGTCGGGCCATTTCGGCGATCTGCCGGCGTCCGTGGATGCTGCCGCGCTGGCGCATCGGGCCGTCCCGGCGGTGGAATAGCACTCACGCGTTTGCGCGGCCGCCCTCCCGAAGGGGAGCGCGGCCGGCCGACTGGCTCAGGCCTCGGCCGGAGCGAAATCCATCGCCACGCCATTGATGCAGTAGCGCAGTCCGGTCGGTGGCGGGCCGTCAGGGAAGACATGGCCGAGATGGCCGCCGCAGCGGGCGCAATGCACCTCGGTGCGCTGCATCATGTAGCTATTGTCCTCGCTGATACCGACCGCACCCTCCAGTGGCTGGTCGAAGCTCGGCCAGCCCGTGCCACTCTCGAATTTCTTGCCGGACTGGAACAAGGGGTTGCCGCAACCGGCGCAGGTGAACCGCCCGGCGCGCTTCTCGAAATTCAAGGCGCAGGAGCCGGCGCGCTCGGTGCCATGCCCGCGCAGCACGTGGTACTGCTCCGGGGTCAGGCGGCGGCGCCACTCCTCGTCGGTCAACTGGAATTCGAACTCACCGGCTTCCCTGACCTTGCCGCCGAACAGTCCGGACAGTCCCATCGTCATTCTCCCGTTCAAAGGTTTCGGGCGGAATATGGGGATGATTGCGCTCCACGTCAGCCCGCCCTCACGGATAGCTGATCCGCAAGGCGCGTCACCCAACCGTCACGCGACTCCTCTAGTCGGCTCGCCATCACAACGGACCGCGCGAGGAACGAAGAATGCAGACGGCGCGTACGGTTCGGCGGGAAACCACAATGGGCCTGACCACGGCGGTGCATCGCAGCAAGCCGCTGTCGCGGGCGGGGATGTTGGAGCGCCTGTTCACCCTGGCCTTTTCCGGGCTCGTCTATCCGCAGATCTGGGAAGACCCGGTCGTCGACATGGAGGCACTGGACCTGCGCCCCGATGATCATGTCGTGGCAATCGCGTCCGGCTCCTGCAACATCCTGTCCTATCTCACCGCCAACCCGGCGAAGATCAGCGCTGTCGATCTGAATGGCGCCCATATCGCGCTCGGCAAGCTCAAGCTCGCCGCACTCGACAGCCTGGCAGGCCATGAGCAGTTCCTGCGCTTTTTCGGCGAGGCGCAATCGCAGGCGAATATCGCGCTCTATGACGCCGAGATCGCGCCACGCCTCGATGCCGTCTCTCGCAGCTACTGGGAAGGCCGCAGCCTGAGCGGGCGCCGGCGCATCCAGGTCTTTGCCCGCAATTTCTACCGGTACGGCCTGCTCGGCCGTTTCATCGGGGCTGGACATCTCCTTGGCCGTACGCTCGGCTGCGATCCGGGCGTGATGCTGCAGGCTCGCGACATGGCCGAGCAGCGCGCCCTGTTCGACAGGCATATCGCTCCCGTCTTCGACAAGCCCCTGGTGCGTTGGCTGGTGCGCCAGCCGGCCTCGCTCTATGGGCTGGGCATCCCGCCGGCCCAGTACAAGGCCCTCGCGGCTGACGGCGACGCCGGGATACGCGGCGTGCTCCGGCGCCGGCTTGAAAGGCTGGCCTGCGGCTTCGACCTGAAGTCGAACTATTTTGCCCGGCAGGCCTTTGGACGGGGCTATGCGACGGACGAGAACGCATCCTTGCCGCCCTATCTTGAAAGCCGGAATTTCGCGGCCGTTCGAGAGCGGGCGGGCCACGTCGCCTATCACCAGAGCGCGATCACGGCCTTTCTCGAGAGCCAGCCTGCGAAGAGCTGCGATGCCTATGTGCTGCTCGATGCTCAGGACTGGATGAATGATGCGGATCTCACGGCGCTCTGGACGCAGATCACGCGCACGGCGCGACCCGGCGCCCGCGTAATCTTCCGGACGGCTGCCGATGAGCGGCTGCTGCCGGGCCGGGTGCCGGCCTCGATTCTCGCGCAATGGCGCTATGAGGAAGCACGCAGCCGCGAGCTTGGAGCGCGCGATCGCTCGTCGATCTATGGCGCCTTCCATCTCCATGTGCTGCAGGGGGCGGTGGCATGAGCGCTGGCCGCGCCACGACCGAGGCCGCCGGCCTGATGGACCGGATGTATCGCCACCAGCGCCATATCTATGACGCCAGCCGCAAATTCTATCTGCTTGGCCGGGACCGGCTCATCGCCGAGCTCGATCCTGCGCCGGGCAGCGCGATCCTGGAAATCGGCTGCGGCACAGGGCGCAACCTGATCAAGCTCGCCCGGACCTATCCGGGCACGCAGTGCTACGGTCTCGACGTCTCGGCCGAGATGCTCGCGACGGCGGAGAGAAGCGTGGCACGATCGGGGCTCTCGGAGCGCATCCATCTGGCACAGGCAGACGCGACCTGCTTCGACGCGGCGGCCCTGTTCGGGCGCGATGGATTTGATCGCATCGTCATCTCCTATGCGCTCTCGATGATTCCCCCCTGGCGGGGCGTGATCGCTCAGGCGCTGCGGACGCTGACGGCCACCGGTTCACTGCATATCGTCGATTTCGGCGACCAGACCGGCTTGCCTGCGTCGTTCAGGGCCATGCTGAATCGCTGGCTGACATTGTTTCACGTCACGCCAAGGCATGATCTGCCCGAGGCAATCGCCGAATTGTCGCGGATCGAGGGCGTCGAGAGCCGCACGACCCGGCTCCTTCGCGGCTACGCCATCCATGCCGTGGCAACGCGGCGGGCCGCCTGAGCAGCGGGTGCTGGACGCGCCATCCTTTGGCCTGTAACGCCATGGAATGGCCGAGGATACGACGTCTGTTCGCAGGGAAGGGCAGGTCGAAAGACTGCGGGACGGCCTGCGCCAGCTCTACCATGGCCGCTCTCCCGGGGCGATGCGCTTTCAGCTTGCGACAGCGGTCGTCGACCTGCTGATCATCGCCTTCTTCATCGCGACACCGCTGATCCGCGAACGGCCGCTCTTCTATTGGCTCGATTACTCCGTCGCCGTGATCATGGTCATCGAGATCGGCGCGCGAATGCTGGCCTCCTCGAAGATTCCGCGCTTGCTGCGCCGGCCGAGCATGCTGCTCGATCTCTTCATCCTGGCAACACTGCTCGCGCCGCAATGGCTGGAGAATTTCGGCTTCCTGCGCATCCTGCGGCTCTGGTCGCTGTCACAGCGTGGGCTGATCTGGGAACGGCTGCGCGCTGCGGGCTACCCCGAGTGGGAAAGCGCAGCACGGGCGGTGGTCAATATCGTGACCTTCCTGTTCGTGGTGACGGGCTTCATCTACACCTTCTTCTTTCGCGAGACGGCGGGCTTCGCGGGTTATGTCGACGCTTTCTATTTCACGGTCGCGACCGTGACGACGACGGGCTTCGGCGACATCACCTTGCCCGGCACCGCCGGCAAGCTGACCTCGATCGTGGTGATGATCGTCGGGATCTCGCTGTTCGTGCGTCTGGCGCAAGCGATCTTCCGGCCCAACAAGGTCACCTTTCCCTGCCCGCAATGCGCACTGCAGCGGCACGAGCCGGACGCCGTGCATTGCAAGGCCTGCGGGCATGTCCTGAAGATCCCCGATCACAACGACTGATCAGGAAATCTCCACACCCTTCCAGAAGGCGACGCGGTCCTTGATCTCGGCGGCAGCGGCCTTGGGCTCGGCATAATACCAGGCGGCGTCCCTGTTCTCAGCGCCTGCGACGACGATCGAATGGTAGTTGGCCGTGCCCTTCCACGGACAGATCGACGTCGTCTCGCTTGGTTTGAAGAATTCAGAGCGGATCGCGCTGCGTGGAAAGTAGTGGTTGCCTTCGACCACGACCGTGTTGTCGGATTTTGCCAGAACGGCGCCGTTCCAGGTTGCCTTGACCATCTCCGCCCCTTTCGGCCGTCGCTGATCGCCCAAGATGGGGCTGCGTCGGGCCCAGTGACAGGGGCAGGCAGCCTGCGCCGGCTCTGCCGCTCTCAGTGGCGCGTTTCGAGCTCGCGCTCGTCGTGCTGATCCTCGACCGTGATCGTCGTCTTCTTCGGCATGCCGATGATGCGCCCGATCGTGGCCGGCAGCGGCATGCGACAATGCGCCGCTTTCATCAGGGCGAGATTGGCCAGGATATCGGGCGGAAACGGCGAAACCTTGCGGGTCGCCATGTCGACATGCAGCGAGAGGTTTTCACTCGTCGCCGCGAGCCAGCCTTCGCTCGCATGCCGCATTTCGAGATAGTAGTGCAGGCGCTTTTCGTCGAAGGCGATCAGTTGTGCGGTGACCCGCACGAGGTCGTCCTCGGTCAATTCGCGCTTGTAGAGGATATGGCATTCGGCCGCGAAATAGGACGCGTTGCGCGTGTCGACATAGTCCTGGTTCAGGCCGACGAGCGAGAAGACCTCGTCGACGGCCCGATCGAACAGCACGTGATAATAGGCCATGTTGAGATGGCCGTTATAGTCGATCCAGGGCGTTTCGACCCGCATTGCGGACGATACGAAGGGGGAGAAGAACAGCGCCGGAGCGCGGATCTCGTCTTTCATGGCCGCCTCCCGCAGAGTTGTTGCGTGCGGCGGAACGGAACTCCACTGACACGCTACCATCGTCTTGAAGACGCCGCCGGACGAGCTATGCCCTGCCTGATGCACCGCCTCCCATGCGCCCGGCGATCTTGCCGCCGACGGCGACACGCAGGACAAACCCGCCTGCTATCGCTACGGTCTGCCTCGTCAGATTCAACCGCTTCCGAAGCCGACCAGTTCCAAGTTAAGCGCCAAGCCCGGAAAAAGACAATGAGCCTTTTTGCAACTGCTTCTTATGCCGCCTCTGCCGCAACCCTGCCGCCGTCGCCGGCTGCGATCGAGGCGGTGACGCGGGCGCTCGCCGCCCGATTCGGCAACAGGCTGGTGACGAGCCTGGCGGTACGGGAGCAGCACGGCCACACGCTGACCTGGATTCCGAACCAGCCGCCGGATGCGGTCGTCTATCCGCAGAGCACCGAAGAGGTGTCGGAGATCGTCAAGCTCTGTGCGAGCCACGGCGTCCCCGTGATCGCATTCGGCACGGGCACCTCGCTCGAAGGCCATGTCAACGCGCCGTTCGGTGGCGTCTGCGTCGATCTCAGCCAGATGAAGCGCATCATTGCCGTTCATGCCGAGGATCTCGATTGCGTCGTCGAAGCCGGCGTGACCCGCAAGGAACTCAACGAGCATCTGCGCGACCAGGGGCTGTTTTTCCCGATCGACCCCGGCGCGGATGCGTCCATCGGCGGCATGGCGGCGACACGCGCCTCGGGCACGAATGCGGTGCGCTACGGCACGATGAAGGACAATGTCCTTTCTCTGACCGCGGTGATGGCCGACGGCTCGGTCGTGAAGACGTCCAGCCGCGCGCGGAAGACCTCCGCCGGCTATGATCTGACCCGCCTGCTCGTCGGCTCGGAGGGCACGCTCGGGATTATCACCGAGGTCACGCTCAAGCTGCACGGCATCCCGGAGGCGATTTCGGCCGGCGTCTGCCCGTTTCCTTCGGTGAAGGCAGCCTGCGACGCGACCATCGTGACGATCCAGTCCGGTCTGCCGGTCGCGCGCATCGAACTGCTCGATGATGTGATGATCCGTGGCGTGAACCTGCATTCCAAGCTCGGCTTGCCGGAGACGACGATGCTCTTCGTCGAGTTCCACGGCACGGAGGCCGGCGTGAAGGAGCAGGCGGAGCGCTTCGGCGAGATTGCCGCCGATTTCGGCGGTGGACCGTTCGACTGGGCGACCAAGGCCGAGGACCGGTCGAAGCTTTGGCAGGCTCGCCACGACGCTTATTGGGCTGCTCGCGCCTTGCGGCCGGGCGTTGAATCGGTCGCGACCGATGTCTGCGTGCCGATCTCCCAGCTTGCCGAATGCGTCGAGGAAACCAAGCGTGACATCGAGGCCAGCGGTCTGATCGCCCCGATCGCCGGCCATGTCGGAGACGGCAATTTCCATACCCAGCCACTCGTCGACCTCGCCGATGAGGACGAGATGGAGCGCTGCCGCGGTTTCATCGACCGGCTGGTGAAGCGCGCCCTCGCCATGGGCGGCACCTGCACAGGCGAGCATGGCGTTGGTCAGAAGAAGATCAAGTATCTCGAGATCGAGCACGGCCCGGCGACACTGGATGTGATGCGCCTGCTCAAGCGCTCGCTCGACCCGCAGAACATCCTCAATCCAGGCAAAATCCTGGTCTTGTGACATCCAGACAGCTTGCGCGGCGGTATCGGGAACTGGAATGTCGTGATCTCGCCGCGAGTTGGCGGCAAGATCGCATAACCGCCGACAAGAGGGATGATGCTAAAAGGTGCGTGAGACCCTGACCGTTCTGGCCGGTCTCCTGGTGCTGGCATTGCTGGCCGCGTTGATCGGACCGGGCTTTGTCGATTGGCGACTGTATCGACCGCAGATCGAGGAGCGCCTCAGCGCTACGCTCGGCGCGGAGACGCGCGTTGCCGGCGGCATCGGCCTGAGATTGCTGCCGTCGCCGCGGCTGACCCTGGCCGATGTCCGCATCGGCGATCAAGGTGGACAGGCGAGCCACGCGACGATCGAGCATCTCACCGTCGAGCTTGCATTGACCGCGCTTGCGCGTGGTGAGTTCCGTTTCTCCGACGCTGATGTCGAAGGCGCGACGCTCTCGCTTGTTGCCAATGATGCAGGCGCGGTGCTGCTGCCGCATCCGATTGGTGCGGGCCTGCCTGTGCAGACCAGCCTCGACCATTTCAGCGTGCGCCGCTCGGCGCTAATCTGGCGGGAGGCGGGCAAGGACCCCGTCACAGTGTCGCCGATCGCTGCGGAACTCACCGCGGTCAGCCTTGCCGGCCCATGGCGCATGGAGGGCGAGGTCGGCGGCTCCTCGTTGCGCCTCGCGACAGGAACGATCGAGCCGGATGGTCGCCTGCGCGCCAAGGCCACCGTGACGGGGGAGGAGGGCCAGCTCAGCTTTGACGGCGCCTTCCTGTTGCCGACCGAGAAGGGCGGCGTCACACCAGGACTGGACGGTCTGTTCACGGCTGCGCCGGGTGGAGCCGTCAGCCTTTCGGGGCGGGTGAGCGGCGGCAGTCACCTGTTCGAGTTGAGCGGGCTTACGGTCGATCTTGCCGGCGGCGTTGCCCGGCTGGAGGGCGAGGGGCAGTTCCTGCCCATGCAAGGCACAGGCTCGGTTGCCTTGCGGGCGCGGCGCGTGGATGGCGACGCGCTGGCCACGGCACTTGGCGAACGCGTTGGCTTTGCGCGGGCCCTGCGCGGGCTTCCCGGCGCGCTCGATCTCAGCCTCGATCTCGATCAATTCGCGTGGCGCGGCGAGGATTTTTCGGCTGTCGCCCTGCGTGGGCGGCTGAACGAGGTCGGGTTGGCCAATGCATCGGCCTCGCTGCGCGTCGCAGGCGCCCTGGTCGGTGCAACGGGCGCAGTCGACGCCACAGGATTTCGTGGCAAGCTCAACCTCAAGGCGGATGACGCGCGCCGCGTCGGGCTGGCGCTGGCGCGGGCCGGGCTCGATCCAGCCCTCTCCGACCTGATTGCAGATCTGAGGCAGATCGATGCGGAAGCGGTTGGCGATTGGAGCTCGGAACAGCTGCGCTTCGAGCACCTGACCATCGCCGGGGCTTCCGGCGTCAGGCTGGACGGATCCGGAGAGATTGCCGCGGATCGGCTGGCGGCAAAGCTCGCGGTGCAGGGGCTCGATCTCAATACCCTGCCAGCGGGCGGGAGTTTCGCCGGGTTGATCGGGACGCGCGACCTGGCGCTCGACCTGTCGCTGAGCGGAGCCCGTTTTCGCAATGCGCCGCCCGGTTCCGCCCAGCTTGCTCTCGCACGCGAGGGCAGCAACTGGCGGCTCAGCCGGCTTGCCGTCGACGGGTTCGGCGGAGTTTCAGTCAACGGCGCCGGTGCGCTGCTGCCGGAAGGGGGCGAAATCTCCGGTCGCATTCGTGCGCCACGCTTCGAGGCGCTTGCAGCCCTTGCCGGGCCGCTTCTGCCGGAGGCGCTCCGTCAAGCGCTCGGGCGCGCCGGGGACGGGCTCTCACGGCTGGATTCAAGCTACCGCCTGACGCGCACGGTGGCCGGCGACACGGCCCTGCTGCTGGAAGGCGGCGCGCAAGCCGGAACGCTGGCCCTGAATGCGCGGTTGGACCGGAGCGGGACATGGACCGGAGCCAATCTGCGCTTTGATCTTGCCGATCGTCGACAGCTCTTCGCCGCTCTCGGCCTGCCGGTACCGATGCAGGGTGGACCTGGCAGGCTCGTTCTCGACCGTCAGCAAGGGCGCCTCAGTGGCTCGCTGGCGGGGCCTGGATTGTCGATCGTGGTCGACGGCGAGGCGGGCGCCGATGTGCCGCGACTGACCGTGCAAGCGGATCGTCCCGGCCAGATCCTGCCGGAGGGGCTCGCGCGCGCCCTGCCCGATGCGGTGCTGGACGCGCATGGCATGGTTCGCTTCGCCAGCGACCAGATCGCGCTTGATGGTCTTGTCGCCAATCTTGGCGGAAGCAGTGCACGGGGGACGCTGGCCTTGCCGAGAGAGGGGCCAATCTCCGGCAAGCTCGCGCTGCCATATGTTGATCTGAGGAGCGTGATCGGCTCGTCCCTGGGAACCGCGGCGGCATCTCCGGGCAGCAACTGGTCGGCGGTCCGTTTCGGCATGGCCTCGGGCCTTGGCGAGATCAGCCTGTCGGTCGAAGCCAAATCCCTGCTCTTCAGTGATGATATCGCCCTGAACGATGCGGCTTTCTCCCTGCATGCCAGCCCCGGCGAAATCCAGATCGAGGCGCTCTCGGGAAGCTATGCCGGTGGTAAGGTCTCCGGGCGGCTTACGGCACGGCGTGAAGGCGGGCTTGCGCAGCTTTCCGGCCGGATCGCGCTGGCGCAGCTCGATCTCGCGATGCTCACCGGCAACGCACTTGCCGGGAAGCTGTCAGGTCAAGTGGAGGGCGGTGGTTCCGGAGAGAGCCCCGCGCGGCTGGTTGCGGGGTTGGGGGGAGCCGGTAGTTTCACCATCGCAGGCGCGAGTCTCACCCGGTTCGATCCCGGTGGCTATGCCCGCGTCATTGCCGGGACCGGAGAGGATGCATCCGAGAGCGAGACCAGCCGTTTGCAGACCCGGCTGGCGGATGCTCTTGACCGCGGCTCATGGCTTTTGGGTGATATTACGCTGCCCTTCACGCTCGCCGGTGGCCTCGTGCGGCTCGCCCCGTTGACG
The DNA here is from genome assembly GCF_056401655.1 of Allobosea sp. P4_E12. Taxonomy (NCBI): domain Bacteria; kingdom Pseudomonadati; phylum Pseudomonadota; class Alphaproteobacteria; order Hyphomicrobiales; family Alloboseaceae; genus Allobosea; species Allobosea sp. P4_E12. Next base: position 66,651 of record NZ_JBFUIY010000001.1, on the reverse strand, counting down.
ATCGAGCGCGGGGATCTCCAGGCCGAGGCAAGTGGAGTGATCGACCTCAGGGCGCTGACCGCCGATCTGAGGCTGGGGCTGCGCCCACTCGGCCCGTTGCCCAAGGGCTGGCCGATGGCGGCGCCGGCACTTGGCGTGGCGTGGCGCGGGCCGCTATCGGGACTGCGGCGCGAGACCGATGTCGGAGCTTTCGCGAATGCCGTGGCGGCGCGAGCGCTGGCCCGCGAGATGGAGCGGGTCGAAGCCTTCGAGGCGGATGCACGCGAGCGCGCAATGCATGCGCGCCGCCTGCGCGCCGAGCGTGAGATGCGTGAGAACGAACGCAAGCTTGCAGACTTCCTGAAAGCGGAGGAAGAACGCCGCCTTGCCGAGGAGAAGCGCGCCGAAGACGAGCGCCGTGCCGCGGAAGCGCGCGCCCTGGAAGAAGCCAGGCGCGCCCAGGAGGCGCAACGTCTCGAGGAGCAGCGCCGGGTGGAAGAGGCCAGGCGAGCAGACGAGGCGCGGCGCAGAGCGGAGATCGAGGCGCGCGCTGCGGCAACGCGTGCAGCTCAACCTCAGCATCCTGGCGGCCCGCTGATCCTGCCTGGCGCACCCCGCGAGAATTTTCCCGAGCAGATTTTGCGACCGGTGACACCGGCTCCATCGCTGGGACCGCCCCTGCAGATAGAGCCCGTGCCGCGTCCGCTCTCGCGGACTCCGTAGCCGGACTGACCGACGAGCTTCACGCCGTGATTCCAGTATTTTCCGGTTTGAAGCGGCGTGTCCATCAGCCTCGAAACTGAGCGGATCTGGCTCCTCAGGCGAGGCGATGCCCGTCAGCCGCGTCCCGCCAGGCGCTGGTAATGCGCCAGCACGTGCAGGCGCAGCGCGGAGGAGAGATTGGCCTCGCCGCGGCGGGAATCAACATCGGCGACGAGTGCGGCAAGCGTGCGGCGCTCCTGCCCGGCAATCTCCTTGAGTGCCGCCCAGAACGGCTCCTCGAGCGATACGCTGGTGCGGTGCCCGGCAATGGCGAGAGAATGTTTGCGCTCGCGGCTCACCCCGGGGTCTCGCCCTTGTCATCGGGTGAAAGCGCAAGCTTGTGACCGTCGAGTTCGTGGATGGCCTTATCGCGCCGCGCTTCAGTCAGGCTGCGCTCGGCTTTGCTCCGTCCGAAGTCGATACGGTTCTGGTCGGCCTTGGCTTCGGCCGCTACGCGCTGGCGCTGTTTGCGGGCGCGCCGGAGATTGATGATCTCTGCCATTCCGCCCGGCCTTGTTCAGGACGGGCCGAGCATGCGCTCGGGCCGCACCGTGCTGTCGAACAACTCGGCGTCGACACCGGCCCTCAAGGCTTCCTCGCGCAGGGTCGTGCCATTGTGATGGGCGGCCTTGGCGATGTTGGCAGCCTTGTCGTAGCCGATGGCCGGTGCAAGTGCTGTGACCAGCATCAGCGAGCGGGACAGCAACTCGGCGAGCCGGTCCTCATTGGCGACGATCCCTTCAATGCAGTGCACGCGGAAGCTGTCTGCGGCATCGGCGAGCAGCCTGACCGATTGCAGGAAGGCGGCAGCGATCACCGGCTTGAAGACGTTCAGTTCGAAATGGCCCTGGCTCGCGGCGAAGCCGATTGTCGCCTGGTTGCCGTGAACCTGTGTGGCCACCATGGTCAAGGCTTCGGCCTGGGTCGGATTGACCTTGCCGGGCATGATCGAGGAACCGGGCTCGTTCTCGGGCAGGCTGATCTCGCCGAGACCCGAGCGTGGGCCCGAGCCCATCAGGCGGATGTCATTGGCGATCTTGAACAGATCCATGGCAAGCGCGGCGAGCGCGCCATGGGCGGCGGTGAGCGCGCCATGGCTCGCCAACGCCTCGAACGCATTGGCGGCGGGGCGGAAGGGCAGGCCGGTGAGCCCCGCCATTTCCTTGGCAAAGAAGGCGGCGAAGTCGCGATGGGTGTTCAGGCCGGTGCCGACCGCCGTGCCGCCTTGGGCCAGCGCATGCAGCCCRCCGAGCGAGGCCTCGATCCGCCCGATGCCAAGATGGATCTGCATGGCGTAGCCCGAGAATTCCTGGCCGAGCGTGACGGGCGTCGCGTCCTGGAGATGCGTCCGGCCGATCTTGATCAGCGAAGCGAAGCGCTGTGCCTTGTCCTGCAGTGCCTGTTCGAGCTTGCGCAGGGACGGAAGCAGCAGGCGCGAAATCTCGAGCGCCGCGGCAATATGCATCGCGGTCGGGAAGCTGTCATTCGACGACTGGCCACGGTTGACCTGATCGTTGGGATGAACCGGGCTCTTCGCGCCGAGGCCGGCGCCGAGGATCTCGTTGGCGCGGTTGGAGAGGACCTCGTTGACGTTCATGTTGGTCTGGGTGCCGGAGCCGGTCTGCCAGACGACAAGCGGGAAGTGGTCGTCGAAGCGACCGCCCAATGCTTCATCCGCCGCCTGGCCGATGGCGCCGGCGACACGCTGGTCGATCAACCCCAGCCGCGCATTGACGTGCGCGGCAGCCTTCTTGACCAGCACGAGAGCATGGATCAGCGGGAGCGGCATGCGTTCGCTCGGTCCGCCAATGCGGAAATTCTCGAGCGAGCGCTGGGTCTGAGCACCCCAGTAGCGATCTGCAGGAACGGCGATGGGGCCGAAGGAGTCAGTCTCTGTGCGGGTGTCCGGCATAGGCTCTGATCAGGTCTTCTTGCGGAAGGAATCGAGACTGACGACCTGCGCGCCGCCGCCTTCGTCACCATCCGCGCCCGCGTCGGCCTTCGCCGGGTCCGCTTCGTCGTCGGTGGCTGCCTTGTTCTTCGCAGTGGCACTTGCGGATTGTGGCTTTACCGGGAGCGCAAGCGGTGTTGGGGCGGCTACGCTGGGCTCGGACCCGGCTCCGCGTGGTGCCTTTCCGGCTCCCGCGGTCTGATCACTCGCCGAGGCTTCTTCAGGAGCCTCCTGGGTTTCGAACTTCAGGCCGAACTGGACCGAGGGATCGAAGAAGGTGGTGATCGAATCGAAGGGCACCAGCAGCCTTTCGGGCACGCCGGAGAACGAGAGACCGACCTCGAAGGCGTGGTCGCTGACGTTGAGGTCCCAGAACTGATGCTGGAGCACGACCGTCATCTCGTCCGGGTGCTTTTCGCGCAGTCGCTGCGAGAGGCGCACGCCAGGGGCCGTCGTGCGGAACGTGATGTAGAAATGGTGCTCACCCGGCAGGCCATCGCGGCTCGCCTCGGCCAGGATCTTCCGTACGACACCCTTCAGCGCGTCCTGCACCATGAGATCGTAGCGAAGAATATCCTGTACCATCGTATCGACTATCCGTGTCCGCTTCCGAGCAAGGCAGAAAGTCGCCGGCCCTCGCATAAAAAAGTGGAGGCTTCTGTTGCCAGGCGCCTCCGAGCCCCGCCTTACGCGGCTAAGCGCAAGGGCTTTGGTTTGGGAACCAGCACCGCTTACGCGGCGACAGCAACCCGAGCATTGTTGTCGTTGGCAACTATGCAATGGCCCGATAACGGCGGAACCATGCCGAGCAAAAGAACGACCTTTACACCCTCGTCGATCCTATTTCGCCCCCGCCGGAGCCCGTCTCGCGAATCGCGCACGGGCTCTGGTGGAGGCGCCGGGTACCGCCCCCGGGTCCGAAAGGCTTATTTCGACGTTCGTTTATCGCCATAGCCGCTCTTGCGAGTGGCAAACCGAATATAGGGACTCGGAGCGCGCGGGGAAAGAGAGCATCGTCACTCCATCCGAAGCAATTTCGCCGGCTCTCACCGGGACGGAATATCGAGATTTGGCTCATCCCGGATGATCCTGAGGACCTTGCCGTTACTGACGCTGACATCGATCGCGATCTCGGCGCCGTTACTGTCGACCCCGCCGAGCTCCCAGCGACCGCCATGGCGCTCGATATCCTCGATCCAGACCATGCCGTGATCGATAGCGATCTCGCGGGCTTCCGTAATCGAGATTTCACGGGTGCTCGGAGCGGGGGACGGCATGGTGTTGGCGGCCACGGCAGGGAAGGAGAGCAGGACGGCGACCGGCAGGAGCCACATTGCGCTGCGAATCGACATTTTGGTTCTCCCTAGCCTGAACAGAGGCAGGGAGCGGCTCAATCATGGCTTTGTTTCGGCTGGTCTGAGGCGCTTCCTTGCGGCTTATCGCATTGCCGTGAGCGCATGTGTGCACTGCAATGCGATGGCTCCAGACGATGCGATACCGTCTCCAGGATGTGCGATGCCGGAGAAGGCCCAGTGGGGAGGTTCGCACCACCGTTTGGAGGCGGCGGTGCATTGGAACGGGGCCGGCGAGTGAGGCCGCTGCCTGTGTATGCTGCACGGCGGCAAACCTGCCGATGCCTGGTGACCTCGAAGCCTGTCAGTATATATGTTGCACGCACGGATCGTGCCGCTAACACACATGTTCAGGGCCAACGAGCCTGGGAGTGGCAAGAGCTCCCGGACTCTTCGCGGAGGCGGCTAGTGATCAGAAGGCATCCAGAATTCCAGTATCTCGACCTGCTTTCCGACGTCCTGGAGCGCGGAGACGAGCGGTTGGACCGTACTGGTGTAGGCACTCGCTCGCTTTTTGGCGCCATGGTGCGATTCGATTTGTCGGATGGCAGTGCGCCTATCCTCACGACGAAACGCGTCTATTGGAAAACCGCGGTCAAGGAGATGCTCTGGTTCTTGACCGGGGGCACCAATATCCAACCTCTGCTTCGCGAGAACGTCCGAATCTGGACCGACTGGCCGCTTGCGCATTATCGCCGTGAGACAGGCGAGACCATCTCGCAGGACGCGTTCGAGCAGCGTGTTGTCGAGGACGACGCCTTTGCTGCTCGCTGGGGCGAACTTGGCCCTGTCTATGGCAAGCAATGGCGCCGCTGGCTGGGCGCCGACGGCCGCGAGCATGATCAGATCGCGGCACTGGTCGAGGCGCTGCGGACGAATCCAACGAGCCGCCGAATGCTCTTCCATGGATGGAACGTGCCGGAACTCGGTGCGATGGCGCTTCCGCCTTGCCACATGGTGTATCAGTACCACGTGACCTCGGATGGGCGGCTGAACTGCCTCTTGTTCCAGAGGTCGGTTGATCTGCTCCTCGGAGCTCCGTTCAACTTTGTCGGCGCCGCTGCACTGCAACTCATGCTGGCCCAGCAGGCGGACCTCCGTCCTGGCGAACTGATCTGGGTGGGTGGGGACGTCCATCTCTACCTTAATCACCTGGGGCAGGCCCGGGAGCAGGTTTCGCGTGAGCCCCGGCCATTTCCCACGATGCGGCTCACCCGACGGGCGGCGACGATAGACGAGTACCGCATCGACGATTTTGACGTCGAAAGCTACGCGCCTCACGCGGCGATCAAGGCCGACGTGGCGGTCTGAGCTCGATCGTTCTAGCCCAGCTGAGTTTTTCAGGAGCAGTGACCGCGACCTCTCCGGGGAGTTCGGGCCGCGCCGTCGACGTCGGTCGAGCGCTGAAATGAGGTTGTCCGACGAGAATTGATGCGGGTTGCGCATCAGGCGCAGGATATTCTTGCGTTAGATCAATTGGGCTGGCGTCAGCATCTGCAAGACTGCGCTCTCAATGGCATCCAAGAGGCACGGATATGCTTCGAAGGAACCGACGCATCCTTGGTCGCAATCGTCTCACTTCTAGCAAGTGCGAGATAGGCGGCAGCCCCCGGCTTTGCCTGCTGGAGCATTCCAGGAGACGCCTCGTAGGCTCGATCCATTCCAACTGCGCTGCAGTGCTGGCTAGCATGGATCCCCCCAATTCATCGGCGCGGGAGCCTGCCCCAGGCCAAGATACGATCTGCAGGAGATAGCCGCATGTCACCGGCAAGGGCGAAACCCAGCAGCATTAGCTATGTCAGCATCATGGCTCTGGTTTATCCCGGCCCAGACGCAGAAGGGCTCATTGGGCTCGCCGCATCGCTCGCCCACCGGTTTTCGAGCCGATTGATCGGCATCGCCGCTGAAGATTTTGTCCTCCCGTACTATGGCGACGGGGCGGTCGCAATGGACCCCATACTGGTCGAGAATGCCAAGAGGGCGGCAGCGGAGAACCTTATCGAGGCCGAGAAGGTTTTTCGCCGGGCCGCGGGGACGACGAGCAGGATCGAATGGCGTTCGACGGTCTGCCAGCCTCGTGGCTTCATCCTGGCGCAGTCACGTGCCGCCGACCTCGTGGTGCTGGGCCGACGTGCTCCCGGCGACGTGAGCGATAGCGGCATGGCGGTTGGGCCTGAAGAACTCATCATGGATCTTGGGCGCCCCGTTCTTCTCGTGCCACCCCGGTTCGAGTTTCTTTCAGCCAAGCGGATTGTGGTCGCCTGGAAGGGCACAAGGGAAGCCCGGCGCGCCATCTGGGACGCCCTGCCGCTCCTCAGGCAGGCCGAGGCGGTGAAAGTCGTTTCCGTTGGCGCGGACGCTGGCGAGCAGGGGGTGGAGGACGTCTGCCACTACCTGTCCGAGCACCATGTCTCGGCGCGTCCCGTGCTGCGGCAGGACGGTCTCGGCGATCCAGTCGACCAGATCACCGAACTCGCCCGGCAAGAAGGGGCCGATCTCATCGTTTCCGGGGCATATGGGCATAGCCGCATGCGCGAATGGATTTTGGGCGGTGTGACAAACGATCTGCTCAAGGCCGCGCCGACATGTTGCATGATGTCCCATTGAGGCCGGGAACTCCGGCGCAGGGATGCGTCGCGATGTCCCGCGGGCCACTTGGACTGGCTGCGCCCGCAGATTGCAGCACGCGACCGAGGTGTTTCAACTTGGGGTTCGTTCAGGAGCGGCAGCGATGCCCATACGACTCAGCTTCTTCGGTGCTGCGCAGTCCGTGACCGGCTCATGTTTCCTGCTGGAGACACTGGGAGCGCGCGTGCTGGTCGACTGCGGTATGTTCCAGGGGGCAAAGACCGAAAAGGAACTGAACTACCGCGCATTTCCATTCCGGGAGTCAGCGATCGATGCTGTTCTGTTGACTCATGCACATATCGACCACAGCGGGCTCATCCCGAAGCTCGTCAAGGGTGGCTTCGCAGGGCCTATCCTTGCCACCGCGGCGAGCATCGACCTCTGCGCCATCATGCTGCGGGATTCCGGTCACATTCAGGAAAATGAGGTCAGGCAGCTCAATCGGCGCAATGCGCGTCGGGGCCGTGATCGCGAGGTAGACCCCATTTACACCGCGGAGGATGCTGAGCGCAGTCTCATACAGTTCAAGGCTGTGACGTATCACGAGTGGGCGCTGGTTGCGCCCGGAGTGCGCGCGCGGTTTTGGAATGCGGGCCACCTGCTTGGTTCCGCGTCAGTCGAGGTCGAGCTCGAGGAGCTGGGGGGCGATACCCGCATGCGCATCCTGTTTTCAGGCGACATCGGCCCCCAGAACAAGCTGTTGCAGCCCAATCCGGAGGCGCCGCGGGATTTCGATTACCTCGTCTGCGAGTCAACCTATGGCGACCGCGACCGCATCGAGACGAACTCGGGCGGTCGACGCCTGCTGTTGCGAGATGAGGTGAGAGCAGCCGCGCGTCGCAATGGCGTACTTCTCGTTCCGTCCTTTGCGGTCGAGCGGACGCAGGAGCTTCTCGTCGATCTGGTCGGCCTGATGAAGGATGGCGAGATCCCGCCTACTCCCATCTATGTCGACTCTCCTCTCGCCACCAAGGCGAGCGGCGCCTTTCAACAGCACGCAAGCGAATTGGAGCACGGTGACGAGCTTGTTGCCGCACTTCAGGGCGGCAACGTACGGTTCACCGAGACCGTTGAGCAGAGCAAGGCTCTTGACCTGCGGCAAGGGTTTCATGTCATCATTGCAGCCAGCGGCATGTGCGAGGCTGGGCGGATTCGCCACCGGCTGAAGAACTGGCTCTGGCGCGAAGACGCAACCGTCCTGTTCGTCGGGTTTCAGGCACAAGGCACGCTCGGGCGGATCCTTCAGGATGGAGCGAGGCGCGTTCGCATTCAGGGCGAGGATATCGACGTGCGGGCGCGCATCCGCTCGCTCGACATGTATTCCGGCCATGCCGACGGTTCGGAACTGGAGGCCTGGGTTCGCGAACGTTTGCCGCTCCGACTGAACCTTTTTCTGGTTCATGGGGAGGAACCGGCCATAGCTGCCATGCGGATGCGGTTGAGCAGGTCGCTCCGGCCCGAGCAGATTTTGTCACCCCTGCTCGATGATACCTACGAACTGACTGCTAACGGCGCAGAACCTGTTGCGATCGGCCTCCCGCGGCGCATCTCTCCGGATCAAATTGGTCGGCTTGACTGGCACAACGAGCGCTCGCGCCTCCTGCTCGATATCGACGAGGCTATGGACAAGGCCGCAGACGAGCGTTCGCGCGGCGTGATGATCCGGCGTTTGCGAAGAGCACTTGCAGGCGAAGAATAGGTGTCGCCAAATGCCGCGACGGTCGATCTCAGGGACGCCTTGAAAGGACACGGCGAAGGGCCTTTTCTCCCCGCAGCGGTGAAACACACCCAGCGCCATGGGGGCTTTGCGCCGAACGGCTCTTGATTCGGATCAAGGCGGGACGGCAGGCCATGTTTCATACTGAACTTCGATGGCCAATCATTTTATAGATTGGATCGTGGTCGCGGTCGCGCGCGACAACGGTCTCGGGGCGCTTGGTCAACAGCCTGGAAGCGGCGCTCGACAGGAGATTCCCATGTTCGTCGAAGCGGTGATGACAACGCCGGTTATCAGCATCCGGCCCTCGACATCGGTCGCTGAGGCTGCCCGGCTCATGTTGGCTCACAGGATCAGTGGCCTGCCCGTCGTCGAGGGCGACGGGACGCTGGTCGGGATAGTGAGCGAAGGCGATTTCCTGCGCCGGAGTGAACTCGGGACCGAGCGCAAACGATCCTGGTGGCTCGAATTTCTCGTCAGCCCCGGAAAGGTGGCCGATGAATACGTCCATGCCCATGGCCGGAAGGTCGAAGAGGTCATGACGAATGGAGCCGTCACCATATCCAAGGGGGCTACGCTCGACGAGGTCGTCGAGATGATGAGTCGACGCAGCATCAAGCGCCTTCCCGTCGTGGACAACGGCAAGATCGTGGGTATCGTCGCTCGATCGGATCTCTTGCGCCCGATGGCCCGCGCGCTGTCGCCAGGCGATACGCAGGCGACGGACGACGAGCAGATCCGAGCTGCCATCCAGGCGGAGCTTTCCGGGCAGWGTTGGGGTGGGGGCGGGCTCATCCGCGTCCATGTCGATAAGGGCGCTGTCGAACTGACCGGGACGATCTTCGACGAACGCGAGCGACGCGCAGCGCACGTCGCTGCTGAAAACGTCGCCGGCGTCAAATCGGTGTCAGATCAACTCGCCTGGGTCGAGCCGATGTCAGGGGTCGTGGTCCTGCCAGAGGAGATCTCGCCAAATGAGATCTCGAAAGCCCGGTGACAGCTGCCAGGGATCTGGGCGGATGAGAGCCATGGTGCTGCATAGGATCGGCCAGCCCCTGTTTCTCGAGGAGCGGCCAGACCCGCTGCCAGGTCCCGGCGAGATCGGGGTGCGGATCGAAGCCTGCGCCGTCTGCCGTACCGACCTGCATATCGTCGATGGCGAACTCACCCCTCAGAGGCTGCCGATCGTTCCGGGGCACGAGATCGTCGGTATCGTGGAGACGGTCGGCGCGGGCGTTACAACACCAGCCGTTGGAACGCGGGTCGGGATCCCCTGGTTGGGGCACACCTGCGGCCATTGTCCCTATTGTGCTTCGGGGCGCGAAAACCTCTGCGACGCGCCGACATTTACCGGGCACACTCGCGATGGCGGCTTCGCGACCCATGTCGTGGCGGATTCGGCATTCGCCTTTCCACTCAATGGATTCGACGATCCGGTCGCCACCGCACCGCTGATGTGCGCCGGGCTGATCGGTTGGCGCTCGCTTCGGATTGCCGGGGAGGGACGCAGGATCGGCTTCTATGGCTTCGGCGCTGCTGCCCACATCCTGGTGCAGCTATGCTGCTGGCAGGGGCGCGACGTCTATGCCTTCACGCGCAACGGTGACGAGGCGGCGCAGACGCTTGCGCTTTCGCTGGGGGCGCGGTGGGCAGGGAGTTCCGGCTCGGCGCCACCCGAGCAACTGGATGCGGCGATCATCTTCGCTCCGATCGGCGATCTGGTGCCGGGCGCGCTGCGATCGGTGCGCAAGGGCGGCCGGGTTGTCTGCGCCGGTATCCACATGAGCGACATTCCGCAGTTTCCCTACAAGATTCTTTGGGAAGAGCGGCAACTGGTTTCGGTTGCCAATCTGACGCGGCAGGACGCGACGGAGTTTCTCGCCATCGCTCAGCAGGCCGATGTGAGGACGACGACAACGGCCTATCCACTCGACGGGGCGAATGTGGCTCTTGCCGACCTTCGGGCGGGACGGCTCCAGGGCGCCGCAGTACTGGTTCCCTGACCCTGTCACATGGGCTGGAACGTCCGGATACGAAGGGCGCGGTCGATCCTCTCAACTGCGAGCATCGCTCAAGCAAAGGTCGGTTTCTGGTATTCTACGCAATGCATTAGAGGGGCGACCGGCGCCGGCCAGGCTTGCCGCGGCGGTTCTCCATGGCGAGGGACTTCAGCCCTTCGGCTGCGGCAAGGTAAACGAGAGTAAGCCCGGCAACGGCGGCGAGGATGGGCAGAGGCAGCGCGACAAATCCGAAATAGCTGCCAAGCGGGCTCAGAGACAGGGCGAGCGCAATCGCGAGGGCGCCAAGCGACGTTGCTATGAGAACAGGATGAGGACTGCTTCGCCAGAGTGGTCGTGAGGTCCTGATGATGAAGATCACCAGGATCTGCGTCGCAATCGATTCAACGAACCAGGCTGTCCTGAACATCGCGATGTCCGCAGCGAAGACCCAAATCAGCATGGCAAATGTTGCGATGTCGAACAGCGATGAGAGCGGTCCCATGATGAGCGTGAAACGCAGGACCGATTTCATGTCCCAAACCTGCGGCGCGGCGAGTGTTTCCTCGTCGGCCCTGTCGAAGGGGATTCCGATCTCGGATAGATCGTAGATCAGGTTGTTCAGAAGGATCTGGAGCGGTGCCAGCGGCAGGAAAGGCAGCACCAGCGACGCAAGCGCCATCGACAGCATGTTGCCGAAGTTCGAACTCGTTCCCATACGGACATATTTCATGATGTTGGCATAGGTGCGCCGGCCCTCTGCCAGTCCCCCGGCCAGCACGCCGAGATCCGGCGCCAGCAGAATGATGTCGGCTGCCTGGCGAGCGACATCGGTCCCGCCTTCAACCGATAGACCGACATCGGCCGCATGGATGGCGGGCGCGTCATTGATACCGTCACCGATGAAGCCGACGGTATGACCATGCCGACGCAAGGCGCGCACGATCCGACTCTTCTGGTCGGGTGAGACGCGAACGAAGAGGTCGGCTCCTTCGGCTCGGGAAGCCAGGGAAATCTCGGACAGGCCGGAAATCTCCTCTCCCGTCATGAGGCCGCGGGTCGGCAGGCCCAGTGTCTCGACGAGGTGCTCGACGACCGGTGCGGCATCGCCAGAGATGATCTTGACGCGGACGCCCGCCTTGATGAGCTGGGCTACAGCCTCCGTCGCGGATGCCTTGGGAGGATCGAGGAAGGCGGCGCAACCGACAAAGGTGAGCCCGGCTTCATCGGTGAGTTCTGCATGATGGCAGCTGGCGGGCATGTCGCGTCTGGCGATCCCTAGCAGACGGAAGCCCTGTCGCCCCCTCTCGTCCAGCAGCGTCGCGATTTTGACCCGCTCGGTCTCATCAAGCGGCGTCACGATCCCGTCGGATGCCTCGATCTGCGTGCACAGGGCGAGCATCGCTTCTGGTGCGCCCTTGGTGATCAACTCAGAGGCGGTGCCGTGCGAAATGAGGACCGATGCTCGCCGCCGCTCGAAATCGAAAGGCAGATCGTCGACATGCGCCCAGCCGCCATCGAAACCTGTCGGCGCTCCGGCCAGGATCGCGTCATCGAGATTGCTGCGCATGCCGCTGGCAAAACGGCTGTTCAGGCGCACCAACTGTGCCGCGCGTGTGCTTTCCATGCCGTCTGCCCCAAAGCTGGCGACGTGCACGATTTTCGCCTCGGTCAAGGTGCCGGTCTTGTCGGTGCACAGGACGTCCATTGCGCCGAGATCGTGGATGGCGGACAACCGTTTCACCACGACCTGGCTCGTGGCCATCCGCACCGCTCCGCGCGCGAGGGTGACCGTCATGACCATCGGCAGCAGTTCGGGGGTGAGGCCTACTGCAAGTGCAACGGCGAACAGGAAGCTCTCGAGCGACAGGCCGTGATGAACAAGCTGCGTTAGGAGCACGAAGAGGACCAGGAACCCGGTGAGCCGCAGGATCAACATGCCGAGCGCATGCACGCCACGCTCGAACGCGGTCGGGGGCTCCTTCGCCTGGACGGAGCTGGATATCGCGCCGAAGCAGGTGGCACCGCCAGTCGCGACCACGAGCATGACTGCCTCCCCGCCGACGATACTGGTTCCGCCGAACAGGGCGTTGAAGGCGTCGGAGAGCGAAGCCCCTGAGGAAGGTCCCGGATGCTTTTCCACGGGATAGGGTTCGCCGGTCAGGAGTGCTTCGTTGGCGAGTGCGCCATTCGCGGAAAGCACGACGCCATCCGCGGGCACGAGTTCGCCGGCACGGAGTTCGAGCACGTCGCCCGGTACGATTTCCTTGACGGCGAGTTCCTGAAGCCTGCCATCGCGACGTACCGACGCCGTCACCGCGACCGAGCGCCTCAACGCCTCAATGGTGGTCTCGGCCTTGTGTTCCTGGGCAATGTCGAGCCCGATGGAAAACAGGACAATGATCAGGATAATGAGGAAGCTCTGCCAGTCTCCCGTGGCGCCCGAGATCGTGGCTGCAATGAGCAGGATGGCGATAAGGGGTTCACAAAGTCGCTTGCCTAGCTTGCCCACGAGACTGCGGCGCACGCCAGTGACAGCCAGATTCGGGCCATAGCGGCCCATTCGCGCGCGCGCCTCCTCGGAGGTCATCCCCTCCGGCCGCACATCGAGTACTCGCAAGATCTCGTCATTGTCGCCCGACCAGAAGGCGGGCACTCCATTGGCTGGTCCCGACCGCGTGGGCGCCTCTTTCGCGAGGCTCAGCGCACGATCCATTGCTCGCCCTCCTTGCGGTAGCTGTGCTTCACGGCCGCCCAGGCAATGCGGTGAGCGATTTCCTCGTGCTCCTCAGCGCTCCGGTCTGCGTAGCCTTCCCAGGCGCTGTTGAAAGCGGCGCGGTAGATTTCCTGAGCGTGGGCAGGCAAATGCGCCCGAACAGAAGCGGGAAGGTCTTCGAGCCTTGCATAAGGCATGAGGCGATCTCCCGTCAGTCGGATCCGGAGCTGGGACGGTGCATTGATCGCGAATGCGGCCCTGCACGTTCGGTTCTCGCGAGCTGCGCCTATGTGGCCCGCATTTCGATCCCTTGCGCGAGGTGGCGTCCTTTCCACGAACGCGCCGGGAAGCGTTCGATCAGCGGGCTTAACCGTGCACATAGAGCCCCGGCGCGGGGCCCAGTGCCTCGTCCCCGGGCGTGGCGACGCTCTGCGGTCGCGACGTCTGGCTGCTTGAGTGGAGGGCGAGCCAAGCAAACCAGTGAGGCCACCAAGAACCCTCATGGTATTCCGCCGCCTGAAGCCAATGCTCTGGTCCCTGATGCCGTTCATGCATCTTCGCCGTCGCGATCCGGACATGGCGATCTGCCCTGCTAGGCGGGGACACGATGCCCTGATTGTGGCCGCCATTCGTAAGGGCGAAGGTCACTTCAGCATCCGTCAGCATGTGCAGCTTGAAGACAGAGCGCCAGGGCGCGACATGGTCCCATTCGGTACCGACGGCGAAGATCGGGCGACGGATATCGCGTAAGGACACCGGGTGTCCGTCAACCAGGAGGCGTCCTTCCGCCAGGTCGTTGTTGAGGTAAAGCGAGCGCAGATACTCGCTGTGCATGCGGGACGGCATCCGTGTCGCATCGGTGGACCAGGCTGCGACATCGCCCATGGGCTCTCGCTGGCCGAGAAGATAGTGACGGATCATCCGAGACCAGATCAGGTCGTTGGAGCGCAGCAGATGAAATGTACTCGCCATGCGCGAGGCTTCGAGGATGCCTTGCTCCGACATCATGTCGTCGAGGATCGCCAGCTGGCTCTCGTCGACGAAGAGGCTCAACTCGCCAGCCTGGCGAAAATCGGTCTGCGCAGCCAGGAATGTCAGGGTCTCAATTCGGTCGTCGTAGTCACGCGCCATCGCGGCGGCCGCGAGACCCAGCAATGTGCCTCCGATACAGTAGCCGACGGCATGGGCCCGTCTGGCGCCAGTGATGGCCAGCGCCGTGGCGAAGGCAGGAAGCACACCCTGAACCCGATAGTCGTCGAGGCCGACGTCGCGATCGGCCGCGCTCGGATTCTTCCATGAGACCATGAACACCGTGAAGCCCGCGTCGACGAGATGTTTCACGAGCGAATTCTGTGGGCGCAGATCGAGAATGTAGTACTTCATGATCCAGGCGGGGATGATCACGACGGGCTCCGCATGCACCGCCGGGGTCGCAGGGGCATACTGGATGATCTCGGCCAGCGGCGTCCGATGGACGACCCGCCCGGGAGTGATCGCGAGCGTGTGACCGGGAACGAAGGCCTCTGCGCCAACCGGTGGCTGTCTGGCGAGAAGCCGCTGCAGATCCTCGAGCGCGAAGCTTGCACCGCGTACGAGATTGCTCCCGCCGCTCTTCAGCGTCGCATCCAGGACCTCTGGATTGGTCATCGGAAAATTGGAGGGAGCAACGAGATCGAGGGCCTGCCGGCCCACGAAGCGCAACAGTGCCATGTGGTGCTCAGTCGAACCATGAATGTGGCGGCTTGCCTCATCGAGTGTTCTCTCGCAGGCGAGCAGGGATTCCGCGAAGAGCGCGAACGGCCATTGTCGCCAGCTTGGGTGACGGAACCGCTTGTCCTGAGGCAACGAATGCTCGCAAGGCGAGCATTCGCCCCCCTTGGTCAACATCTGGACATTCAKCTCGGCCAAGCGACTGGCCTCCGACAGTCCGGTGATGGCGATCTCGGCCATTCGGGCGGGCGAAACCGATAGGTGAACGGCCCAATCGAACCAGGCCTCTGCGAGGCCCATAGGCGAGAAACCTGCGGCCATCCGGCCGATGCCGGCGTGCAGGAAACGATCCAACGGCTCTTCGGGACCAAGCCTGTCCTGTTGTGGTGGAGCCTCCGGCGGGAGGGGCGGCGCATTGGTCAAATGAGGAGTGGTGTTCGGATCAGTGAAGAGGGTGGATTCGACATTCATGTTCGAACTCCCGTCACCAGCGCACGCGCGAAACACAAACTATCAGTCGCAATCCGTTCGGTGGTTGACCTGCATCAAGGCGACCCTCGCCGGATTGTTCTTGATGATCGATACCCAGGCAGCGCTTGGTGCGCTGCCTTCAGAGGAGGCGAGACATGGTAGCTTCAACGAACCGCGCCAGCAGCCCCGACAAACTGGGTTTCCCGTCGTTTGGCTTCCCGGAGGGGATGGGCAAAACGATGCAGGCGCAATTCGCGACCGCCCTTTCCGTACCCCAGGCCATATTGGAGGCAAATCTGACTGTGGGGGCAGAATGGCTTTCCTTTATGGGGCGGCGCATGAAGGCGCAGGCCGAATTGTGCAATGCCCTCAGTCACTGCCAGGAAATTGGCGAAGCGGTCGAGGCGCACCGGAAGTTCAGCCAGGGCATCGCGAGCGACTACTCCACCGAGTTCGACCAACTGGCGACGATCATGCGCAAGGAAATGGCCGTCGTCACCGCGACCGCAACTGAGGCTGTCGAAGAAGCGGGCCGGGCAGGTAAGCTCGCGGCATAGACAGCATACGGCTGTGGCGCCGAAAGGATTCCTGATGCATTCTTGGCGTCGAGCGCAGGACCCTGTCCGTTCGTGGCCGAGAAACTCAGTAGCGCCTCAGTCGCGCCTGGAGGAGGCAAGCCATGTCCAGCAGTCTCCCCCTTGTTCAACGCGATAGCTGGCTTGTCGTGTGCGACGGCGCCAAGGCGCTCATCCTGCGAAATGATGGCGATGTCGACCGATTGCGGCTGCAGGTCCTTCACACGATGGAACGGCCGTCCGCCCCCGATCGCGAGCTTGGGACGGATCGTCCAGGTCGGGTCCATCAGTCTCTCGGCGAGGGGCGCAGCGCGGTTGAAGCAAATAGCCGCCACGCAGCTGCCGAGGTCTCGTTTGTTGGCGAGGTTGCACTCTTTCTGTCTCGACGGAGCGGCGTCGACCGTGTCAAGCGCATCATCCTGATTGCGCCGCCCAAGGTGCTGGGTGAACTGCGTCGCCAGCTGCTTCCGGCCGTGCAGGCTCTTGTCGTGGCGGAAATCGTCAAGGACCTGACGAATCTGCCTGTCGGCGAGATCGAGCGCCATCTTTTGAGGTGAACGGCTGATTGCCCTCCGCCGGAGGTGATTTTCACCGTGTCTGGCTTTAGTTCCGGGCCCTGGGCGAAGGCCGGCCCGGGGATCGCGAGAGCCGGATAGAGAGCGTGATCTGTGTCAATGCGAGCTGCGATAGGGCCGATAGGCTGAAACCATGAAGCGACAGCCCTCTCATTCTGCGATTTTGCTCCTCTTTGGCGCATGCCTTGGTATTATGGCGAGTGCCGTGAACGCGATGCCGGCGGATGCGCAACGCCCTGAGAATGCCCAGAGTGCGGACTTGGGCAAGAAAGTCGCTCAGCGTTGCAGTGGATGTCATGCTGTCGGGCGCACAGGTCAAAGTCCCAACCCCAGGTCGCCACGCTTTCCGCTCATCGCCGAACGTTACCCCGGCGGCAATCCCGCTCCCGTCTTGATTGACGGAACCGTGGTGCGTCACCCGGGAATGCCGGAGTTTCGTCTCACCGAAAGCGAAACCGACGGGCTTGTCGCCTATATCCGGCGGATTTCGCGAAAGTGGAGGCCAGAGTTCCGGTAAGGCCAGGCGTGTGCGAGCCAGGCTGCTGCGCAGGAGGATGGAAATGGACAAGCCTCTCAGGATCGCCTCGTTCCTCGGTCTGGTGGTGACCATGATCGGGATCGATGTGACGGCTGCGCAGAGTATCGGCGATGCTGCCGCTGGCCGCAATCTGGCCTCGACATGGTGCGCTGCATGCCATCGCATCACCGGGGAGGACCGAGATCGGGCCCGCACGCCTCCAGATTTCGGGGCGATAGCCGATACGAGCCAGCAGACCGAGCTCTCGCTCCGGGTGTTTCTCCAGACGCCTCACGGTCAAATGCCGCGCTACCAATTCAGCCGCTCCGAAATCGACGACATCATCTCCTATCTCCTGAGCCTCAGATCGCGCTGAGTCCGCCCTCGTTTCAGCGCAATGTCAGACGCAGGGGGCCGCAGCCCTTAGGATCAGACCGGCGCTGCGGAGTTGATCCAGGTCAACGGAACTGTCGGCTGCTGAGCTAACGATGATGATCAGCCTGGCGTGGAGCGTATCCTGATGAACGATCTGGGTCCAACCATTCGCCCATCCATGCGACGATCGGCCTACGGGATGAAGGCTTGGCCCGGTAAGGAGGCTGGATCACTTGCCGTGACCCCAATTCCATTGGCCACTTCTCCCAGCAGGCGGCAGCGTGCCCATTGGGGCGCCCATCTCATCGACTTGGGCTCAACCGGTCGCGCACGACGGGCTCTCCAGCCGAACGTCGGGGCATTCTCACTCCGAATACCAAAGAGTTTGCTGTTTATGCCACGATGCCGGAGCGTGGTCGCGGTTGGGCGCAAACGAACAGTCTCGTTCGAATAATAATCATATGTTCAGCCAGCCTTCATCTACTTCTCTAAATTTGTCTGGCTCGGAACCGCTGCCGAAGTCTCTCTTTCATTTTGTCTTTCGCATCAGCGGATGGCATCAATTATGGGTTTCCGTCATTTCTGTCGCTGTATTCCTCTTGAATGCCGCGCCAATCGAAATTCAAAGAAGGGTGATCGATACGGCGGTCAAAGGAGGGGCGGTCAGGGACATTCTCCTGCTTGTGACCGCACAAGCCGTGATCATACTCAGTTTTGGGCTGCTCAAGCTCCTCATGAATCTCTATCGAGCTTGGATTGGGGAAAGTGCGACCCGGGCCCTGCGCGTTGCGATCGACACTCGCCTTGCAACGCGCTCGGCCAAGTCACGACAAGACGGTAACGATGCCGTCGGTCTGTCAATGATTATGGCGGAAAGTGACGATGTTGGCGCTTTCGTCGGGTCCAGCATCAGTATCCCGATCGTGGAGATTGGGTTCTTGATCAGCGTCTTCAGCTACCTTTTGATACTGGAGCCGCGAATGGCGCTGGTGAGTGCAGCAATTCTCGCGCCGCAAATCGTTATTGTTCCATTGATTCAGAGGGCAATCAATCCAAGAGTTGCTGGTAGAATAGTTTTATTGCGAAAAATTGGATCTGATATTTTGACTGTCAGCAAATATGGCAGAGATAATCAGAATGACGACGATTTAAATATCGTATTTGATATTAGTATGGGAATATTCGCTTTGAAGTTCTCAATGAATTTTCTGATGAATCTGAGTTATAGCGTAGGCGGAATTCTAATATTGGGCTTGGGTGGCGTGCTTGTCGTCCGCGGTCAGACGGAGATCGCGACGGTCATTACCTTTCTTTCTGCGACGGGAAGGGTGGTCGATCCCTGGAATGACGTGGTCGATTGGGCACGGAACCTGGCAGTTTCAGTGGTGAAATACGATCTGATCGTCAATGGGTTCGCGCGCCTCGACACGGAGGAGGATTTCGCGAGCAGTCGATGAAACGTGACGCGGCGGGCGCGTGCGCGCATCTCGCTGGATCGAGCGATCCCGCGCGAGAGCGGGTGCGCGGCCGCGAGCGGGGCTCATGAATCGCGAGCTGGCGATAGTTCTCGATACATCGATCCGCCAGGGCTAAGATGCTTGCCTAGGTGTTTGCCATGCAGTTTGCCTAATGGGATCGTACGAATATCGAGCGGGCAGGTCGATCAGGCTAATATATTGATCAGCCTGATCGTATCCGGCCTTGCTCTCCAGAAATGACGGAATTTATTACCAGTAAATAAGTGTAGATGATTTCAGGGCGATGGTTTTCCGGTAAAGACGTAGCCGACCCCTCGCACCGTCTTGATGAGCGTCGGCCTCGTCGGGTCCTGCTCGATTTTCTTGCGCAGGCGTGAAATTTGGGCGTCGATCGTTCGATCGAAAGCTTCCAGCCTCCGCCCGTGTGTGATGTCCATCAGTACTTCTCGGGAGAATACGCGTCCGGGGTGTTTTGACAGCGCAGCCAGCATGTCAAACTCTCCGGTCGTGAGAACGATGTCAGAGCCGTCCGCCCTAAGGAGTTGGCGTCGTCCGAGATCGAGGCGCCAGCCATCGAAGCTGACGATTGCGCGATGGTCATTGTGATCAGGTGCTGTTGACGCGTGACGCCGGCGCATGACCGTACGCAGCCGTGCCAGTAACTCGCGAAGATGAAACGGCTTGGCGACATAGTCGTCGGCACCGATCTCGAGCCCAACGACCCGGTCGACGATGTCGTTCCGTCCGGTCAGCATGATGATCGGAACGTCGGAGTGGGAGCGGACTTCGCGAGCCAATCCGAGCCCGTCCTCGCCGGCGGGCAGGACGAGATCGAGCAGAATCATGTCGATCGAGGTTCGCTGAAGGCACTCGCGCATGCCCTGGCCGTTGGCGACCGCCGTGACGCGATAGCCCTCATCCTCAAAATAGCGGACCAGCATCTGCCTGATGCGCATATCGTCGTCGACGACAAGAAGATGCTCGTTCCGGGCTTGCTGTTCGGCCATGTCTGAGCTTCCGGATCACAGTCGTCGAGCCAGCGTACAATCCGTTACAATTTTATACCAACGGTAACTGGCCTATCGTTTCGTCGTCACTGAAGGGCGCTCAATTCTCCGGCTATGAGTGGTTATGCAGGGGAGTGTCATGTTAGCGGGCATCAGTGTTTCGTGCTTAGGCTTACCGCGCGGCAGCTTCCCGGACGCGCAGGTGTCAGCTCCTGACCTGGGGAGCTTGTTCAGGCGGCAACCCATCGAGAAGGTCGAGACTGGAGCTGCGGTCTTTTGGGAGGGAGACGAGGCAACGCATGTCTTCGAAGTTGTCGAGGGCGTCTTGCGCGTTTTCAAGATCATGAGCGATGGCCGCAGGGTGATTACCGGCTTCATCTATCCCGGAGATCTTCTGGGTGTGTCGCTCAAGGATCATTATCTCTATACGGCTGAAGCCATAACACCGGCAAAGCTGCGCCGCTTTGCCCGCTCCCGTTTCCAGGACGAGATCAATCGGTGCCCCGAGCTTCGCCCGCAGCTGTTTGCTCAGTTCTGCGACGAGATGGCTGCGGCCCAGGATCAGATGGTCTTGCTTGCTCGCAAGAGCGCCGAAGAGCGCGTGAGCAGCTTCCTGCTCCTCATTGCCCGCCGCCGGGCCGGAGGTCGGCCGACTTCGCCGTTGCTCGCGGTTCCGATGACGCGCTTGGATATGGCGGATTATCTGGGCCTCACGATCGAAACCGTATCGCGCAGCATGAGCAAGCTCATCGCCTGCGGCGTGATCGCGCCCAGCGGACGCAGCGCGATCATCATCCGCCAGTTGGCAAGGCTGGCAAGGCTTGCTGGTGAAGGGGATGGCGACGATGATGAGGATCGTCCGCCGACCATGACATCGGTGCGGCGCGCGGTCTGGCCTCACTGAGAGTTGATGCAATCCGCGGGGATGACGATGGAGTCCACCGTTACCAGTGACTTCAGTCTTGATGAGATCGTACGGATTCTCGATGGTGCCAATATTATCGTCCATGGCTTTGATGGGGTGATCAGCCGCTGGACATCCGGTTGCGCGGATCTGTACGGCTGGAGCCGCGAGGAAGCGGTCGGCGTCGTGGCGCATGACCTTCTGCGAACCGTCTTCCCGCGGCCGCTCGAAGATATCCGCGCCTACTTGAAGAAACATAATCTCTGGAAGGGCGAATTGACCCACCGACACAGGGATGGGCGTGCCATATCTGTCGCGAGCCATTGGGTCGCGGTGAAGTCGCAGAGCCGGGCAGGCTATTCGATCGTGGAGGTGAACATCGACGTAAGCGATCTGCGGCGCACGCAAACCGAACTCGCCGCCAGCTCCGCTCATCTGCGCTCGATCCTGGACACGGTGCCGGAGGCGATGGTCGTCATCGATGAAATCGGTACGATCCTGTCCTTCAGCGCCGCTGCCGAACGGCTCTTCGGATATGCGGCGGATGAGGTCTGCGGGTCGAACGTCCGGATCCTGATGCCGTCACCGGACCGGGAGGCGCATGATGGCTATCTCTCGCGCTACTTGGCGACCGGCGAAAGGCGCATCATAGGCTTCGGGCGCGTGGTGACCGGATTGCGCGCTGATGGAACCGAATTCCAGATGGAACTCGCCATCGGTGAGGCCGTCGCCGATGGCAGCCGTATCTTCACCGGCTTCGTCCGAGATCTGACGAGCCGGCAAAAAATCGAAGAAGAGTTGCGCCAGGCTCACAAGATGGAGGCGGTCGGTCATTTGACTGGCGGTATCGCGCACGATTTCAACAATCTGCTTACGGTCATCAGCGGCAATCTCGAGATGATCGAAAGGCGCATCGAGAGCGGGAGGCTGCACGATCTGGTGCGCGAAGCCCAAGATGCCGCTGATGACGGCGCCAAGCTGACGGAACAGTTGCTGGCCTTTGGCCGCCGGCAACCGCTCAATCCCAAGCTCATGGATGTCAGCCAACTGGTCGGCAACTTCTCAGCTCTCCTGCGTCGCACGCTTGGAGAGTCCATAGAGTTGCGCACGGTCGTGACGGGGGCGCCGCACCACGCTCTGATTGATGGGTCGCAGCTGCAAAACGCTCTGCTCAATCTCACCTTGAACGCCCGCGATGCGATGCCGCGTGGCGGGCGTCTTACGGTCGATGTTGCTTCGGTTCGGCTCGATGCCGACTATAGCCGCATTCATCCGGATGTGCGGACAGGAAATTACGTGCTGATTTCCGTCAGCGACACCGGAAGGGGCATGTCGGCCGAAACACAGCAACGCGCCTTCGAGCCGTTCTTCACGACCAAGGACGTTGGCGCCGGAAGCGGTCTTGGTCTCAGCATGGTCTACGGTTTTGCCAAACAGTCCGGCGGACATGTGCAGCTCTACAGCGAGTTGGGGCAGGGAACCTGCGTTCGGTTGTATCTGCCGGCAGCCACGAGAAGTCCTGTGCGTGCCCCTGGGCGAGCACCAGTCCCTGATGGACATAACAACCAGATTCCAGGGGGGACCGAAACGATCCTGGTGGCGGAGGACGATGCGCGCGTCCGCCATGTCGTCGTCGCCAGGCTGGAGGACGCAGGGTACAGGGTGCTGCAGGCCAATACCGGGGTAGAGGCGCTCCACCTGCTTTCGCAGCACCCGGAAATCCGGCTGCTCTTCACCGATATCATCATGCCTGGCGGCATAGCCGGGGATGAACTGGCGAAGCGAGCCCGCCGCATCCGGCCCGGAATCAAGGTCCTCTTCACCTCAGGATATGCGGAGCCCAGTATCGCAAGGCGAGAATTCGCCGCCGCGGGGAGCTGGCTCAGGAAGCCATACACCGCTCGGGAGCTGGCGGTCCGGCTACGGGAGTTGCTGAGCGACCCGATTTGAACAGCTTGCCATAGCAGGTTCTCATCGCAGTCCTCCGGCTCTGAGCGCGATGTGCTTCGTCTCCTGGAAATCGTGAAGAGAGGCGAGGCCATTCAGTCGGCCGATGCCGCTTTGCTTGAAGCCGCCTTCCTCGAACTCGTCGTGGATGGCGGCCCAATCATTGATCCAAACCGTGCCGACCTGCAGTTCGCGCGCGACACGGAGAGGCCGATCGACATCGCGGCTCCAGACGCTGGCGGCCAAGCCGAAATCGCTGTTGTTGGCGAGGGCGATGGCCTCCGCTTCGCCTTCGAAAACCTGGAAGGTCGCGACCGGTCCGAACACCTCTTCCTGGACGATCACCAGATTCGCATCGGAGACCTCGAGCAGTGTCGGTCGATAGAATGCCCCCGCCGCGAGTGCAGGCTCGCGCGGGATGCCGCCGCGGACGATGGCCTGAGCGCCCTCCGCCAGAGCTTTCTCCACCATCGCATCGACGCGGGCCACGCTTCGCCTGTCGATCAACGGGCCCATTTCGCTCCTCGGATCGGATGCCGGGCCGACTCTGACCTGATCCAGCCGCGCGCCAAGGGCCTGCCGCAGACGGTCAGCGATGCCGCGCTCCGCCAGGATCCGGCTTCCGGCCATGCAGAACTGGCCAGCGAAGACTGTGATGGCCTTCTCGAGTTGCGGGAGCGCTGCCGCGAGATCGGCATCGTTGAACACGATCATCGGCGTCTTGCCGCCGAGCTCGAGGCCGAAGCGCTTCAAGCGCGATGCGCCGGCTGCCGCGATCGCCCGGCCCGTGCGGGTGCTGCCCGTGAAACTGATCACCGGCACGTCGGGCGACTCGACCAGGAATCCCGAGCCGGAAATGCCGCTCTCGGAAAAGATGTTCACGACGCCAGGTGGCAACTCCGCAATCTCCGAAAGGATCTGCGCGACGAGAGCATTCACCTGCGCGGTCTGACCAGGCATTTTGGCGACGACCGTCGTGCCGGCGGCGAGGGCCGGGCCGAGGGAGCGCATCAGCAGGACGACCGGGCTGTTCCACGGCACGATGAGTCCGGCGACGCCGATCGGGTCGCGCAAGGCCATGGAATAAGCGCCCGGTCGAACCTCCAGAGCCCGGCCATGCTGGGAGAGCGCCAAGGCTGAGCAGTAGCGCAACTTGGGCGCGACCGTGGAGACTTCGAACCGGGCCTCAGGCAGGATCTTGCCATTCTCTGTTGCGAGCATCTGCGCCAGTTCTTCGGCGCGTGCTTCGAAGCGATCGGCGATCACATTGAGGGCGCGGGCGCGCAAGCTCCGGTCATCGCGCCAGGGGCTGTGCAGGAAGGCGTTTCGAGCGGCAGCAACGGCGCGCTTCGCATCGGCTTGCGTCGCGTCCGCGAAGGACCCGATGAGCCCGCCGGTGGCAGGATTGATGCTGGGGACGCGGTTCGCGCTGTCGCACCAGGCCCCGTTGATCCAGTTCATCGCATTCGGCAGATGTTTCACGACGATATCCTCCTGGCTCATCGGCGCGGGGCCGTGGCCGCAAACGCCTCAATCCAGTCCGTAGAGGCCAGGCACGGCCCGATCGACCAACACTTCGACGAGCCGCGGCTTCGCGCTGGCGAAGGCTTCTGAAAGAGCCGGCGCGAGGTCATCGGCGCGCGCGACGCGCACGCCCGCGCAGCCATGCCCGGCGGCGAGTGCCGGGAAGTCCAGGCCGGGCAGGTCGATGCCCGGTGGTGCGGCCCTTTTCATGAGTTGGCTGAAGGCGCGCATCGCGCCGTAGCCACCGTTGTTCAGAACCACCACTGTGATCGGGAGGCGGTGCTGTGCGGCGGTCCACAAGGCCTGGATGGAATACATCGCCGATCCATCACCAATCACGCAGATGACGGCTTGGGTTGGCCTGGCGAGGGCAATCCCAACCGATGCCGGCAGCGCGAAGCCCAAACCGCCGCTCGCCATGCAGTAGAAGCCGTTATCCCGAACCGGCAGATGCCGCTGGAGCGCTTCCTTGTGCGAGGGCGCCTCCTCCACGATCACGCTGCCGGGGTGACGCAGATCTGCGATCGTCTGCATGACGAAGCTCGCCAGGACCGGTTCGGTCGGGGCGATCCGCGGTGCCGGGGCGCGAACGGTGGCGGGTGGGCGATCGCGGAGCGGCACAGTCGCGAGCAGACCGGAGATCGCGGGACGCATCGTCGAGAGCAAGCTCACTCCACCAATGGCGGCTGCGGCGGCATCTGCATCGTCGGTGATGTGGAAGATGGGAGGCCCTGACCTGAGGCCTGCGAGATCGCCGGGAACGTGAAAGGTGAAGGCCGGGGCGCCAAGGATCAGCACCAGGTCGTGCCGTCCCAGTATCTTGGCAAGCGGTTCGGGGGCGGCGGGCAGAAAGCCGTTGAAGAGCCGGTGATCCTCCGGAAACGAGGCTCTGCTTGCCACCGGTGCGGCCCAGACTGCGGCGCCCAGACGTTCTGCGAGGGCAACGGCAAGTGCCGACGCTTCGTCCCGTGCGACCGCAGCACCGACGACGATGGCCGGGCGTTCGCTGGCATCGATCGCGTTGGCGAATGCCCGAAGACCTTCAGGATCGGGCCCGAAATCCCCGCTGGTTGGCCGGGCCTCGACGGGCTCGCAGGGAACTTGCCAGTCATCGGCAGGAATCGAGACGAAGGTAGGGCCGCAGGGCTTCTGCATGGCGATGGCGTAAGCTTGGGCGATCGCCAGCGGCACATCCTGCGGGCGCGCCGGTTCGCAGCTCCATTTCACATAGGGCTTGGGAAACTCCGCAGCCGAGGCGGCGCCGAGAAATGGGCGCAGCGGCAGCAGCGCACGTGCTTGTTGCCCGGCTGTGATGACCAGCGGCGTTTGATTTCGGTAGGCTGTGTAGATGCTCCCAAGCGCATGGCCGACGCCGGCCGCGGAATGGAGATTGACGAAGGCCGCCGAGCCGGTTGCCTGGGCATGGCCGTCGGCCATCCCGACGGCACTGCTTTCCTGCAGGGCGAGCACATAGCGGAAATCGCTTGGCCAGTCGTGCAGGAAGGCAAGCTCGGTCGAGCCGGGATTGCCGAACACCGTCGTCATCCCGAGCGACCGGAGAAGGGCGATCGTCGCATCGCGCACAGTGCCGGCCGGTTTTGTGAGGGCGGAGGGCAGGGCCGCGGACTGGTCTGCTGTCTGCATGGCAATTCCATTGGTTTGCTGCGGCCGCGTCGCGCGCCGATGCGAGCAAGCGTTGGTGAAGGCGGCGGCTTCGGCTCTTGCTCAGATCGCGCGAAGCCTGGTCTCTTCGGCAGCCATCACGGCGCCGATGGCGATGACCGAGACCAGGCTGAAGTAGATCAGGATGGGAAGAAGGCTGCCGCCGCTCCAGGCGAGCAGGCTCGCTGCGATGACGGGCATGGCGCCGCCGCCGAAGATCGTGCCGAACTGCCGCCCAAGTGATACCCCGCTGAAGCGAACGCGCGTGTCCGGGAACAACTCCGGATAGAAGCTCGAGGTGACGCCGATATGCATCGGCTGGATGAGCGCCCCGGGAATGGCCGTGGCCAGTACGACCAGCAGGGTGTCGCGGGTCTGCAGCAGCGGAAAGAAGAGGAAGGCCACATAGAGCCCGGCCAGGACGAAGCCGGTGCCCAGCACCACCCGCCGCCCGATACGGTCCGACAGCGCGCCGAACAGCGGCACCATTGCGATGGCAATGACATTGCCGAGCAGGACGCCGCGCAGCAGCGTGGCCTGATCGATGCCGAGCGTTTTCACCCCGTATGAAAGGCCGAAGATGGATGTGAGATAGAACACACCGGACTCCGCCAGGGCGCAGCAGAACACGATCAGTGCCGGCCGCTTGTAATTGTCGAGCACCTGCAACAGCGGTACCCGCGCAGGAGGCGTCCGCGTCGCTTCGAATACGGGCGACTCTTCGACCTTGAGCCGCACGTAGAAGCCGAGGCCCACGAGCACGATGCTCAACAGGAAGGGCACGCGCCAGCCCCATGTCAGCAGGACGTCGCTCGGCAGCGCGGCGGCAAAGGATACGACCAGTGTCGCAATCACGACGCCGGCGAAATTGCCGGATTGGGCGATCGAGGCGAAGACGCCGCGTTTGCCTTCAGGCGCGCTCTCCAGCATCAGCACCGGCGCTCCGGTCGACTCACCGCCAAGGGCGAAGCCCTGCAGGAAACGCAGGGCCAGCAGGAAGCCCGCCGCCCAGATTCCAATGGAATCATAGGTCGGCAACAGGCCGATGGCCGTCGTCGATAGACCCATCAAAATCAGCGTCGCCGCCATGACCGGCTTTCGGCCGAGACGATCGCCGAAGTGACCGAAGAACAGGCCGCCGAGAGGTCGTGCGACAAAGCCGACGGCAAAGATGCCGAGCACGGCAATCATGCCGGCGACCGGGTCCGCATGCGGGAAGAACAGTTTATCGAAGACGAGAGGCGCCAGGAACCCGTACAGCATGAAATCATACCATTCGATCGCTGACCCAAGGAAGCAGGAGAGGGCGACCTTCGTGCGATCCTTGTTGAGAAGCGCAGATTGACTGTTCAGTGCTGCGACCGACATGGCGTTCCTCTCTTGCATAGATTTTCTTCTTCGCAATGCTGCCTGCCTGCGAAGGATCTATCGTTGCAATGAGAATGGGTGTGGGCCTCGCTCCGGGTCGAGCGGTATTTCGTCAAGCATCGTTCGCATTCGGGAAACTGCCGCCGGGGTGGAGCGGAGCGGGCTTCGCCGACAATGGAACGCCCGGAGAGCGGGCGCCGGGGAGGGCGTCTCAGGAGCTCGGGCGGCGGCTGGAGTTCGCGCCGGTCTGTCTCACTCGATCGCGAGCATATCGACGAGAGCAGTCAATGCCGGAGTAAGAACGGCGTTGCGCTGGGTCGCCAGATGCAGGTTGCAAGGCGCCCAGTCTTCGGCAAGCGGGATGTCGACAAGGCCTCGGCTTGCAATTTCGCGCGCCGCGCTGCGCATCGGCAGCACCGTAATGCCGAGACCGCCCTGGACCACCCGGCAGATCGACGCGATGCCATGGACGCGGACGCGCGTAGACAATTCCGCGCCATGGCTTGCGGCCTCGCGGGCCAGCAAATGCCCGATTGCCGAGTCCGGTGGCAGAACCCAATCCTGGTCGAGCAGATCGGCAAGGCGAACAGCAGCCGCGCCCGCAAGAGGATGCTCGGGGCTGACGACGATCCCGAGTGCGTCGCGACGATAGGGTCTCAGGCGCAGGCCTGGGCTGGATTCCGCACCCAGCAGGATACCGAGCTCGGCCCGCCCATTGAGGACGCTCTCGGCAACTGCATTGCTGGTGAGTTCCTCGACTGAGAGCCGGACATGTGGGAAGGCGCCGAGAAACCTCCGCAACTGCTCCGGGAGGTCATGGAATAGCGCGGGCCCCGAGACGGACAGTCTGATCTGCTCCAGGACGCCGTCCGTGATGTCACGCAACTCGTCTTCAAGCTCGTCGACATCGGCAAGGATCCTGTGCGCATGCGCCGCGATCGCCCGGCCGGGCGCCGTCAGCCCGATCCCGCGGCCTGTCCGCTCGATCAGGCGGAAGCCGAGCGAGTCCTCGAGGAAGCGAATCCGACGGCTTGCGGCCGAAACCACAATGTGAAGTTCCTCGGCGGCCAGCGAAAGGTTGCCATGGCGCTCCACGCCCATGATCAGTTTCAGGGTCTTGAGGCTAAGCCGGTCATTGAGTTTCACCGAAGCGACGTCCCTCGAAGCTGGCAACGAGCCGACGGCCGTTGCCATTAGGTGGAGATATCTTGTCAAAATCTCAAAATATGGGAAATTGACTCATCCATTATCTTAATAATATCGCTATTCCAAGAATGGAGTAGCAAAATGATGCTCACCGCCTTGCAAGCCAGCGCCTATCTGCACCACCTCAATCTGAGAACGCCGGATGTGAAGCGGCTCGCCACCTTCTATGCGGAGGTCATGGACATGGAGCTGATCCGGCTGGATGGGGAAGAGGCGCTGCTGGTGGGTCCGCAGCGTCGCGTGCTGCTGACACAGGGACCGGCCAAGACACTCCAGCATGCAGGCTTTGCGGTACGCGACAGCGAAGGGCTGGAGGGGCTGCGTGCCCGGGCGGTCGAGCAAGGGCTCGAGCCTGCCGACGCTTCCGTGTCGCTGTTCGAGAGCGACGCCTTCTCCGTATGTGACCCCGATGGCAACGAGGTGATCTTCGGCCGCGCCATCGCCGATACGGCCGGGCCGCGCGGACGCATCCGCGGACCGATCCAGCATCTGACGCTGGCAACCCGGGACGTCGAAGCGATCGAAGGGTTCTATGCCGGCAAGCTCGGCTTCGGCGTCTCCGACAGGGTGGTCGATGACGCCGGCCGCGTCATGACGTGCTTCATGCGCGGCAATCACGAGCATCACAACCTGGCCTGCTTCCGGCAGGACCGGCAGGGCATCGATCATCATTCCTACGAAGCCGGCGAATGGAACACGATCCGCGACTGGTCGGATCATTTCGCCGCGCGCGGCGTGTCGCTGATGTGGGGCCCCGGGCGGCATGGGCCCGGGAACAACCTGTTCATTTTCATCGAGGATCCGGACGGGAACTGGATCGAGGTCTCAGCCGAGCTGGAGGTCGTCCACGATCGCCCGGTCATGCAGTGGCCCCATGCCGAGCGGACGCTCAACCTATGGGGGCGCGCGATCCTGCGCGCGTGAGGAGCACACCATGAGATTCGTTTCGTTCAGAGCCGAGAACCGCGCCAGCTACGGCGTTGCGGGCGCCAACGGCATTTTCGATCTTGGAGCGCGCTTCGGCGCGGT
The DNA here is from genome assembly GCF_056401655.1 of Allobosea sp. P4_E12. Taxonomy (NCBI): domain Bacteria; kingdom Pseudomonadati; phylum Pseudomonadota; class Alphaproteobacteria; order Hyphomicrobiales; family Alloboseaceae; genus Allobosea; species Allobosea sp. P4_E12. The sequence goes on along the minus strand of NZ_JBFUIY010000001.1, from coordinate 37,201 downwards.
GCTTCCCGACTTGCGGACCTATCTGGAGGCCGCCGCGCTAGGGCTCGTCGAGCCGGTGCGCGAGCCGATCCAGGCCGATTATGCCGAGGGCCAGTTTCGCTACGACCCGATTCTGCCCAATCCCGGCAAGATCCTGTGTGTCGGCCTCAACTACGAGGAGCACCGTCGCGAGACGGGGCGGCCGGAGGCCGCGCATCCCGCGATCTTCACGCGGTTTGCCGATACGCTCATCGGGCATGGGGCGCCGATCCTGCTGCCGCGGCTATCCAAGGCGCTCGATTACGAGGGGGAGCTGGCCGTGGTGATCGGCCGACCCGGTTTCCGGGTGCCGAAGGCTTCGGCTCTCGACCTGATCGCGGGCTACGCGCCATTCAACGACGCCACGTTGCGGGATTGGCAGCGCCATACCCACCAGTTCACACCGGGCAAGAACTTCCCCGGCACGGGGGCGTTCGGCCCAGAACTGGTGACGCCGGACGAGATCGTGGAGTTCGCGCGGGCCCGGATCGAGACTCGCCTCAACGGATCGATCGTTCAGTCTGCCACGCTGGGAGAGATGATCTTCCCCGTCGCCGACATCATCGCCTATGTCTCGGACTTCACGCCGCTGGCCCCCGGGGACGTCATCATCACCGGCACGCCTGGCGGGGTCGGCTTCAAGCGCGAGCCCCAACTGTTCATGCAAGCGGGCGACACGGTCGAGGTCTCGATCGAAGGGATAGGTCGGCTGACGAATCCGATCGTCTCCGAAGCCGATCCGGACCGGACATGAACGCGCTCGGCCGCTTCGTCAGTCTGCTTCGGCTGTTCCGGGAAACAAAGGGAAGCTGGACGGTTCAGGACATGTCGGAGGCGCTAAGCGTGCCGGCGAGCACCGTCTATCGCACCGTGCGGGAGCTGGTCGGCGAGGGGTTTCTCGAACCGGCCTACGAGGCGCATTATCGTCTCGGCCCCGCCTTCGTCGAATTCGATCGGCTGGTGCGCCTGACCGATCCGCTGGTGCGCGCCGGGCAGTCCCGCCTGCATGATCTGATCGCGCAGGCGGGTGTCCCCTGTGTGGCGTTGCTGGCGCGTCTCTATGGCGACACCGTGCTGTGCGTCGCCGACGAAGCCGTCGGAAATCTACCGGCGCGGCCATCCTATGAACGCGGTCGGCCCATGCCGCTGACGCGAGGCGCCACGTCCAAGACGATCCTGTCATTGGTCCCGCCCCGACGGCTGGCCCGGCTTGTGGCGGGGAGTTTCGGCGGGCAGCCCGGCGCCGACCAGGCCGATCTGCCCATGAAGATCGCCGAACTGCGCGATCTGCTGGCCGGCATCCGCAAGCGCGGCTACTGCATCACGCGCGGCGAGATCGACGAGGGACTCGTCGGCATTGCCGTCCCGGTCGCGGTGCCGGAGCTCGGCATTGCCGCCAGCATCAGCCTCGTTCTCGATGCTGCCAGCCTGGACGAAAAGCTCGAGCATCGACTCGTGCTCCTGCTCGTCTCTTCAGCCAGCCTGCTGGGCGATCGGTTGTCCGGATCTCGGCTCGACGGAGCGGACGTGTCGCAATGATTCAGGAATGCGATGTCGCGATCGTTGGAGCCGGTCCCACTGGACTGACCCTGGCCAATCTGCTGGGACAGGCTGGCCTCGACGTCATCCTGGTCGAGCGCAATTGCAGCACGGTGCAGGAGCCACGGGCGGTCTCCATCGACGACGAGTCGCTGCGTACCATGCAGGCAACCGGCCTGCTCGATTCGGTCCTGCAGGATGTGGCCCTGGACTACGGTTCACATTATTTCACCCGGGACGGGCGTTGCTTTGCCAAGGTCGAGCCGGCCACCCGGGAATATGGCTTTCCGCGGCGCAACGCTTTCACCCAGCCGAAGCTGGAAGCCGCGCTACGCCGGGGGCTCGACCGTTTCCCCAATGTGGTGACGCTGTTCGGCCATTCCTGCGAGACGGTGGCGGAAGATGGTTCCGGCGTGTCGCTGTCCCTTCGTTCTGGAAGCGGCGGCGGCATTGCCATTCGCGGCCGCTATCTGGCGGCCTGCGACGGTGCCAGCAGCGCCTTGCGCAAGGTCGTCGGTGCAACGCTCAGCGGCTCGACCTATCGCCAACGCTGGCTCATCGTCGATCTGGCCTCGACCCGGGAGCAGCTGCGCCAGACGCGGGTCGTGTGCGATCCCGACCGCCCCCTGATCACATTGCCCGGCCCGGACGGAATCCGCCGCTACGAATTCATGCTGCGCGACGGCGAAGACGAGGAGCGCGCGGCTCACCCCGACCATGTGCGTGCGCTGCTCGAAGCCCACGGGCCCGATGCCGACGCACGAATCGTCCGTCGCCAAGTCTACGCCTTCCATGCCCGCATCGCCGATCGCTGGAACACGCAACGCATCTTCCTGGCCGGCGATGCGGCGCATCTGTCGCCGCCATTTGCCGGCCAGGGTATGAACAGCGGTGTCCGCGATGCGCATAACCTTGCCTGGAAGTTCGCCGAGGTGATTTCGGGACGGCTCGGGCCGGAGCTTCTGGCGACCTATCAGCGCGAGCGGGCACCGCATGCATGGGCCCTGATCCAGCTCGCCATCAAGATGGGGCGGGTGATGATGCCGACCTCCCGGCGGCAGGCGGCCATGATCCAACTCGGCTTTCGGCTTGCCCAACTGGCGCCGGGGATCCACGCGCATTTCACGCAGATGAAATACAAGCCCAAACCCTTCTATGAGAAAGGCTTTGTCGTTCCCGACGATGGCGGAATGCGTCTTGCCGGACGGATGCTCCCGCAACCGCTGCTCCAGATGACGGACCGCCGCTATCAGCGGCTGGACGATGTCATGGGCGGCCAGTTCGCGCTCGTCGCCTATGGTCCGGATGCACAGCGCATGGCGGCGACGGCCGAAGGCTTCGGGCTTCGCTCGCTCCGTCGCGTCGCGGTGCTGCCGACCACCTTCAATCCCTCTCAAGACCGCCCTGACGTTTCCGCCGGACGCGACACTGACGGGCATATGAGCTCGCTGTCGCCGGCTGGGCGCAACATCCTGATGCTGGTCCGGCCGGATCGTTATGTCGCCGCGGCCAGCGTCGCGGAAAGCGCATCGATCGCCCGGATGGCGCGATCGATGCGCGATCTTGCTGGCCAAACCTGGAATGCGACCACGTCCGCCACTGGTCCGGCTCCTGCAGAACCCGAGGTTTCCACCCGATGAGCACCGCCGACACGCACGCAGGACCACGGATGACCGCCTTCGAGCGGCGCTTTTCGCGCTATGCCAACCGCATCGTACCATCTGCCATTCGTGGCCTTGCGACCATGCCGAAGGCGGCCGATTGCGTGTCGTTCGGACCTGGTGAACCCGATTCCACGCTCTTTCCCGTTGCCGAGATCCGCGACAGCCTGGCCAGGATCCTGTCGAAACCGGAAACGGCGCGGGCTGCGCTGCAATATGGCGCTAGCGAGGGCGATCCTGCCTTGCGCGACCGGATCAGCGCCTACATGCGCGCCAAGGGCGTGCAATGCGACAGGCATAACATTCTCCTCACCAATGGCGCGCAACAGGCGCTCGATCTCGTCGCCGAGCTGCTGGTCGAGCCCGGGGCGACCGTGCTCGTCCAGACGCCGACCTATCCCGGGGCGCTGCAGGTCTTTGCCGCGCACGGCGCGCGGATGCGCGAGCTGGAAGCGGCACGGGCCGGGACTCACGATCGGCCGGCGCTGATCTACGCGATGTCGAATTTCCACAACCCGACCGGAGCGACCTTGTCGCTCGCCCAACGGCGCGAACTGGTCGCCTTGGCCGGTGAGCTCGATACGATCCTCGTCGAGGACGACCCCTACGAGATGCTGCGTTATGAGGGCGAGGCGTTGCCGCCGCTGCTGGCGGTCGACACGGAGGCCCGCTCGATCGAGGACGCGCGGACGATCTATCTCGGTACATTCTCCAAGGCGGTCGTGCCGGGCTTTCGTGTCGGTTGGCTGGTCGCCCCCCGTGCGGTGGTCGCGAAACTTGCTCTCATGAAACAAAGCGAGGATCTGCAGGCGGGTACCCTTGCCCAGGCCTGTCTCCTCGATCTTTTCGACAGCATCCTCGACACACATGCTGGCCGGCTTCGCGACGCCTATCGCATTCGGCGCGACACGATGCTGGCGGCGCTCCAGTCGGAGCTCGGCAACCGCGCCAGCTGGATCGTTCCCCAGGGAGGCCTGTTCATCTGGCTGAACCTGGAAGCGCATCTCGACATGCATGCCTTGCTGAGCCGTGCGGCTGAAGTCGGAGTGACCTATGTCCCCGGCTCTGCGTTCCAGCCCGATGGGCAGGGTGCGGCAGCGTTACGCCTCAGTTTTTCAGCTGCACCTCTCGATCGGATGCAGGACGGCGTGCGGCGCTTGGCGCAGGTGCTGGGGGACAGCGCGCCGGGGGCCGATCGGGGCTGACGCGATGAGGTCCGGCCTGGCGTTTCGGGACGTGTTCGCGGCGTGCTCGATCCTCGACGGCACTTGAATCACGCAGTTGCTCTCCGCCTGCGCGTGCCGCGCCCTCTCGCGGGCGGCAAGTTTGACCAACAGGTTCAGGGAAGGGGAGAGGGCCTGTTTCCCTCTGTCTCAAACGAAGGTTGCATTCTGTGGCCAGCGCCCCTGGCCGCCAGGGTATCCTGGCTGGCTGACGGGGGCGCTAGATGCTCTCCGCCCCAGACTGGTTGGGCACGATGACAGCCTCATGGGTGGGATCAACCAGGTCGCGCATCCTCTGCATGGCCAGGTCGCACATGGTCAGGAGGCGTTGCTCTGGCACGCCATCCCGCGCTTGCACGGAAAGGCCGTGCATCAGCGCAGTGACATAGTCGCCCATCGCGTCGGTGTCGGTATCCTGTCTCAGCTCGCCGGCGCGTACGGCTTGCACCAACTTGTCGACGATGGTCGCCGTTTGCTTCAGGCGGCGTTCGGCCAGCCATTCCCGCACGCGGTCATTCTCGACGGCGCAGTTGGTCGCGGCCGATACGACCATGCAACCCCATGGGCGTCCGGGCTTCGTGTAGGTCTCGACGGCGTCGCCTAGCATCCTTTCGACGGCCTTCACTGCGCTCGGCTCCTGGGCCAGCGCTCGTGCGACGAAGCTGCCGTCGCCTTCCTCGTAGAGCCCAACCGCCTCCCGGAACAAATCCTCCTTCGAGCCGAAGGCTGCGTAGATGCGTGCCGAGGCAAGACCCAGCGCCGCCACCAGATCAGCAATCGACGTTCCCTCGTAGCCGCGTGCCCAGAATGCGTCGCGAGCCCTTTCAAGCGCCAGATCTCGATCGAACTCCCGTGGCCGCGCCATCGATGCCCCCATTCTTTGATGATCGGTAAATAATTCGCTTGACTCCGGTTGGCAAGCTTTCATTCTTTGTCGATCAACAAAGAACGAGGAAGCGGAGACACGCATGAGCGCATCGGAACTGGCATCGCTGCCCGACGGATCATCGGTCAGGGGAGGTCTTGGGGGAAAACGCGGCGCGACATTGGCGCTGCTCGCCTTCGCGCAACTGATCATCGCACTCGACCTCAACATCGTCTTCGTCGCGTTGCCGGAGATCGGCGCGGGCCTGGGCTTTTCGGGCCAGACCCTGCAATGGGTGGTCAGTGTCTACACGGTGTTCACCGGTGGCTTCCTGCTGTTCGGCGGCCGGGCAGCCGACCTGATCGGCCAGCGGCGAATGTTCGTCTTTGCCCTTTGGCTCTATGCGCTGTCGTCATTGATCGGTGGCTTGGCCTGGAGCCCTGAAGTCATCATCCTGGCGCGCGCGGTTCAGGGTATCGGAGGCGCATTCCTGTTTCCGGCGACATTGTCCCTGGTCAACCGCCTGTTTGCCGAGGGGCCGGAGCGCAACAGGGCACTCGCTGTCTGGGGTGGCGCCGGAGCAAGCGGCCTCACGATCGGTTCGATCGCCGGTGGTCTCCTCACCAGTGCCTTTGGCTGGCCCTCAGTGTTCTATGTCAATGTCGCGCTCGCCGGCATTGCCATCGTCGCGGCATTCCTCGTCATCCCGCGGGACCCGAAGCGGCATGAACGCCGCAGCTTCGACCTGCCGGGCGCGCTGACTGTCACCGCCGGGGCGACACTGCTCGTCTTCGCGCTTGTGCAGGGGCCGGAATATGGCTGGGGTTCGGGCAGCATCATCTGGAGCTTTGTCCTGGCTGCCGCCCTGCTCACCGCTTTCGTGGTGATCGAAGCACGGAGTGCCGATCCGCTCATGCCCTTGCGCTTGTTCCGCAATCGCAGCCTCCTGACCGGAATGACAATCACATTCCTGTACATGGCGACATTCGGCACACTGCCCTATTTTCTGACGGTGTTGTTCCAGAACGTGCAGGGTTTCACAGCTCTTCAGACCGGGCTCGCGTTTCTGGTTCCCTCGATAGCGATTGCGGTGGGGACGCAGGTCGGCGAGCGGTTGGTTACGCGGCTTTCGATCCGCTCCACGCTGATTGGCGGCATGGCCGTGGGGGCTATCGGAACGGCATTGATGGTTCCCGGTGCTGCTGCGGAAAGCAGTTACCTCATCATCCTCCCAGGGCTGATCATTTCCGGCATAGGTCAGGGTGTTGTCTGGACCGGCATGTGGATTGCGGCCGCTTCCGGCGTTCATCATGACGAGCAGGGCGTCGCCTCGGGAATGGCGTCGACAACGCTGAATGTCGGTAACGCCATTGGCCTTGCGGTTCTCATCGCCGTTGCCAATTCCCAGGTCGGCGGATTGGCGGGCGACGCGTTGCGGATCGCCGTGGCCGAGGGCATCCAACGGGCGTTCTGGCTGGCAGCCGCGGGCATCGTCCTCAGCATTATCGTCGCCCTCGTTGCGCAACAGAAGCAGCCGAACGCTGACAGCGTGTGAACCCTGGACGTCGCGGTGCGAAGCGGAGATGGCGCGTCGTGCGCCATCTCGAGCCTTCGGCACGATGTCGCATGGCGCCATCTTCGGCTCATGCCCTCGATCGCTTCAGTCATGAGGCGGTGGCTTCTTGGGTTTCAGATGAGGCCAGCCGTGCCTGGGACGAACGGCGAAGCTAGCGCTCGCGTCTTCGGGGCTGCGGCATGCTGCTGACCGTGAGGGCCTGCTTGCGGACTGATCCGGGGAGCTGCCGGTTCGACTGATGGCGCGTTGTCTCGGTTCATCCTAAGGAGTAACGAAGCGATCGTAGCGATTCTGCGGATAATGCGCGTGCTCGGAAAGCCGTTTAACACCGTAAGCCACGCGTTGCCGACCCAGATCGCCGCCCGGGTGACGGAGTTCGGCTTCGGCGAAGCTGCGCACTTCTTCGGTGATCCACATCGCTATCTGGGCCGTCTCGACCGGTCCCGGCTGCAGCTCAATTCGGACGTGGCGCTCGAAGCCTCCGACGCGCACGCGGCGATCAAGGCACCGATCGCGGGATGATGGACCGCGCAGTTGTTCCGGCGTTCGGGCAGGTTCTGTTTGCGGTCGCGCTCGGGTATGCGGGGGTGGCTGGTGCCGCGGTTCTGGCCACAGCGCTCGTTGGCCGTCCCCTTGGCTTCGATGCTCGCGAGACTGCGTTCTTTCTGAGCGTTGGGCTTGGCACGGTGTTCGCAGTCGGGGCGATGAGCGATCTACCATGGCGGCGTGCATCGGCCCTTTCGTGGCCGGCGGATCGGCGCATCGTCATCCGGTTCGTGGCCGTGTTGCTGCTCGTACTGGCTATCGAGGCGACCGTCGCGGCATCGGGGCTGCTAGGGTCGCTCGAAGACATCAAGGCGATGTCCAGCTCGGAGCGCAGTTGGCTCGGTTTTCTGAATGCGGTGCTGCTCGCCCCCGTGGTCGAGGAAGCATTGTTCCGTGGCCTGCTGTTCACGCGGTTGCGCCAGCGCTTCTCCGCATGGCCGGCCTTGGTGATCGTGACGCTGGCCTTCGGACTGCTGCATATCGAGAACGGGCTGCTGCACGTCGTATCGGTTCTGCCGGCTGGCGCGTTCCTGAGCTATGCACGCGAGGTTTCCGGCGGAATCGGCCTACCCATTCTGCTGCATGCCTGCATGAATCTGGCGATCGTAGTCGCGGGGACCTTCCTATGACCCTTTCCATCCGTCCAGCCCGACCCGACGAGGCCGGTCTCGTCCTGACCTTCATCAGGGAGCTCGCCGAATACGAAGAGCTTCTGCACGAGGTCGCGGCCAGCGAAGAGCAACTCGCGCAGGCCCTGTTCGGGCCAGATCCCAAGGTCGCCTGCGATATCGCCGAATGGGAAGGTGCGCCTGCGGGATTCGCCGTCTGGTTCTATACCTATTCGACCTTCTCGGGCCGCCATGGCATCTGGCTCGAGGATCTCTATGTCCGGCCTGAATTCCGCGGCAAAGGCATCGGCAAGGCCCTGATCGCAGGGCTGGCGAAGCGCTGCGTCGACGAGGGGCTGCCGCGCCTGGCCTGGTGGGTGCTGAACTGGAACGAGCCCTCGCGCGTGTTCTACCGCTCTCTCGGCGCGAACGCGCAATCGGAATGGACGGTCAAACGCCTCGACGGCGACGCGCTGCGGCGGTTGGGAGAGAGCGTGTGAGCGGACCTCAAGCCCTTCCCATCGTGATCATCGCCGCCGTCGCCGATAATGGCGTGATTGGTGACGATAATCGCCTGATCTGGCGGCTGAAGACGGACCTAAGGCATTTTCGTGGCCTGACGCTCGGCCGGCCGGTGCTGATGGGGCGAAAGACCTTTCTCTCGATCGGAAAGCCGTTGCCGGGGCGCGAGACCATCGTCCTGACACGCGATCCCGGTTTTAATGCCGACGGCGTTCATGTCGCGCATGGCCTCGACGAGGCGATCGAGGCCGGTCAGCGGCTGGGCCTCGCGATGGGCGCGGATTCCGTCACTGTTGCGGGGGGCGCCGAGATCTACGCCCAGGCCTTGCCGTTGGCCGATCGGGTTGAACTGACCCAGGTTCACGCTGAGCCCGAAGGCGATGCCCTTTTTCCGGTCTGGGACAGGGCGGCGTTCGAGCGCGTGAAGCAGGAGAACCACCCTCGCAGTGCCGATGACGAGCATGCTTTCACCTTCGCGACCTTTCGCCGCCGGGCCTGAACGCTGTTTCCGTTGACGATGAAGGGCTTGCGTCGTTGACGAATCCGTGTCCGATGACCAAGTCACGGACACGCGTTCCCTAAGGGCGCTGACAAACAGCCGCCGTTCGCCTATGGCACGTGTGGTACAGATGTGAGGAACGGCACGAGTATGCCTTGGAGCAACCAGAGCGGCGGTAGCGGTGGCGGCGGGGGAGGACCCTGGGGCCAGCGCGGAAGTGGTGGCGGCGGCGGCGGCCCGTGGGGGCAGGGCCCCGGAGGCAGTGGCGGTGGTTCGCCACCGGATCTGGAAGAAATTTTGCGCCGTAGTCAGGATCGGTTGAAGGATTTGCTGCCGGGCGGCAATCTCGGCGGACGTGGCCTGGTTCTCGGCATCCTGGCCCTGATCGTGATCTGGCTGATGACGGGCTGGTATATCGTCCGGCCGAACGAGGTTGGTCTCAACCTCCGCTTCGGCAAATATATCGGCAAGACCGGCGAAGGCCTGAACTACAACTGGCCCTACCCGATCGGTAGCGTGATCAAGCCCCAGGTCACCAATGTGATCACGACGGAAGTCGGCTTCCGCACCATCGAATCGGTCCGCACCTCGCGCCAGACGGATGTCGGCGAAGAGAGCCTGATGCTGACCGGCGACGAGAACATCGTCGATATCGACGTGATCGTGCAGTGGCAGATCGATCCGGCCGCGCCGGAGAATTATGTCTTCAATATCCAGGATCCGCCGGGCACGGTGAAGGCTGTGGCCGAGAGCGCGATGCGCGAGGTGATAGGCCAGCGCAACATCCAGCCCGTGCTGACGACGGATCGTGCCGCAATCGAGACCGAAGTGCGCCAGTTGATGCAGGAGACGCTCGACAGCTACAAGGCTGGCGTGCAGATCCGCCTCGTCCAGCTGCAGAAGGTCGATCCGCCGCAGCAGGTCATCGACGCGTTCCGTGACGTCCAGGCGGCGCGCTCCGACCAGGAACGCCTGCGCAACGAGGCGCAGACCTATGCCAATCGGGTCGTGCCGGAATCGCGCGGTCGTGCGGCGCAACTGGTCCAGTCGGCGGAAGCCTTCAAGGAGCAGACCGTCGCGGAAGCGCGCGGCCAGGCCAGCCGCTTCAATGCTGTCTATCTGCAGTACAAGGCGGCGCCGGCCGTGACCCGCGAGCGTCTCTTCCTCGAGACGATGGAGCGTGTGCTCGGTGGCACCGACAAGATCATCCTCGACCAGAGGGGTAACGGGCAAAGTGTCGTGCCTTACCTGCCGCTGAACGAACTCCAGCAACGGCGCGCTGCGCCGGGTGCGCCGCAGGCGGGAGCGACCCGATGAACGGTTCCATCCTGCGCATTGGTGCGCTTGTCGTCCTCGCCGTCGCCGCGATCGTCTTCTATGCCGCGACCTTCGTGGTCCAGCAGACCCAGTCGGCCATCGTGTTGCGCTTCGGCGCGGTCCGCAGCGTCGTCACCGCTCCGGGCATCTACCTGAAGCTGCCGGCCCCCTTCGAGCAGGTGACGCTGCTCGACAACCGCATCCTCGATCTCGACCTTCCCGCCCAGGAAATCATCGCGTCGGATCAGAAGCGGCTCGTCGTCGACGCCTTCACGCGCTACCGGATCTCCGATCCGCTGCGCTTCTATCAGGCGGTGAACAACATCCCGCGGGCCAACTCGCAGCTTGCCTCGATCGTCAATGGTCAGGTTCGCGCGGTCCTCGCGGATGCCAGCTTCATCTCGGTGGTCCGGACCGACCGGTCGCGGCTGATGAGCCGTATCCGCGACGACGTGAACCGCGAGGCGGCCCGCTTCGGCATGACGGTCGTCGATGTCCGCCTGCGTCGGGTCGATCTGCCGCAAGCGAACTCGCAGGCGGTGTTCCAGCGCATGCAGACCGAGCGTCAGCGCGAAGCTGCCGAGGCGCGTGCGCTTGGCGCCCAGCAGGCGCAGGAGATCAGGGCCCGCGCCGAGCGTGACGCGACCGTGATCGTCGCCGAAGCCCAGCGTCGTTCCGACGAGATCCGAGGCGAGGGCGAGGGCGAGCGGAACAAGGTCTTCGCCGAGGCTTTCGGCAAGGATCCCGAGTTCTTCACCTTCTATCGCTCGATGCAGGCCTATGAGGCGAGCATCAAGCCGGGGGACACGCGGATGCTGCTTTCGCCGGATTCGCCGTTCTTCCGCTACTTCAACGACCCTACGGGACGTCCCCAGAGCTCGGCTGCAACGCCGGCCCCGGCGGCCAGTCCCTGATCGATAGCGAGCGTCGCGTATGCTGGATTTCATCGCGGCGCTCGGCCTCGTCTTCGCCATCGAAGGCATCTTGTTCGCAGCGATTCCAAATCTGGCGAAGGATGCCTTGCGCAGCGCAGCGGAGACGCCAGCAGACCGAATGCGGCTGATCGGTATCGGTTCAGCCGTGTTCGGGGTGCTCCTCGTCTGGCTCGTACGCATCGGGGTGTAGAAGCGGCGGTCGGAATGCCTGGTGACGTGATTGTGTGTCGCCCTTCCGCCGCAATTTGAGGTTCAATCTCTAGGCCAACATCCTGGCCGCACGATCGGCCTGCTTCTTCACGAGGACCCTGATTGATGGCACTGAAAATCGTTTCCGCTTCCGGGCTTGCGCGGGCCGCGCTCGTGGCCGGCGTCGCGGCGCTGCCGATGCTGGCGACGCCCGTGATCGCCCAGCCGCCGACGGGAGTGTCGCCGCTGGTCCAGGGGCAGATCTCGCTCGCCGACCTGGCCGAGCGGGTGATGCCGGCGGTGGTCAATATCTCGGCTGTCACGACGAGCGACACGCGCAGCCGCAACCTGCCGCAACTGCCGCAGCTCGGCCCCGATACGCCCTTCGGCGATCTGTTCGAGGAGTTCTTCAACCGCCGCGGTCAGGGCCAGCAGGGCCAAGGCCAGGGCCAGCCGCCGCAGCAGCGACGGTCGCAATCGGCCGGCTCGGGCTTCGTGATCGATTCCTCCGGCATCGTCGTCACCAACAACCACGTCATCGGCGACGCCAACGAAATCACGGTGATCTTCAACAGTGGCCTGCGCCTGAAGGCGGAGATCATCGGCAAGGACACCAAGGTCGATCTCGCGGTGCTGCGCGTGAAGCACGACAAGCCGCTCGATGCCGTCAAGTTCGGGGATTCCGACAAGATGCGGATCGGCGACCCTGTCATGGCGATCGGCAATCCGTTCGGCCTCGGCAGCTCCGTGTCGTCGGGCATCGTCTCGGCCCGCAACCGCGATATCCAGCAGGGCCCCTACGACACCTATATCCAGACCGATGCGGCCATCAACAAGGGTAATTCCGGCGGCCCGCTGTTCAACATGGCCGGTGAGGTCATTGGCATCAACACCGCGATCCTGTCGCCGACCGGCGGCTCCGTCGGCATCGGCTTTGCCGTTCCCTCGTCGCTGGCGGTCAATGTCGTCGATCAGCTCCGTGAGTTCGGCGAGACCCGCCGCGGCTGGCTCGGCGTCCGTATCCAGAGCGTCGACGACGCCACCGCCGAGGCGCTCGGTCTCGGCACGGCGCGCGGCGCGCTCGTTGCCGGCATCGATGACAAGGGCCCGGCCAAGCCGGCGGGACTTGAAGTGGGCGATGTCATCGTCAAGTTCGACGGAAAGGAAGTGAAGGATTCGCGCGATCTGCCGCGGATTGTCGCCGGTACGGCGGTCGGCAAGGATGCGCCGATCACGGTGGTCCGCAAGGGCAAGGAAGTCGTCAAGACGGTCAAGCTCGGCCGGCTCGAGGATGGCGAGAAGGTCCAGCAGGCCTCTGCCAAGCCGAATGCCGAACCGGCCAAGCCCGCCGTGACCACGGCCTTGGGTCTGGAGCTCTCGCAGCAGACGGACGAGCTCAGGAAGCGCTACTCCATCAAGGACGGCACCAAGGGCGTGGTGATCACCAAGGTCGATCCCAACTCCAATGCCGCGGACAAGCGCATCTCGATTGGTGAACTGATCGTCGAGGTTGGCCAGGAGGCGGTGAACTCGCCCGAGGACGTGACCAAGCGCCTGGATACGCTGAAGAAGGAGGGCAAGAAGTCGGCTCTGCTTCTGGTCGCGAACGGGCAGGGTGAGGTTCGTTTCGTCGCGGTCACGATGAACTGACCAAGCTGGTCTTGGACAGGATCAAGGGCGGCCCTCGTGGCCGCCCTTTTCATTTCTCCGGATTGCGATCGGGCCGATGAGCAATTTGCATTGGTTGCGCTCCGTCCGGTGTGCGATCAGGGCGACGAGCAGCGGAGTGGATATGCGATGCGGATGAGCGAGATTCCTTTCGGAACGGTCGACTGGAGTTCAGTGGAGCCGGTGCGTCACCCAGGCGAGAAGGGCGAGGCGATCTGGCGCACGCGTTTCTTCGGACCGGCGGAAAATGCGATCAGGGTTCGCATGGTCGAGTACTCCGCGGGCTACGTCTCGGATCACTGGTGCTCGAAGGGGCATGTCCTGCTCTGCCTCGAGGGCGAATTGGAGACCGTGCTGGAAGACGGTCGCGCTTTCGCGCTCCGGCCTGGCATGAGCTATCAGGTCGCCGATCAGGCCGAGGCGCATCGCTCACAGGCGCCCAGGGGCGCAAAGCTGTTCATCGTCGACTAAAGCATCGGCCCGAAAAGTGGATTGCGGTTTTCGGGAAAGCCGATGCAAACACAAGGATCATCGGCCGAAGGGCGGATTGCGGGGCGATGCAGACACCGAAGCCTGGCTTATCGGGCGGGATTCGCGATCCGGTGCGATAATTCAGGCTTGGATGATCTCGTCGCCGCGATAGCCCTGAGCGTAGAGCAGCGCCGTCAGATCCGCGTGGTCGAGCCGGGCATCTGCCGCAGCCGCAACCGCCGGCTTCGCTCTGAAGGCGACGCCAAGCCCGGCCTCGCCGAGCATCGCGAGATCGTTGGCACCGTCGCCGACCGCCAATGTCGCGGCTCTTGAAAGGCTGCGCTGCTCGCGCAGTTCGACAAGCGAGTCCAGCTTGGCCTGTTTGCCGAGGATCGGGGCTTCGACTTCGCCGGTCAGGACGCCGTTTGCGACAAGGAGCGTGTTGGAACGATCTTCGTCGAAGCCGATGGTCGCGCCGAGCGGGCCCGTGAACACGGTGAAGCCACCCGAGACCAGCGCCGTATAGGCTCCGTTGGCGCGCATGGTGCGCACCAGTTGCCGGCCTCCGGGCGTCAGCGTGATGCGCTCGCGGATGATCTCGTCCACGACCGATGCCGGGACGCCCTTCAGCAGCGCCACGCGCTCGCGCAGCGCCGGTTCAAAGGCAATCTCGCCGCGCATGGCGCGTTCGGTGATGCTTGCGACCTTGTCCTTGAGCCCGACATAGGCGGCGAGTTCGTCGATGCATTCCTGACCGATCATGGTCGAATCCATGTCGGCGAGGAACAGCGCCTTACGGCGTGTCGCCGCCGGCTGGACAATGATATCGACCGCGGTTCCGTCGAGCGCCGCCCGAATGTCGGCTTCGAGCTTGCGTGCGTCCGCCCCATCCGCGAAGAGGTCTGCTGCGACCTCGTCATCCAGGCGGGCTTGCCGGGTTACGCCGGATACGGCATTGGCGAGACGCGTCAGCAGGGCGTCGCTCAGCAGCGCCTGGCCGTGAGCGGAAACAAGTGTCGCGACGAGCATGAGAAGGACCGATTGAGCGTGGCGTACAGGGCGGTGCTCATCGCAGGTCCTACGGCGAGCGGCAAGTCCGCGCTGGCGATCGAGATCGCGCGCCGCTTTGGCGGAACCGTCGTCAATGCGGATTCGATGCAGGTCTATGCCGATCTGCGGATCATCACCGCGCGGCCGACGATCGACGACGAGGCGATGGTTCCTCACCGTCTCTATGGCCATGTCGACGGCGCCGTGAACCATTCGGCGATGCGCTATGTCGCTGATGTCAGCGCGCTCCTCGACGAGCTGGCGGGCAACGGGTCGCTTCCGGTGCTGGTCGGCGGGACGGGGCTCTACTTCAAGGCGCTGACCGAGGGCCTTTCGGAAATCCCGCCGGTGCCCGAGGCAGTTCGCTCGGCCTTTCGTGCCCATGCCGAGGCGCGCGAGACGGCTGCGCTCCATGTCGAACTTCAACGCTGCGATCCCGTCATGGCCGAGCGGCTGCGTCCGAGCGACCGCATGCGGATCATGAGAGCGCTGGAAGTCTTTGCCGCGACCGGGCGGTCGCTGGCAAGTTTTCAGGGCGCACGCAAGCCAGGCCCGCTGGACGGGGGAGCGCTGCTCCAGCTTTTCGTCTCGCCCGAACGCGATCTGGTGCGTGCCCGCATCGATCGACGCTTCGAGCAGATGATGGGGGAGGGCGCCCTCGAAGAGGTTACAGCGCTACGGGCGCGCGGGCTCGATCCCCTGCTGCCGGTCATGCGCGCGCATGGCGTGCCCGGCCTGATCGCCCATCTCGACGGGGCGCTCAGCCTCAAGGAAGCCATTGCCAGGGGGCAGGCCGACACGCGTGCCTATGCGAAGCGCCAGGTCACGTGGTTCCGTCACCAGATGGCGGGCTGGCATGCTGTAGCCCCCGAGGCCGCTCTCGGCTTTGCGCTGCGCGAGCTGGAGACACGGGCCTGAGATCAGGCGGCTTCGGCGACGTCTGCCCCCGCGAAGCGGATGCAGTCGCGGCCTTCGTGCTTGGCGCGGTACAAGGCGCTGTCGGCGCGCGCAAAGAACTCCGCGAAGCTCTCCGCACTCTCGCGGGTCGCCACCCCGAGGCTCGCAGTGACACGCAGGGACATCGTCTCGGAGGTCGGCAGTTCGCGCATCGTCAGCGCATCCTGGATACGATGGGCGATGCGCATCGCGGCCGCGGAGCCGGTGCGTGGCAGGAAGACGGCGAACTCCTCACCGCCGAAACGCCCCACCAGATCGCGCTCGGGCCTGACCAGGCCAAGCAGGAGATCGGCGAAGGCCCTGATCACGGCATCGCCGGCGACATGGCCATGCGTGTCGTTGACGCTCTTGAAGTGGTCGATGTCGACGATGATCAGGGACGCATCGTCACCGTCCGTTTCGCACGCGAGGATCTCGCGATTGGCCTTCTCGATGAAGGAGCGCCGGTTCAGGAGTGCGGTCAGCGGATCTGTCTCGGCAAGGCGGCGCAGTTCCTGCTCGCGTTCCTCGCGCTGGCCGATCTCATGCGACAGCGCCCGTCGGGTCGCACGCTCCCGGCCGATCTCGAGCGCCAGCGTTGCGGCCCGGCTCTGCAGCGTCAGGTTCGCGATCATCAGCTCGGAGATGTCGGTGAGCGTGATCACCAGCCCGTCGCCGAGCGGCGCCAGTGCGAGCTGGAGCCAGATCTCACGGCCATTCACCGTAAAGCTGGATTCGAAGATGTCGTTGCGGCGCAGCTCGATGGCATAGAGGCAGCGGCGCCAGATCATGGCGTCAGAGAGGAAGGGCAGGCTCGTGCGGGCGTCCGTGTCGAGCAGGTTCTCGTCGGGATGGCCCGCCATCAGTGCCGCGCGGCGATTGGCGGTGATGATGATCGTGCGCTCGATATTGCCGTCATCGTCGCGTACGGCCCGCAATGCGACAATGCCGCTGGGCGAGGTCTCCAGAACCGTGGTCAGCAGTTCCTCGCGGAATTGCAGCGGCCGGCTGAAGACGACAAGGAAGCGATCGCCATTTGTGCCGGTGGTCGGCAGGACCAGTCGCTCCCACAGGCACACCCGGACGGTCTTGAGGGAGCGATGCACCGTATACATCGGCTTGCCGTGCGTCAGGGCCTGATCATAGCATTGGATCGTGAACCGGGCGACCTGAGGGGTCATCTGCGAGATGCGTTCGCTCTGCCGGCTGCCGCCGACATAGCGTGTGATTTCGCGGCCGTAATGCTCATAGCGATAGTCGCCGTCTCCGGTCGGGACACACACCATGAGGTCGTCGCCGAAGCGGGGCATGAGGTCCTTGAGCAGCGCCTCGTAGGAGACGCCGCCTGCGCCAGGGGCATGCAGGGCAAAGCGCTGCAGAAGTTCGGCCACTTCCGGCGCATGGGCGCGTTCGACGATATTTTCGGTGTGCACTTCCTGATACATGGCGGCCCCGTTTCGCGCGCAAGGACCTTAGCAAGGCCGTTCTTGAAAAAGTGTTCCCTTTCGTCATGGGATTTTCGGAACTGAGGGCCATGAGTTTTTGCAGCTTGACCATGCCAAACCGGTCGTCTAGCGTGCCGCAATTATCGCAAAGGATGTCGGGCGCGATGCGCAAGCTTATTCTCGTACGGGTGCGCTGGTAGGGGGCGGTTGAACAAACCGCTTGGCCCCTGACGCCAGCGCACGCCCAGGCCCCTCCGAGGGCCTTTTTTATTGCCCGATTTTCCCTGAACTGACCCGAAGACCCCCGAGGAGAGCGACATGAGCGAGATGATGACCGGCGCGGAAATGGTCGTCCGTGCGCTTCAGGATCAAGGCGTCGAACATCTGTTCGGCTACCCCGGCGGCGCCGTGCTGCCGATCTATGACGCGCTCTTCCTCCAGGACAAGGTGAAGCACATTCTGGTCCGGCACGAGCAGGGTGCCGTCCATTCAGCGGAGGGGTATGCGCGCTCCTCGGGCAAGGTTGGCTGCGTCCTGGTGACCTCCGGCCCCGGCGCGACCAACGCCGTCACCGGGTTGACCGACGCGCTGCTCGACTCGATCCCGGTTGTCGTCATCACCGGGCAGGTCCCGACGCATCTGATCGGCTCCGACGCCTTCCAGGAATGCGATACGGTCGGCATCACGCGTTCCTGCACCAAGCATAATTATCTCGTGAAGAGCATCGCGGATCTGCCGCGCATCCTGCACGAGGCTTTCTATGTCGCCGCCAACGGCCGTCCCGGGCCGGTCGTCGTCGACATTCCGAAGGACATCCAGTTCGCCAAGGGCGAGTACACCCGCCCGCGCGACAACCAGCACAAGACCTACCGTCCGACGGTCAAGGGGGACCTGAACAAGATCAGGGCCGCAGTCGAACTGATGGCCAAGGCGAAGCGCCCGATCTTCTACACTGGCGGCGGCGTCATCAATTCCGGCACGCACGCCTCGGCGCTGCTGCGCGAACTGGCGCGGCTGACCGGCTATCCCGTCACCTCGACACTGATGGGGCTGGGCGCTTTCCCGGCGGCCGACAAGCAGTGGCTCGGCATGCTGGGCATGCACGGCACCTACGAAGCCAATCTTGCGATGCATGACTGCGACGTCATGATCAATATCGGCGCACGCTTCGACGACCGCATCACCGGTCGGCTCGACGCCTTCTCGCCACGCTCGAAGAAGATCCATGTCGATATCGACCCGTCCTCGATCAACAAGAACGTCAAGATCGACATCGGCATCGTCGGTGATTGCGCCCATGTCCTGGAGGACATGGTCCGGATCTGGCGCGAGACGAGCCCGCAGGTCGACAAGGAGGCCTTGAAGGGCTGGTGGGAGCAGATCAGCGGCTGGCGCGCGCGCAACAGCCTCGGCTACAAGCAGTCCGGTGCGGTCATCAAGCCGCAATACGCGATCGAGCGGCTCTATGAGCTGACCAAGGACCGCGACACCTACATCACCACCGAAGTCGGCCAGCACCAGATGTGGGCGGCGCAGTACTTCCACTTCCAGGAGCCGAACCGCTGGATGACCTCCGGCGGACTCGGCACCATGGGCTACGGCCTGCCGGCGGCAATCGGCGTGCAGATGGCCCATCCGAAGGCGCTTGTCGTCGACATCGCCGGCGAAGCCTCCATCCTGATGAACATGCAGGAGATGTCGACGGCGGTGCAGCACCGGCTGCCGGTCAAGATCTTCATCCTGAACAACGAATATATGGGCATGGTTCGTCAATGGCAGGAACTGCTGCATGGCGGGCGCTATTCGGAGAGCTATTCGGCTTCGTTGCCCGATTTCGTGAAGCTCGCGGAAGCCTATGGCGGCCACGGCATCCGCTGCTCGGATCCGGACCAGCTCGATGATGCGATCCGCGAGATGATCGATACGCCAAAGCCGGTGATCTTCGACTGCCTTGTTGCGAAGGAAGAGAACTGCTTCCCGATGATCCCGTCGGGCAAGGCCCATAACGAGATGATCCTGCCCGATTTCGAGGGAAATACGGGCGATATCATCGATGCCAGGGGCAAGCAGCTTGTCTGACGATCGGCAAGCGGGCGAGGAGGCGCGGGCATGAGCACGATCGGCCTGATCGGCGGCATGAGCTGGGAATCGACCGCGGTTTATTACCGGCTGCTCAATGAGCGGGTGCGCGCCCTTCGGGGCGGGCTGCACTCGGCGGATGTGCTGCTGCATTCGCTCGATTTCGCGCCGATCGCCGAGATGCAGGCGAGCGGGGACTGGGCTGCGGCCGGCCATCTCCTGGCCGACAGCGCCATCCGGCTCGAGCGGGCGGGCGTGAACTGTATCCTGCTGTGCACCAATACCATGCACAAGCTGGCGGACCGGATCATGGCTGCGACTCGCGTGCCGTTCCTGCATCTGGCCGACGTGACCGCGACGGCGATCCGCAAAAGCCCGTCGCGGCGGCCGCTATTGCTGGCGACGCGCTTCACGATGGAACAGGCTTTTTATCGCGAGCGCCTCGCTGCGTTCGGCGTCGAGGCCATGGTTCCCGATGCCGAACAGCGCGACGATGTCCATCGCATCATCTACGAGGAACTCTGCCGTGGTCGGATCGAGCCTGCCTCGAAGGCACGCTATCTCGACATCGTCGCAGCGGCGGTAAAGCAGGGCGCGGACGGGGTGATCCTTGGCTGCACCGAGATCACCCTCCTGGTCTCGCAAGCGGATTTCGACATCCCGGTCTTCGACACGACGGCGCTGCATGTCGAAGCGGCGCTCGATTTCGGCCTGGAAACGGCGAGCCAGGCGGCATGAAGCTCCTGATCGGAAACAAGTGCTACTCGTCCTGGTCGCTGCGGGCCTGGCTCGTGCTGCGCGCCAAGGGCATTGCCTTCGATGAGAAGCTCGTCCTGCTCGACGAGCCTGGCTTCAAGGAGGCGATCTTCGCCGAGGCTCCGGGCAGCGGCGGCACCGTGCCAACGCTGGTCGACGGGGACATTGCGGCGTGGGAGACGCTCGCGATCATGGAATACCTGCATGACAGCTATCCCGATCTCGGGATCTGGCCAAGGGACCGGGCGGCGCGCGCCCATGCCCGTGCCATGTCGAGCGAGATGCATGCTGGCTTCTTCGCGTTGCGCCGGGCCTGTCCGATGAATCTCGGCAAGCGCTTTGCGGCACGCGATCGCGGGGGCGACGTCGCGAAGGATGTCGCCCGTATCACTGCACTCTGGCGCGAGGCTCGCTCCCGCTTCGGCGAGGCGGAGGGAGGGCCCTTCCTCTTCGGCGGCTTCTCGGCAGCCGATGCCATGTATGCGCCCGTCGTCACAAGGCTCGATACCTATTCGATCCCGGTCGACCCGGTCAGTGCGGCCTATATGGCCGCGGTGCTCGACCATCCCTCCTATCGGGATTGGCTGAAGGCCGCCCTGGCCGAGCCCTGGATCGTAACCCAGGACGAGGTCGACGAGCCCGCCATCGCCAATCTCCGTCACGTCTAGTTCCGAATTCCGCTTCAGCTCCTGCAGGTGTCCGATGCCGACGTCAGCCACGCATTATCCGAACGCTCCCAAGATCCAGCCGGTCGCCCGCCACACGCTGGCGGTGATCGTCGACAATGAACCGGGCGTTCTCGCCCGCATCGCCGGGCTGTTCTCGGGCCGCGGCTACAATATCGAGAGCCTCACCGTCTCGGAAACCGAGCACGAGAAGCACATCTCGCGCATCACCGTGGTCACGTCGGGCACCGCCAACGTCATCGAGCAAATCAAGGCACATCTCGACCGGCTGGTGCCCGTGCACCGGGTCGTCGACCTGACGCTGCAGGGCGAGGCGCTGGAGCGCGAGCTTGCCTTGGTCAAGGTCGTCGGCAAGGGCGACCATCGGGTCGAGGCAATGCGGCTTGCGGCGGCTTTCGGCGCGCGCACACTCGATGCCTCCCTGACCTCCTTCGTCTTCGAGCTCACGGGCTCGACCGAGGAGATCGAGCGGTTCATCAAGCTGATGACCGTGGTCGGGCTCACCGAAGTCTCGCGCACCGGCATCGCGGCGATGAGCCGTGGCCCTGAGGCGATGTGATCTAGGGCGATGGATGCGGCTTCGCTCAATATGGTGGCGCTTGCGCTCGGGGGGGCCGGGTTCGGCTGCTTCGCCTGGCCGATCATCCAGCGGCTCAATGGCAAGGCGCCGCCGGAAGCTCCCGGCAGCGGCAAGAGCCTGCGTTCGCCGCTGTGGTGGGCGGGCTTCCTGCTGACGATTGCGGCGATCTTCCTGCAGCGCATCGCGAGCCAGCAGGCGGGAGGAGGCTAGCCTCCCGCGGCAGCCTCAGCCGCTGAAGCCGCCCGCGTCGAGAAATGCGCGCTCTTCGGGTGTCGTGTCCCGGCCGAGAATGGCGTTGCGATGCGGGAAGCGGCCGAAGTCGCGAATGATGTCGCGGTGGATGATCGCGTATTTGGTGCTGTCCTCATCGCCCGAGGCGCGGCTCAGATCGATGCAGCGTTCCTGATGGTCCAGCTCTTCGGAATGCATGAAGGGCATGTAGAAGAAGCGCCGCTCCGGATTGGTGAAGTGCTGGTCGAAGCCGCGGGCGATGGCGCGCTCGGCGACCTCGACAGCGAGATCGTCGCTGGCGAAGGCCTCGGGCGAGCCGCGATACAGGTTGCGTGGAAACTGGTCCAGCAAGATGAGCAGCCCATAGGCGCCTTCGGGGGTCTCTTCCCAAGAGCCGAGCTCGGCCGCCGCGGCGGCGCGCTGGGCCTCGAGAAAGCGATCGCGGATTTCCCGGTCGAAGGCGTCGTCCTTGTCGAACCACTTATCCGGTCCGGCTTGCCGCCAGAAGGCGACGGTCTCGGCGGCCGTAGGCAAGCTCATACTTGTATCTCCAGATCGGATAACGCGTTGTCCATGAAGCGCAATTGCCCCAACCGGTGGGACGGATGGCGGCGCAGATTGACGCATTCCGGGCGGAAGCGAAACCCGGCCGGGCCCGTGTCGAGGATCTTCGCAGGCTGGCCCTTGCGCTCAGAAAAACCTTCCTGTAGAGACCGAACCGTAACGTACGGTACTGATCCTTGAGCGCCACTCCAGATACATCGAGCGAAGGACTGACAGCCCGGCAACAGGCCGTGCTGGATGCTGTGCTTGGCCTGATGGTCGAGAAGGGCGAGCACCTGACGATGACGGCTGTCGCCCGGCGTGCGAGCTGCTCGAAGGAAACCCTCTACAAGTGGTTCGGCGATCGTGACGGCCTGCTGACCGCGACCGTGCAGTGGCAGGCCTCGAAGGTGCGCGCCGGCAATTATGATCGCCAGAAACTCGATGCCCTGACGCTGCGCGATAGCCTGATACGTTTTGCCGCGAACTGGCTTAATGTGATCACCAGCGACACCTCGATTGCACTGAACCGGATTGCCATCAGCCAGGCGGGATCGAAGGCAGGCAATCTCGGCGGGATCGTGCTGGCGAACGGGCGTGTCGCCATTGGCGAACGCCTGAAGCCGGTTCTCGCCGCAGGCCGTGAGGCGGGGCTCCTGGCTTTCGATGATACGGAGACCGCCTTTCGCACATTCCTCGGCCTTGTCGGGCGCGATGTGCAGATCAGGCTGCTGCTGGGTGATGCGCTCGTGCTGAGCCCAGCGGAGAACGAGCGCGATGCAGCGCGCGCGACCGATCAATTCCTCACTCTGTACGGCGCGGTTGAAGCCGCTCCGGGCAAAGAAAAACCCTAACGCGAGACCAAGGAGCAACCTATGCGCGTTTATTACGACCGCGATGCGGACATCAATCTGATCAAGGGCAAGAAAGTCTGCATCGTCGGCTATGGCTCGCAGGGCCATGCCCACGCGCTCAACCTGCGCGATTCCGGCGTGAAGGACGTGATCATCGCCCTGAAGGCCGGCTCGGCCACCCGCAAGAAGGCCGAGGAAGCAGGCTTCAAGGTCATGACCCCGGCCGAGGCCGCCAAGACCGCCGACATCATGATGATGCTGACCCCTGACGAGCTGCAGGGCGACATCTATCGTGACGAACTGCATGGCAACATGAAGGAAGGCGCCGCGCTGCTCTTCGCGCACGGCCTCAACGTGCATTTCAACCTGATCGAGCCGCGCAAGGACCTCGACGTGCTGATGGTCGCGCCGAAGGGCCCCGGCCACACCGTGCGCTCGGAGTATCAGCGCGGCGGCGGCGTGCCGACCCTGATCGCGATCCACCAGGACGCCACCGGCAACGCCCATGATCTCGGCCTGTCTTACGCTTCGGCCAATGGCGGCGGTCGCGCCGGCATCATCGAGACCACCTTCAAGGAAGAGTGCGAGACCGACCTCTTCGGCGAGCAGGTCGTGCTCTGCGGCGGCCTGGTCGAGCTGATCAAGGCTGGCTACGAGACCCTGACCGAGGCCGGCTATGCACCCGAGATGGCCTATTTCGAGTGCCTGCATGAAGTAAAGCTGATCGTCGACCTCATCTATGAGGGCGGCATTGCCAACATGAACTATTCGATCTCGAACACCGCCGAGTTCGGCGAGTATGTCACCGGCCCGCGCATCATCACCGCCGAGACCAAGGCCGAGATGAAGCGCGTGCTGACCGACATCCAGTCGGGCAAGTTCACCCGCGACTGGATGCTCGAGAACAAGGTCAACCAGACCTCGTTCAAGGCCACCCGTGCCCGTATGGCCGCGCACCCGATCGAGGAAGTCGGCGCCAAGCTGCGCGACATGATGCCCTGGATCAAGGCCAAGGCGCTGGTCGACAAGACCAAGAACTGATCGGGCTCAGGCTCTGACTCACGGACTTGGCGAGCCGCTGCAATACCGCTCGCCAAGCGCCTGAGAGGGTTAACAAATCATTGATTCCGAGAGGGCGGATGCAGTAATGTGTCCGCCCTCTCGCCTTTCCGGGCGTGGAACCGGTTCCAGTCCGATGCGTTCGTCGAGGCAGTCGTACGTGGAGGCGGCCATGAGGACGATGAATCTGAACAGTGTCATTGACAGCCCTATCTGTGCGCGGGCCTTGCTTGCAGTGTCGCTCGTGATCGTATTCGCCGCGGTGTTCGGACTTTTCGGATACTGAAGGGCGTTTGCGTCAGACGGCAGGATTTGGCGAAGAACGCGGTACCATCGAAAACGGAAAAGGCCTCCGGCGTTTTGCGCCGGAGGCCTTTCTCCTCGCAGGGATAGCGGGGTCAGAAGGTGATCTTGTCCTTGATGTCGGACTCGACATTCGAGGGCAGGACGCTGCGCTTCACGAGATCATTGAAGTCTTTGAACTTCGCCTTGGAGCGCTCCTCGATGATTTTCTTGGAGCGCGCTTCGCCGATGCCCTTGAGACTGTCGAGTTCGGCGGCGGTCGCGGTGTTGATGTTGATCTTCTTGACCTGAGCGGCGGCTGCGGGCTGTGCAGGCTTGGCGGCTGTGCCAGCGGCGGGCGCTGCGGGCGTCGTGACTGGGGCCGGGGCACGTGCGGGGGCGCTCGGCTGCGTGGCGGGCTGTTGTGCGAAGGCGAAGCCGGCGGTCAGCGCGAGGGCGACGATCGGCGAGATGATGCGCGAAAGGCTCATGGTTGGACTCCATAGTCCTGCCCCGGGAGGGTAGCATCGGACAGGCGCCGGGTCGCCCGCCTCGACAACGCCGGCAGCCTGGAGCCGTTCGGCGTGCCGCGTCAGATCCGCACTGGTGAGTGGCGATATCGCGACGCAACGCCGTCAATTCGCGCCTTCTGGCCTGAACCCGCCCTGAATGCGCCGTTCAGTGTTCGGACGGTTTTCGGGATCAGCGCGTGACGAACTCGGCCAGCCGTCCGGCACCATAGAGCAGGCCAAAGCCCCATGCGAAAGACGCGGCCCAGTTGGCGAGCTGGAACGGCAG
Source organism: Allobosea sp. P4_E12 (assembly GCF_056401655.1). Lineage (NCBI taxonomy): Bacteria > Pseudomonadati > Pseudomonadota > Alphaproteobacteria > Hyphomicrobiales > Alloboseaceae > Allobosea > Allobosea sp. P4_E12. The sequence goes on along the minus strand of NZ_JBFUIY010000001.1, from coordinate 12,265 downwards.
GAACGGCATCTTCACGATGCCGGCGACGATGGCGATGACCGCCCGCAGCGGCCCGAAGAAGTGGCCAATGAGAATGCTGAAGATGCCCCATTTCTCGAAGAAGGCATGTCCCTTCTCGAGCAGTTCAGGGTTCTTCTTGAGCGGCCAGGTTTCTCCGATGCGCGGGCCGAGCACGATGCCGGCCCAATAGGAGATCCAGAAGCCGCAACCCGCGCCGAGCGAGGCCGCGAAAGCCAGCGGAACCAGGTCGAGACCGGAGGCTCCCGCCGCCGCGCCGAAGGCGGTGAAGAACACCGTGGCGGGTACGAGCCAGGACAGCACCGCCACACATTCGGCGAAGGCCACCAGAAAGACGATCGGGATCGCCCATTGCTGGTTGGTGCGCATGAACTCGACGAGTCCCTGCATCAGGCTTTCGAGTTGCTGCATGAGGGTCGAGATCTTTCAGGCCAAGGCGCTGGCTTATCGCTGCCTCGGGCCGTGGATGCAACAGCTGCGCGCTGCGGCGAATCTGCCGGACAAGACCAAGGTTGGGTTGCCTTCCGGAGGCGATCACCTAGAGTTTCGCCAAACGAACGCGATATTCGGCCAGGCGCTTGGCGCAGCAGGCCGTTGGGGAACGCTTTATGGAGCTTCAAGACCGCCTGCACGCTGGTGCGGGCCCTGCTGGCGTGCCCGGGGCGGATACCGCGCCAGCTGTCAATCTCAGCGGCATCGACATCACCTTCCAGCTTGCAGGCGGGCATCGCTACAAGGCGGTGACCGGCATCGATCTCACCGTCTCGGCCGGGGAGTTCGTTTCGGTCGTGGGGCCGACCGGCTGTGGAAAGTCGACCTTGCTCAATGCTGCGGCTGGGCTGCTGACCCCGTCTGCCGGCAAGGTCGGGATATTCGGCAAGCCGCTCGCGGGGCTGAATGTGCGCGCGGGCTACCTGTTCCAGCAGGACGCGCTGATGCCGTGGAAGACGGCGCTGCAGAATGTCGCCGTGGCGCTGGAGCCGATGGGCGTGCCGGCTGCGGAGGCCGATGCCCGTGCGCGAGACTGGCTCGGCCGTGTCGGCCTGCGTGCCTTCGTCGATCGGTATCCGCATATGCTCTCGGGTGGCCAGCGCAAGCGCGTCAGCCTCGCGCAGATGCTGATCCGCAATCCCGAGATTTTGCTGATGGACGAGCCGTTCGGACCGCTCGATGCGCAGACCCGGCAGATCATGGGCAACTTGCTGCTGGATCTCTGGTCGAAGGATCGAAAGGCGTTGATCTTCGTCACCCATGATCTCGAGGAGGCGATCGCGCTCTCCGACCGCGTCGTGGTGATGTCGGCGGGGCCGGCCGCCGGAATCGTCGCCGATTACAGAGTCACCCTGCCGCGCCCGCGCGATATCGCCGAGATCCGGCTGGAAAAGGCCTTCCACGAGATCCATCGCGACATCTGGTCGTCGCTGCGCATCGAGGTGCAGAAGGCTTACGCCATGGGCGAAGGCAAGGAACTGGTGCAGGGAGACGCCTCGTGAACCGCCTGACGCTCCTTGCACTGCAGATTCTCGTCGCGGTCGTGTTCCTGCTGATCTGGCACGTCTTCACCGTCTATCCGCTGCTCGGCGACACCAAGACGATCCAGTTCTTCTTCTCGACGCCGCTGCAGGTCCTTGGTCGGACCTGGACTCAGCTCACTGGCGGCGACATCTATTTCCATCTCGGCATCACGCTGACCGAGACCGTGCTCGCCTTCGTCATCGGCTCGGCGGCGGGCGTCTTCTTCGGCTTCACCTTCGCGCGCCGGCAGCTGATGGCGGCGGTGTTCGACCCCTATATCAAGGCGGCCAATGCGCTGCCGCGCGTGGTGCTGGCGCCGATCTTCGCGCTCTGGTTCGGCCTCGGCATCTGGTCGAAGGTGGCGCTCGGCTTCACGCTGGTCTTCTTCATCGTCTTCTTCAACGTCTACCAGGGCGTCCGCGAGGTCTCGCCGACGGTGCTCGCCAATGCCCGCATGCTCGGCATGAACGAGCGCCAGCTCTTCCGCCATGTCTACTGGCCGTCGGCCCTGACCTGGATGTTCTCCTCGCTGCACACCTCTGTCGGCTTTGCGCTGGTCGGTGCGGTCGTCGGCGAATATCTCGGCTCGTCGGCCGGTCTCGGCTACAAGATCCACGAGGCCGAGAGCGTCTTCGATGTCACCGGCGTTTTCTCCGGCATGCTGATCCTGGCGCTCTTCGTCATCGTGATCGATTCGCTTGTCACCTTCGTCGAGAAGCGCCTGCTGGTCTGGCGGCCCGGACAGAGCGCGACCACGACGACTTAGATCATCAGACCGGATATCGTATCCAGTCTGATGATCTATTCATCTGTATTTGCATCGGCCTTCCCGAAAACCGCAATCCACTTTTCGGGCCGATGCTTTAGGCTGGCGCTGCCGGTTCACCCCGCGCTTGCTGTCTTGGGGCGCTGCTGACGAGCCTTGAGCCCGACAGCGGCGCCGTTTTCGATCAGGGTCAGGAAGGCTGTCGCGACCGGGCGAAGCGTCTCCGCGGGCGGCGATACGGCGTGCAAGGTGCGACGGAGGTTCGGGCGGAGGGGGATCCCAACCACGCCGCGGCTGTCGTCGAGGGCCAGCTCGGGCATGATCGTCAGGCCGAGCCCTTCACGCACCATGCTGAGCAAGGTCGCGTTGTCGCGCACGAGGCAGGCGATCTCGGGATGGCTGGCTGCTGCTGTCAGGAGTTCCTGGATGAGCGTTTCGCAGCCGCCTCCCGAGAGCAGCATGCGTTGCCCGTCCAGGGCAGCGAGCGGGAGCGAGGCCCGGGATGCAAGCTCGTGGTCGGCGGGAACAACGACGAGGTAGTCGTCGGAATAGACCGGGCGGGCTGCCAGTTCGGGATGGGTGCGGCTGGTGATGCCGATCTCGACCACGCCGGCCTGGATCCAGGCGGTGACCTCCGGATCCGTCCCTTCATACAAGCTCACCGTGATGCCGGGATGCTCGGTGCGCAGGCGCCGCAGCCATGCGGGCAGCAGCCGGATGGCTGCGCTCTGTACGACGCCGATCCGCAAGGTGCCGCTCAACTTGCCGGCAAGTCCGCTGCAAGTGCCGAGCCGTTCGACGGCCGCGAGTACCGCACGCGTCTCGACAAGGGCCGCTTCGCCGGCTGCCGTCAGCACCAATCCATCGCGGCCGCGCAGCAGCAAGGCGGCGTCCAACGTCCGTTCCAGCCCCGCGACCGCCTGGCTCACGGCTGACTGCGACAGGCAGAGGCGGTCGGCCGCCACCGTGAAGCCGCCATGTTCGACGACGCCGGCGAAACAACGCAGCTGCACCAGAGTGACATTAGGTGGCATGATCGAGGGGTATTCCAAGGATTAATTGGACTGATCTTGTCCGCGTCCTTAACCCGGCCAYCGCAACACACTCAAGGCCAGGGATGGGGCTCGATGACCGCCGTATCAGACAGATTGACCGTGGGCCTCGCCCAGATCGCTCCGGTATGGCTCGATCGCGATGCCACACTGGGGAAGGTGGCCGACTGGATAGCGCGCGCCGCCGCGGCAGGGTGCGGCTTCGTCGCGTTCGGGGAGGCGCTGGTGCCGGGTTATCCCTTCTGGATCGAACATACCGACGGGGCGCGCTTTGAATCGTCGCTGCAGAAGGAGATTCACGCGCATTATCTGGATCAGGCCGTTCAGATCGAGGCCGGCCATCTGGCTGCGGTCTGCGCTGCGGCGCAGCGCGGCGGCATCGCCGTCATGCTCGGCATCATCGAGCGGCCGGCAGATCGCGGCGGGCACAGCGTCTATTGCTCGCGCGTGCATATCGGTGCGGATGGCATGATCGCGTCGGTGCATCGCAAGCTGATGCCGACCTATGAAGAGAGGCTGAGCTGGGCGCCGGGCGACGGACATGGTCTTCAGGTGCACCGTGTCGGGGCCTTCACGGTTGGCGGGCTGAACTGCTTCGAGAACTGGATGCCGCTGTCGCGAGCAGCGCTGTACGCGCAGGGTGAGAATCTGCATGTGGCGCTTTGGCCGGGGAACCTCCGCAACACGGTGGATACGACCTGCTTCCTGGCGCGCGAGGGGCGCAGCTACGTGCTGGCGGTCTCGGGACTGATGCGCAAGCAGGATGTGCCGGCCGGCAGTCCTGCTGCTGCCATGCTGGAAACCTGCCCCGAGATCCTCGCTGATGGCGGCTCCGGCATCGCCGGCCCTGACGGCAAATGGGTGATCGAGCCCGTGACGGGGCGCGAGGAGCTTCTCGTTGCGACGCTTGATCATCGCGAGGTCAGGCGCGAGCGCCAGAATTTCGATCAGGCCGGACACTATGCCCGCCCGGATGTGACACGCCTCATCGTCAACCGGACCCGGCAGGGCGTTGCGTCCTTCCGGGGCGAGGGGACGCTATAGCGACGCGGGCTCACCGGCGTTCGCCTGGGGGACTCAGACGAAAGTTGCGCTCCGGGCCTCGGGCTGATCGGGGAGGCGAAGGTTGCCCGTGCCGGGCAATCTCGCCTATCGTCGGGGCCGACTGCGCCAGTTCAGAAGCGCAAACCGATCCCATCAGGAGGAAATTCGATGAGCTTCACCCGTCGCGGCGCGCTGGCCGCGCTCGCCTTGTCCACCTCTCTCGGCTTCGTGCCGTTTGGCGCACAGGCCCAGACGGCCGAGAAGCCGAATGTCACGCTCGGCGTCGGCGGCAAGCAGCTGCTCTATTATCTTCCGCTGACGGTCGCGGAGAAGAAGGGCTTCTTCAAGGAGCAGGGGCTCGACGTCACGATCAACGATTTCGGCGGTGGCGCGAAGTCGTTGCAGGCCCTCGTCGGCGGCTCGGTCGATGTCGTGACCGGCGCCTATGAGCATACCATCCGGATGCAGGCCAAGGGGCAGGACATCCGCGCCGTGGTTGAGCTCGGGCGTTTCCCGGCGATCACCATCGCCGTGCGCAAGGAGCTTGCCGACAAGGTCAAATCCGCGGCCGATTTCAAGGGCTTGAAGATCGGCGTCACCGCGCCCGGCTCCTCGACCTCGCTGACCGCGCAATATGCCATGGTCAAGGCCGGCCTGAAGGCGACCGACGCGCCGATCATCGGTGTCGGTGCCGGCGCCAGCGCCGTTGCCGCGATCAAGCAAGGCCAGGTCGACATCATCTCGCATCTCGATCCCGTGACCTCGAAGCTCGAAGCGGATGGCGATGTCGTGGCGCTGATCGACACCCGCACCGAGGCCGGCACCAAGGCGCTGTTCGGCGGTTCAAACCCTGCTGCCGTGCTCTATCTCAAGAATGATTTCGCCGAGAAGAACCCGGTCACGACGCAGAAACTCGTCAACGCGCTGGTCAAGTCCCTGAAATGGCTGGAGACGGCCAAGCCCGAGGATGTCGCCGATCTCGTCCCCGCCGAATACCATCTCGGCGACAAGCCGCTCTATCTGCGCGCCGTCAAGAATTCGCAGGAAAGTTATTCGCGCACCGGCATTTCCACGCCAGATGCGATGAAGAGCATGTATGACTCGCTGAAACTGCTCGATCCTGAGCTTGCGACCTCGAATGTCGACCTGAACAAGACCTTCATCGACAGCTTCGCGAAGAAGGCCGCCGCCGGATCGTAGTCTCTCGACTCCTTTCTGCAGGCCGGTCAAACTCGGCTCTTCCATTGGGAGAGCCGAGATGACCGAGCGCGCTGCGATCGAGACCTTGCTCCTGAGCGCCTATGAGGCGCGTGTGCAGGGGGATCTTGATGGAGTGATGGCCTTCTTCCATCCCGATTGCCGGTTCCATTTCATGGGAGCGGAGGATCTCGGGCCCATGTGCAGCCCCCAGACGGGCTGTGCCGCGGTTCGGGAGCAGATGGCCGGGCTGATCGGCACGTTCGCCTTTTCGAAGTTCAGGACGCTGGGGCTGCTCGTCGAAGGCGCTCGCGCCTCGTTTCACTGGAGCGCCGATGTCACCCATGTGCCGACCGGTCGTACCCAGAGCTTCGAGGCGGTCGATCTGGTCACTGTGGAAGACGGCAAGGTGCGAAGCCTGACGCAGTTCACCGACACGGCCAGCGTGATGCGTCTCGGCTCTGCCTGATCGCCGTTTGTCATCGCCTGCATCAACGCTTTCGATTTGCTCCCGGCGCGGCAACCGCTAGGTTCGCCGCGTCGTTTCGTTGAAGGCTTATGCTGCGCGCCATGAACATCCTCTCGATCCAGTCCCATGTCGCTTTTGGCCATGTCGGCAACGCCTCCGCCGTTTTCCCGATGCAGCGACTTGGGGTCGAGGTCTGGCCGATCCATACCGTGCAATTCTCGAATCACACGGGCTACGGGGACTGGAAGGGCCGGGTCTTCGAGGGCGGCATGATCGACGAGGTGATGGGAGGCATTGCCGAACGTGGGGTGCTGCCGGGCTGCGACGGCGTGCTCTCCGGCTATATGGGATCGGCCGATATCGGCCACGCCATCCTGTCTGCCGTCGAACGTGTCCGCGCGGCCAATCCCGATGCGCTCTATTGCTGCGATCCGGTGATCGGCGATGTCGGGCGCGGCATTTTCGTGCGGCCGGGCATTCCCGAATTCATGCGCGAACAGGCGGTGCCGGCTGCCGATATCGTCACGCCGAACCAGTTCGAGCTCGAACTCCTGACGGATATCGAGGTGAAGACCATCGCCGACGCGCACCGCGCCGTCGAAACGCTGCGCGATGCCGGCCCGAAAGTCGTGCTGGTGACATCGCTGGTCACGGAAGAAACGCCGGCGGACGCGATCGACCTGATGGCGGCCGACGCCAAGGGCGCCTTCCGGGTGCGCACGCCGAAGATCGATATCAGCGTCAACGGTGCGGGCGATGCGATCGCCGCCCTCTTCTTTGTCCACTACATGCGCGAGGGATCGGCTGCCGCTGCCCTCAGCAAGGCCTCGTCCTCGATCTACGGCCTGCTGAAGCGGACGAAGGAGGCCGGCTCGCGCGAGATCCTGACGGTCGCCGCGCAGGACGAGTTCGTGACGCCTTCGCAGCTCTTCACGCCCGAAGCGATCTGAGCCGCAGGCTGAATTCGATGAAACTGCGCGTCGGCACCTTCAATGTCGAAAACCTGCTGACGCGCCACCGCTTCGAGAATGGCGGACGCATCGACACCTCTGCGGCGATGTCGCTGTTTCATTTTCCGCGCGCCGACCAGCGCGATGCCGTCGAGCGCTCGCTCGCGGTGGCGCTTGAGGACGACAAGCGCCAGATGACGGCGCTCGCCATCGCCGAGGCGCAAGCCGATATCTGGATGCTGCAGGAAGTGGATTCGCTCGCGAGCCTGCAGGCGTTCTTTGCCAATTACGTCCATCGCATCGCCGATTACCGCTACGGCCATTTCGCCCTGATCGACGGCAATGACAGGCGCGACATCGATATCGGCTTTGGCGCCCGGCGCGATCTGCTGGCGCCCCAGGCGGTCCGTGTCGTCTCGCACAAGGACCTCAGCTTCGGCCAGGCCGGCGCTTATGATCCTTCGCTCGCGCGGTTCGGCATCAGGCCGGGCGACAGGGTCTTTGCCCGCGATTGCCTCGCTGTCGAGCTGAGCTTCGGTGACCGTTCGCTGACGCTCTTCGGTTGCCATTTCAAGTCGATGAACAACGGCCGCGACGATGGCCGGCAGGAGACCCTGCCGATCCGGCGGGCGGAGGCCCTGGCCGTCAGGCACATCGTCAAGACCTGGTTCGGGGCGTCTTGGCGCGAAGCCAACTGGATCGTGCTGGGTGATCTCAACGGTTATCGCCATGGCCTTGGCCCACTTGGCGAGTTGGTCGACGAAGGGGATAGCGGCATCGAGCCGTTGCTCGAGGATTTCGCTGTCGACCCGATCATGCATCTGCTCCAGCATGAGCGCTGGACGCATTTCCGGCGCTACTGGTCGGAGGCCGAACAGCGGCTCATCGATAGCCATATGCCGCTGGACCATATCCTGCTGTCGCCGGCGCTGGCGGCTGCGAACCCCAATCCGGCCATGCAGATGATCCGGCGAGGTTTGCCCTATCGCGTGCCGCTCGATCCGCGCGAGCCCGATCGTTCGATGGCGCGGCTGGCGACCTGCAGCGACCGCTATCCGCGCGTCGGCTGGGACAGGCCAAAGGCGTCGGATCATTGCCCGCTGACCATCGATCTGGTCGTGCCTGCCACCAAGGGAGGGTTGCCGTGAAACGCCGCTTCGTCACGCTCGATGTCTTCACCGGGGCACGTCACGCCGGCAACCCTTTGGCGGTGGTGCTGGACGCAGAGGGCCTCGACACCGAGGCGATGCAGGCGATCACGCGCGAATTCAACCTGTCCGAGACGGTCTTCGTCGCGCCGCCCGCCCACCCGGCCAACCGTGCCGCCATTCGGATTTTCACGCCGGGCCGGGAGCTGCCATTCGCCGGCCATCCAACCGTCGGCACAGCCATCCTGCTCGCTCTCCACGATGCCCAGGCGGGCAGGGAAAACGACAAGCTCGTCCTGGAGGAGCGGATCGGTGCCGTCTCCTGCGACGTCTCGGTCGGGAATGATCAGGGCAGGGCGACCTTCACCTTGCCGCGCTTGCCGGAGCGGATCGGAGAAGCGGCATCGCCAGTGGAGCTTGCAACTGCGCTCGGGCTCGATCCTGCCGAGATCGGCTTCGATGCCCATGAGCCAGGCGTATTCTCCGGTGGAGTCGGCTTTACGCTGGTTCCGGTGGCGAGCCTCGAGGCGATGGGCCGCATCACGCTCGACATGATGCGGTGGAATACGGTGATGAAGCCGGCCGAGCATCCCAACGCCTTCGTCTATTGTCGGCAGACCCGCGATGCGGGCCATCACTTCCATGCCCGCATGTTCGCGCCAGGGATGGGCATCGGCGAAGACCCCGCGACCGGTGGCGCAGCTGCCGCCTTCGCCGCCGCTGTGATGGCCTTCGATCGTCCCGGCGATGGCGAGCACCGCCTCGTCATCGAGCAGGGGTACGAGATGGGACGGCCGTCGCAGATCGAACTCACTTTGCGGGTCGAGCGCGGTGGACTCGTTTCGGCCAGCATTGGCGGCGAAGCTGTGCTGGTGAGCGAGGGCGTGCTGCTGTGAGTGGGACCGAATGATGAATGGTGTTGTCGACGGGACGATCGTTCCGCTTGCGCGGGTCGAGGCCGTGGTCGAGCCGCATGACTGGGTCTTCGCGCGGGAGAACCACACTGCCATTGCCGCGCATTGGGCCAGGATCAGCGCCGGCAAGCCGGCGATGTTCAATGGCCGGATCATGCTGCAGCATCGCGGCGCGATCGCGGATGGCGTGTTCAGCGCACGCTATTTCGAGACGGATTACGCCGCCTTCATGACCTGGCGCGATCTTGGCCATCCCGGCCCGGTGGTCCGCAACGGCTATGCGATGGCGGCCCTGAGGGCGGCGGATGGCGCCTTTCTCTGCGGCGTGATGGGCGACCACACCGCCAATGCGGGCAAAGTCTATTTCGCCGCCGGTACGCCGGATCGCGAAGATCTCAGGGACGACGGCATGCTCGACCTTGCCGGCAGCGTCACCCGCGAACTCTGTGAGGAGACCGGACTGACCTTGGGCGAAATCGACGTCGATGAAAGCTGGACGGCGGTGATCCTGACGGGGCGCGTCGCCTTCATGCGGCCGGTGGCGCTGTCCTGGTCGGCCGAGGAGGCGCGCGAGATCATGCTGTCACGCATCAAGCAGCAGGCGGAGCCGGAACTCTCCGACATCGTGATTGTGCGCAATCTTGCCGAGAGCGACCATCTCGACATGCCGCCCTTCATGCGGCGCTATCTCGCCCATATCTACGCTCAAGACTGACCTTCCCCTGTTTTTCCGGAACGGAACGAGATGACCGCGCCAGAAGCCTTGCCGCTACCCGTCGACAATCCCTTCGCCGCCGTCTGGGAGACACCCTTCGGCCTGCCACCCTTCGCGGTGATCAAGCCTGAACACATCACGCCGGCATTCGAGGCGGCTCTGGCCAAGCACAAGTCGGAGATCGCGGCGATCTCCGACGATCCGGCAGTGCCTGAATTCGCCAACGTGATCGAAGCGCTGGAACGGTCGGGCCGCGCGCTCAGCCGCGTCGGCGGTGTCTTCTACAATCTCGCCGGGGCTGACACGAACGAGGCGCTGCAGTCGATCGAACGCGAGATGTCACCGGTCACCTCGCGGCACTGGTCGGCAATCATGATGGACCCGGCCCTGTTCGCCCGCGTCGATGTGGTCTTCGCGAAGCGCGAGAATCTGGGACTGGACGCCGAACAGAAGCGCCTGCTGGCGCGGACCTATCGCGGCTTCGTTCGCTCGGGTGCGCAGCTTGGTCCCGAGGAAAAGAAACGCCTTGCCGCGATCAACGAGCGGCTGGCGGGGCTCGGCACGCAGTTCAGCCAGAACGTGCTCAAGGATGAGGCCTCCTATGCGCTTGTCCTCGATGACGAGGCCAAGCTCGCGGGCGTGCCGCCCTTCCTCCGGGCGGCGATGGCCCATGCCGCTGGCGACCGGGGCCATGATGGCAAGCATGCGGTTACACTTTCACGTTCGATCATCGAGCCCTTCCTGACTTTCTCCACCCGCCGCGAGCTCCGCGAGGAGGCCTTCGTGGCCTGGAGCAAGCGCGGCGAGAATGGCGGCGAGACGGATAACCGCGCCATCGTCGCGGAGATGGTGGCTTTGCGTGCCGAGAAGGCGAAGCTGCTCGGCTTCGAGACCTTCGCGCATTTCAAGCTCGACGATTCCATGGCCAAGACGCCGGAGAATGTCCGGGGGCTGCTCGAACTGGTCTGGAAGCCGGCCAAGGCGCGGGCTGCGAAGGAAGCGGCTGACCTTGCCCTGCTCGCGCAGGAGGAGGGCGAGAATGGCCCGATCCGACCGTGGGACTGGCGCCACTATGCCGAGAAGGTGCGCCAGAAGACCTATGCGCTCGATGAGGCGGTGCTGAAGCCTTATCTCCAGCTCGACCGCATCATCGCTGCAGCCTTCGACACCGCGGGCAAGCTCTTCGGCCTGACCTTCGAGGAGAAGCACGATCTCGCTGGCTATCATCCCGATGTCCGCGTCTTTGAGGTCCGCGACGTGGGCGGCCGGCATATCGGGCTCTTCCTCGGTGATTATTTCGCCCGCGCATCGAAACGTTCGGGCGCCTGGATGAGCGCCTATCGCGGCCAGCGGAAGCTCGGCGGCGAGGTTCGCCCGATCATCGTCAATGTCTGCAATTTCGCGAAACCCGCAGCCGGAAAGCCGGCGCTGCTTTCGATCGACGATGCGCGCACCCTGTTCCATGAATTCGGCCACGCCCTGCATGGGCTGTTGTCCGACGTGACCTATGGCTCGCTCGCCGGCACCTCGGTCTCGCGCGATTTCGTCGAGTTGCCCTCCCAGCTTTACGAGCACTGGTTCCTGACGCGCGAGGTGATGCAGGCCTATTGCTTGCATGCCGAGACCGGCGAGCCGATCCCCGAGGGGCTGATCGACAAGATCAAGAAGGCGCAGACCTTCAATCAGGGCTTTGCGACGGTGGAATACACCTCCTCGGCGCTGGTCGACCTCGCCTTCCATTCGCTGAAGGATCCAGCAACGGTCGATCCGCTTGCCTTCGAGGCGGCAGAGCTGGAGCGTATCGGCATGCCGGCCGAGATCATCATGCGTCACCGCACGCCGCATTTCACCCATGTCTTCTCGGGCGACGGCTATTCGGCCGGCTATTACAGCTATCTCTGGTCCGAGGTGATGGATGCCGACGCCTTCAATGCCTTCATCGAGGCTGGAGACGTCTTCGCTGCCGATGTCGCCGCCAAGCTGAAGCGTTTCATCTATTCGGCGGGCGATACGCGTGATCCGGCAGAGGCCTACACGCTCTTCAGGGGCAGGCTGCCCACGCCCGATGCGCTGCTGGAGAAGCGAGGCCTGGCGGCGTAGGCGAAGCGCAGGCTCTCCCTGTCACGCGGGCCATCCACGTCTTGAACCGTCGGGGGCGAAGCGTGGAGCTTGGACGGAAGTACAGGTGGTCGGGACAAGCCCGACCACGACGCGTGCTGCAGACTAGACTAGATGCCGTAATGGGCCGGCGCTTCGAATAGCCATTTTGGGTGGCTGTCCCTCAGAATGATGGTGTTGAAAACGAGGTCCGAGCGATCGGCCTCAAGCATCATGAGAGGAACAGCCGTGGAGCATTATGCTGGAATCGATGTCTCTCTGACAGAGAGCAGCGTGTGCGTGGTCGATGCGACGGGTAAGATCGCCCGCGAGATCAAGGTCGCCAGCGAGCCCGAGGCGCTTGTTGAGTTTTTCGCCGA